>NZ_CP058350.1:1343505-1664510 GCF_005860795.2 Peteryoungia desertarenae
TTGTGTCCGTTGATCGGATTAAACGGTTGCAGGCGTGTTTGCATGTCCGCACCCGTTACCGTCTCCTATGTAATATGCCCAAGGTCGAGATGCAAAGATCGGCGACAAATCCTTTCGTGAGCGGGCGTGAGAAAGAAGATTGCGCCGTGCCGCGTCGTCTTCGCTTCCGTGTTCGATCTGCCATGAAGCAAGTGACATCCGACATGGTACATCAACCGCCGCCTCTTTTTGGTTAAGTTGTTCCTTGACGTGGGTTTTTCGGTTTGGCACCTTGTGCGCCATTCTTTTAACCGAAAAGACTTCAAGGGGGCCGGCGTGATCAAATCGGAACTAGTGCAGATTGTTGCTGCCCGTAATCCGCACCTCTATCATCGTGACGTCGAGAATATTGTGAATGCGGTGCTTGATGAAATCACCGATGCACTCGCCGCCGGGAACCGTGTCGAATTGCGAGGTTTTGGCGCGTTTTCTGTAAAGAATCGTCCCTCGCGTTCTGGCCGCAATCCAAGGACCGGTGAAACCGTTTTCGTTGAGGAAAAGTGGGTCCCCTTTTTCAAGACCGGTAAGGAACTACGCGAGCGCCTCAATCCCGGCATGGGCGACGAAGACGACGAGTAGTCTCCGGTACCGGGTTGAATTGCCTCAGCCTCTGATTATCTTGCATTGAACGACCGTGTTCGTCCCGGTCTCACGCTTTGCGCAGGAGAAAAAAATGTTCAGCAGGCTAGTGGCTCTGGTGGTGTTCGTCCCCCTCGGCCTTGTGCTCATAGTGCTCGCTGTTGCCAATCGTCAGGACGTGACGCTGGCTCTCAACCCCTTCAATCCTGCCGATCAGATGTTGTCGGTATCCGCGCCTCTGTTCGTCATGCTGATTCTGTCAGTCATCCTCGGTCTTCTTCTGGGCTTTGTGATCGCTTGGATATCACAGTCGAAACATCGCAAGCGCGCCCGTCGTGAGGCAAAGGCGGCGCAGCATTGGCAGACGGAAGCGGACCGTCACAAGACACGCGCGGAAGAGATTGCCGGTCAGGGGCTGCCTCAAATCGCCATGAAGTGATCACATTCCTTCGCGCCAAGTCAGATGCTTAGGGCAAAACTGCTTTTTTCTGGCCGTTTGCGATGCTATTGCGGGCCTCCATCAGAGCCTCGGACAAAATAAGTGAAAAACAACGAACGCCGTTCTGGCGCAAAGACAGCGGGCAAACAGCGCGGAGCGAAAGCGTCGTCCAAAGGCGAGCCGCGGCGCAATATCCCATACGGAGCCGCCAAGCAGTCTGGAAAGCCTTCAGAGCAGTCTGCGAACAAGGCTTCTTCGCGGATCGACAACACGGAGCCTGTCGTTGCGACCGAAGGCATGCGGATACTCAGCGTGCGAACAGGAGAGCGTCCGAAACAGAACATACCCTTGATTCTCGAATCGAGTGGTGCTGGCGATTTTCACCTGATTGACAGCGGTGATGGGCTCAAACTTGAACAGTATGGACCCTATCGGATCATCCGACCGGAAGCACAGGCCTTGTGGCCACGGTCGCTGCCGGCGCATGTGTGGGACAAGGTGGATGCCGTCTTTACGGGCGATACGGAAGAAGATGGCATGGGGCGCTGGCGGTTTCCGAGGGAAGCTTTGGGCGAGACATGGCCACTTTCGCTCCTGAGTATCGACTTCCTGGGTCGGTTTACCGCCTTCAGGCATGTTGGAGTTTTTCCGGAGCAGATCGCCCATTGGCGCTGGATGAAACAGACAATCGAAGAGGCAGGCCGTCCCTTGAAGGTGCTGAACCTGTTTGGCTATACGGGCGTCGCTTCGCTCGTCGCGGCAGCAGCTGGTGCAGAAGTGACCCATGTGGATGCGTCCAAAAAGGCCATCGGCTGGGCACGGGAGAACCAGGCGCTCAGTCGCCTTGATAAGGCACCCATACGTTGGATCTGTGAGGATGCGATGAAGTTCATCCTCCGCGAAGAGCGCCGTGGTAATCGCTACGACATCATACTGACCGACCCGCCGAAATTTGGCCGTGGCCCAAATGGCGAGGTCTGGCATCTGTTCGACCATTTGCCGCTGATGCTCGACATCTGTCGAGAGCTCCTGACACCGAAAGCAAAGGGGCTGGTGCTGACCGCCTATTCCATCCGTGCAAGTTTCTACTCGATCCATGAACTGATGCGCGAGACCATGCGGGGCAAGGGTGGCCTGGTGGAATCGGGTGAGCTTGTCATCCGGGAAACCGGTTTGGACGGGAGGCAGCCCGACGGGCGTGCGCTTTCCACATCACTTTTCAGCCGCTGGGTGCCGAAATGAAAGACGACTTGAGGCATGATGGTGCGCGACGGGTCGGCCAGGTTAAAGAGGTGACCAGCCTCGCCAATCCGATTGTCAAAGAAATCAAGGCACTGGCTTTGAAAAAGTCTCGGGACCAGAGCAGGACCTTCCTGGCCGAGGGACTGAAACTGATCATCGACGCGCTGGATCGGGGATGGATCATTCGCACCCTCGTCTACGCCAAGGCCGGCAAGGGCAAGCCGATGGTCGAAAAGGTCGCCGCCCGAACAGTCGCATCTGGCGGCCTTGTGCTGGAAGTCAGCGAGAAAGTCATGGCCTCCATCACGCGGCGCGAGAATCCGCAAATGGTCGCTGCCGTGTTCGATCAGCGCTGGATGGCTTTGAAAGAGGTTGTTCCCGCACGTGATCAGACCTGGATTGCCCTCGACCGCGTTCGCGACCCTGGTAATCTGGGCACTATTGTCAGAACTGCCGATGCTGTTGGCGCCTCTGGCGTGATTTTGGTCGGTGATTGCACAGACCCATTCTCTATGGAAACCGTGAGAGCGACCATGGGCTCGATGTTTGCCTTGCCTCTTGTGAAGGCTACACCGGCCGAATTCCTGGCTTGGAAAAAGACGACGGATACCAGACTCGTGGCGACACATCTTGCCGGAGCTGTTGACTATCGCACTATCGACTATCGTTCCAAGCCGGTGGTGCTCTTGATGGGCAATGAACAGTCAGGTTTGCCCGACGAACTGGCAAAGGCCGCTGATGCCTTGGCACGCATACCCCAGACAGGGACCGCCGACTCATTGAATCTCGCCGTTGCAACGGGTGTCATGCTTTTTGAAGTTCGCCGCCACTTGCTGACGCTGGACGGAGGCAAGGGATGAAACTGCTTGCAGCCCTCAATCGCCCCGTGCCAGTTGTTCTCTTCATCATGACGGCACTGATGCTGGATCAGATCATCAAATACGCGGTGGAAATATATCTGCCTCTCCATGAGCTTGTGCCGGTCATTCCTTTCTGGGGGCTCTACCGGACCCATAATCTCGGTGTTGCCTTCTCCATGCTGTCCGACATGGATGGATGGTTCATCGTCAGTCTTAGGCTGATCATTGTTGCATTCGTGCTCTGGCTCTGGCGCAAGACAGGCCCGGACCAGCATTTCGCCCATTTGGGTTTTGCGATGATTATTGCGGGTGCTTTGGGTAACCTGATTGACCGCTTCATTTACGGTCACGTCGTCGATTACATTTTGTTTTATACCGCCACCTGGTCGTTTGCGGTATTCAATCTGGCAGATAGCCTGATCACGCTCGGAGCCGTGGCGATCCTGATCGATGAGATCATTGTGCACCGCCGCTCCAGGCGTGAGGAGAGCTGAAGTCTGCAGCGAAATGGCGGTTGGACACGGTTCTTGTCACCCTTTTGTTGCAGACTCATGGTTTATGGCGCCTGAAACGACGCGGGGAGACAACCATGAGCGCCGAAGTCTTGGAACGAGCATCTTTGAACACCGCGACCGGCGTGATCGCACCTTTGATCGCGCCGCGCGAGGTCGAGTTGCTTGGTCGAATTGGCTCGCTTGAGACACGGCTTGCGCAAAACAGCCGTGAGATCGAGGCGGCCCAAGCAATTCGTTATCGGGTCTTTGTCGAAGAGATGGGCTCGCAAGTTGGGCCGGATCTGGTGCAGCAGAGGCGGGAAATTGATAGTTGGGATGCCTATTGCGACCATTTGCTTGTTCTCGACCGTGCCCTTGAAGGCGATATCGAAGACCAGATCGTAGGGACGTACCGGATCCTGCGCCATGAAGTGGCGGCCGCCCATGGCGGCTTCTATTCCGGTTCTGAATTCGAGGTGGAAAGGCTTGTCGCACGGCATCCGGCCAAGCGTTTTATGGAGCTAGGCCGTTCATGCGTTCTTCCGCCCTATCGCAGCAAGCGGACAGTTGAACTGCTCTGGCAGGGTTGCTGGGCCTATGCGCTGCGTCATCAGATTGATGTCATGTTCGGCTGTGCATCCTTCCCCGGCATTCAGCCTGAGGTGCACGCTCTCGCGCTGTCGTTCCTGCACAATTCCGTTCGCGCCAAGGGCGAATGGGAGGTCGCCGCACGGCCAGAGCTTTACCGTGAAATGGATCTGATGCCGTCGGAAGCCATCAATGCCAAGCAAGCACTCATGGCGATGCCGCCACTGATCAAGGGCTATCTCCGACTTGGCGCAATGATTGGCAGCGGCGCGGTGATTGATCAGGCCTTCAACACGACGGATGTTCTGATTGTCCTGCCGATCTCCAGCATTTCCGGGCGATATGTCAGTTACTACGGTGCGGACGCTGGCCGGTTTGCAAGCTGACGGCCTTGGGCGGGTAAAGCCTTTCGGCGGGTTTGGAAGAATGGTTCACTGGCAAAGGGACTTCCGGAATCAGCGGTAAGTCAGCCAGTTGTCGCTCATCCATTTTCAATATGTCGGGGTGGGCGAGAGGATCGTGCGTCCACACAGGACATCCCGGCCTTTTGGCCGAACGTTTACGATTTAAGAAAATCTTTAATATCATGGGGCATGCCCGGGATGTCTAGATTGAAATTTTGATGCTTTGTGTCGGTTTCTGTGATTATTTCTTCTTGTTCAATTGAGTTTTCTCTCTTTTGACTATAGATTTTCTGCATGAAGAGCTTGAGTCGTATTCATCTCAATGGGTTGCGAGCGGTTGAAGCCGTCCATCGAACTGGTTCCCTTCAAAAGGCCGCCGATGAGCTCGGTGTGTCGATAGGCGCGGTCAGCCAACAGATCATCAAGACAGAGCAGCAGCTTGGACGCGCCCTGTTTCATCGGACCAGCAGAGGCATGGTCGTGATGGAGACTGCATCCGACATTATGGCGCATCTGTCAGAGGGTATGCGCCAGTTCTCTGCGGCGGTTGCACTGGCGGATGACCAGAACGACAAAGTGCTGACAATCTCCGTCGCGCCGATTTTTGCGTCCCGCTGGCTGGTGCACCGCGTCAGCGATTTTTCATCCAGGTTCCCAGACATAAGTCTTCGGATTGACGCAACTGACCGACTGGTTGACACAAGTGTCGTTGACGTCGATCTCCGGATCCGCGTGGGGCGCGGCGACTGGCCGGGCTTTCGCGCTGAACTGCTCCTGGAACAGCAGATCCTGCCAGTCTGCACTCCACGAATGGCGGAGGGTTTGACGCATCCCGCTGATATCTTGGGATTGCCCAAGATCATCGACGGCAAAGCCATGTTCTCTTGGGATGTCTGGCTTCAGGCTGTCGGTCTGGCCGGAGCCGAGATTCGGGCGCGCCATGAGTTCAGCGAAGCCTCGCTCTGTATTGACGCGGCAATTGCAGGCCAAGGCGTCATGTTGGCCTGGCAAACCCTGGCGTCAAGCCCATTGCAGCAGGGTCAACTGGTCGCGCCCTTTGGGCCAGCGGTCAAAACCGGGTTTGGCCATTATCTGGTGACTGCAGACAAAGCCCGTCGTTGTCCTAAGGTCGAACGGTTCAAGCAGTGGCTGAGGGACGAGCTCGCTATGGACATGGAGCGGCTTGCAAAGGCCGCTCCCTTCAAGGTTTAGCCAGCAGCGTTATAGGCCGCAATCGCCGCCATGTTGACGATGTCGCTGTCCTTGGCACCCATCTGGGCGATCTGGACGGACTTTTCGAGGCCGATGAGCAGTGGTCCCATGACGGTGAGCCCACCCAGTTCCTGCAGCATTTTGGTTGAGATCGCTGCCGAATGGATCGCCGGCATGACCAGCACGTTGGCCGTGCCCGAAAGGCGGCAGAAGGGATACTGTTCCATGCGGTGGCTGTTCAGGGCCACATCCGCCCCCATTTCGCCATCATATTCGAAGGACACACCGCGTCGGTCCAGGATCTTCACGGCTTCACGCACACGCTCGGAGCGCTCGCCGGTCGGATGGCCGAAGGTGGAATAGGCAAGGAGCGCAACGCGTGGCTCGAGCCCCAGTCGATGGGCAACACCCGCTGCCTCTTCCGCGATATCGGCGAGTTCTTCGGCGGTCGGCATGTCGTGCACGGCCGTATCCGCCACCACGATCGTCCGACCGCGGGCAAGCGCCAGCGATACGCCGATCACCCGGTGGCCGGGGGCGGTGTCGATGCAGCGACGCACGTCTTCGAGTGCGGTCGAATAGTTGCGCGTCGTGCCGGTCACCATGGCATCGGCATCGCCAAGCGCCACCATGCAGGCGGCAAAGTGGTTTCGGTCGGTGTTGATCAGCCGCTGAGCGTCACGATGCAGATAGCCCTTCCGCTGCAGGCGGGCATAGAGATACTCGGTATAGGCATCGACGCGGGTCGACATGCGGGCATTGACCACCTCGATGCCCGGACGATCGAGATCGATCCCTGCCCGCTCGGCCGTCGCCTTCAGCGGCTCGTCGCGGCCAAGCAGGATGGCGGTGCCGAGGCCGAGATTGGCGAAGGAAATTGCCGCACGCATCACCTGTTCTTCTTCGCCTTCGGCAAACACGACACGCTTCGGATGGCTACGCACGTGTTCGAAGATCCGCTGTGTCGCGGCAGCAATAGGGTCTCGACGGGCGGAAAGCTCATGCGCATAGGCGCCGAGATCCTCGATCTCCTTGCGTGCCACGCCTGTCTCCATTGCGGCCTTGGCGACTGCAACCGGGATCGCCGAAATGAGGCGCGGATCGAAGGGCACGGGGATAATGTATTGCGGCCCGAAACGCGGTCGCTGGCCCTGATAGGCGGCCGCCACATCGTCGGGGACATCCTCACGGGCGAGGTCGGCGAGTGCCCGAGCGGCGGCAATCTTCATTGCATCGTTGATCTGTCTGGCGCGCACGTCGAGCGCGCCGCGGAAGATATAGGGGAAGCCCAGAACATTGTTGACCTGGTTCGGATAGTCCGAGCGCCCGGTCGCCATGATCGCGTCCGAACGGATCTCGGCTACTTCCTCGGGGGTGATCTCCGGGTCCGGATTGGCCATGGCGAAAATGATCGGATTGTCCGCCATCGAGGCAATCATGTCGGCGGAGAAGGCACCTTTCTGCGATAGACCGAACACGACGTCTGCCCCTTCCATGGCCTCGCGAAGCGTCCGCCGGTCGGTCTTGACCGCATGGGCGGACTTCCACTGATTCATGCCCTCGGTGCGCCCCTGATAAATCACGCCCTTGGTGTCGCAGAGGATAATGTTTTCGCCGCTGAAGCCCATGGCCTTGATCAGCTCGATACAGGCGATGGCTGCAGCGCCCGCACCATTGCAGACGAGTTTGGTCGTCTTGAAGTCGCGTCCCGTCAGCTCCAGCGCGTTGATCAACCCGGCCGCCGCGATGATTGCGGTTCCGTGCTGGTCGTCGTGGAAGACCGGAATGTCCATCAGTTCGCGCAGGCGGCTTTCAATGATGAAGCAGTCGGGCGCCTTGATGTCTTCGAGGTTGATGCCGCCGAAGGAGGGGCCGAGATAGCGCACGCAGTTGATGAATTCGTCGACATTCTCCGTGTCGACTTCAAGGTCGATGGAATCGACATCGGCAAAGCGCTTGAAGAGAACGGACTTGCCTTCCATGACCGGCTTGGAGGCGAGCGCCCCGAGATTGCCGAGGCCCAGGATGGCCGTGCCGTTCGAGATGACGGCGACCATGTTGCCACGCGTGGTGTAGTCGTAAGCCGTGGCCGGATCGGCGGCGATCGCCTTGACCGGCACTGCGACCCCTGGAGAATAGGCGAGCGACAGATCGCGCTGCGTGGCCATCGCCTTGGTCGGCGTGATCTCCAGCTTGCCCGGACGACCCTGGGAATGGAAATCAAGCGCCTCCTGCTCAGTCACGGAAACACGGGTACGGACGGACTTCGGTTCAGTTGGCATGTTTCCCCTCAGCTTGTTGTGGGCAGGTCCGAAGCGATGGACCCGTGCTGTTGTTTTTACCTATTTAAGGTCGTTAGTGTTGAACGAGTGCATTTTCAAGAAAACATTGGCCCGTGACGATCCACACACCCATGCAAAACGAGGTTCTGAACCTAACGGCTCTCGCGTCAGAGGAAAGCCGCGCAACGGCCACTCCGATGATGGAGCAGTATATCGAGATCAAGGCCGCCAATCCGGGCAGTCTGCTCTTTTATCGCATGGGCGATTTCTACGAGCTCTTTTTCGAGGATGCGGTCGATGCCTCCCGTGCGCTTGGGATTACCCTCACGAAGCGCGGCCAGCATCTCGGCCAGGACATCCCGATGTGCGGCGTGCCCGTGCATGCGGCGGACGATTACCTGCAGAAGCTGATCACGCTGGGCTTCCGCGTCGCCGTCTGCGAACAGGTCGAGGACCCGGCCGAAGCGAAGAAGCGCGGCTCGAAGTCGGTTGTGAAGCGCGATGTCGTGCGGCTCGTCACGCCGGGCACGCTGACCGAGGAAAAGCTCCTCTCGCCCTTCGAATCCAACTATCTGATGGCGCTCGCCCGTATTCGCGGCGGTTCTGCCCCGCAGCTCGCGCTCGCCTGGATCGACATCTCCACCGGCATTTTCCGTCTTGCGGAGACAACCGAGACGCGCCTGCTCGCCGACATCCTGCGTATCGAGCCGCGTGAGCTGATCGTGTCGGACACGCTTTTCCACGACGAGGAGCTGAAGCCCGCCTTCGACGTGCTCGGTCGTGTCGTCGTGCCCCAGCCCGCCGTGCTCTTCGACAGCGCCAGCGCCGAGGGTCGCATCGCCCGCTATTTCGGCGTCGGAACACTGGATGGATTCGGCGCCTTTTCGCGCGCCGAAATCGCCGCTGCAGCCGCCGCTGTCGCCTATGTCGAGAAGACCCAGATATCCGAGCGTCCGCCGCTCGGCCTGCCCGAGCGCCAAAACGCCGCCTCGACGCTGTTCATCGATCCGGCCACACGCGCCAATCTGGAGCTGGTGAAGACGCTGTCGGGCGAGCGCAATGGCTCGCTCCTGAAGGCGATCGACCGCACCGTGACAGGTGGCGGCGCGCGTTTGCTCGCCGAACGCCTGATGTCGCCGCTGACGGATCCCGAAGCGATTGCGGAGCGCCAGGATTCCATCGCATTCCTGCTGGCCGACGGCCTGCTCGTCGACCGCCTGCGCGATGCCCTGAAACGTGTACCCGACATGCCGCGCGCGCTGTCCCGCCTGGCGCTCGATCGCGGCGGCCCGCGTGATCTCGGTTCGATTGTGGCGGGCCTTGCCGCCTCCGCCGAGGTCGGTCGCCTGCTCGATCCGTCGAGCCTGCCGGAGGAACTCACGGAGGCCTTGGCCGATCTCGCGGCGCTCCCCGCCGATCTTGGCTCCAGCCTTGCATCTATGCTGGCCGACGAGCTTCCGCTCCTGAAGCGTGACGGCGGCTTCCTGCGCGATGGTGCAATTCCGGAGCTCGATGAACTGCGCGCACTGCGCGACCAGTCCCGCCGGGTGATCGCGGGGTTGCAGCTGCAATATGCCGAGGAAACCGGCATCAAGTCGCTGAAGATCAAGCACAACAATGTGCTCGGCTATTTCATTGAGGTGACAGCCGGCAATGCCGGTCCCATGACCGATACGGACGAGGCCAAGTCCCGCTTCATCCATCGCCAGACCATGGCCAATGCCATGCGCTTCACGACGACCGAACTTGCCGATCTCGAAAGCCGCATCGCCAATGCCGCCGGCCAGGCGATCTCGCTCGAACTGGCGGCCTTCGACCAGATGGTGTCTCAGGTGATTGCCGCTGCCGAGCCGATCAAGGCCGCCGCGAGGGCGCTCGCCGTGATCGATGTGGCCGCCGGTCTTGCTGCCCTTGCAGAAGAGCAAGGCTATTGCCGCCCGCTGGTCGATGACAGCAGGATGTTCGCCATCACCGCAGGCCGCCATCCGGTCGTCGAGCAGGCGCTGCGCCGCCAGGCCGCGAGCCCCTTCATTGCGAATGACTGCAATCTTTCGCCCAACGATACCAAAGGCCCCGGCGCGATCTGGCTACTGACGGGTCCCAACATGGGCGGTAAGTCGACCTTCCTGCGCCAGAACGCGCTGATCGCCATCCTCGCCCAGATGGGCTCCTTCGTGCCGGCTGGTGCGGCCCATATCGGTGTGGTTGATCGCCTCTTCTCCCGCGTCGGCGCGTCCGACGATCTGGCGCGCGGCCGCTCGACCTTCATGGTCGAAATGGTCGAAACCGCCGCCATCCTCAATCAGGCGACGGATCGCTCGCTGGTCATCCTGGATGAAATCGGCCGTGGCACAGCGACCTTCGACGGCCTTTCGATTGCCTGGGCTGCCGTCGAGCATCTGCATGAGGCGAACCGCTGCCGCTCGCTGTTTGCCACCCATTTCCACGAGTTGACGGCGCTGTCGGAAAAGCTTGCCCGCATGTCGAACGTCACCATGCGTGTCAAGGAATGGGACGGCGAGGTCATCTTTCTCCATGAAGTCGGGCCCGGCGCCGCCGATCGCTCCTATGGTATCCAGGTCGCTCGTCTTGCTGGCCTGCCGGCGGCGGTCGTCGCGCGTGCGCGCGAAGTCCTGACGCAGCTTGAGGACTCCGATCGCAAGAACCCAGCCGCGCAGTTGATCGACGATCTGCCCCTGTTCCAGATTGCGGTGCGTCGCGAGGAGCGCGTGAAGGCCGGGCCGTCCAAGGTCGAGGAAGCCCTAAAAGCGCTCGATTTGGACGACATGACGCCTCGTCAGGCAATCGAAGCGCTCTATGATCTGAAGAAACAACTTGGCAAGGCTTGACCGCTAAAATGCCTGTCAAAAGCGCCGCAAAGCCGCTATAGCGCCACCCGTCGCCGGCCCGAGATCTGCGGCCGGCCAGCCAGGAAAGCCCGCCGCGACAATGGCCCAAGCCGAGATCACTTTTGCCGAACTCCTCGATGTGGATGCTTTGGTCGCAGCCTGCGATCTGGTGGCGAAGGAGCACCCGAACGGGGTGTTGGACGCCCGTGCAAGCCTCTTGCCCATCTTGAAGAAGGCGTCGGCAGAGGGACGAGAGGCCGCCCGCCTCCAGTTGTTTGCCGATGGTAGCGGCCTTAACTGCGCCAACCGGATTTCCTGGATCCAGGACCAGTTGATCACGGTAATCTTCCGCTTCGCCAGCACCCACGTTCATCCACGCGAAATCGAGGGTATCTCTGTTGCCGCGGTGGGCGGATACGGGCGTGGCACTCTCGCGCCGGGCTCGGACATCGACCTTCTGTTCCTGATGCCTCAGAAGGTCACGCCCAAAATGCACAAGGCGGTGGAGTTTCTGCTCTACCTGCTCTGGGATATCGGCTTCAAGGTTGGACACGCGACGCGAACGGTCGATGAATGTATTCGCCTTTCCAAAGCCGATATGACCATACGCACTGCAATCCTGGAGACGCGTTATGTCTGCGGCAACGAAGCACTGGTGAGCGAGTTGCAACAGCGATTCGATCAGGAGGTAACGACCAATACGGCGGCGGAATTCATTGCGGCCAAGCTCGCTGAGCGGGACGAGCGTCATCGCAAGGCAGGTGATAGCCGCTATCTGGTGGAGCCCAATGTCAAGGAAGGCAAGGGGGGGCTGCGCGATCTCCAGACGCTCTTCTGGATCGCCAAGTATAATTATCACGTCCGCGACACTTCGGAGCTCGTTCGTCTGGGCGTGCTATCAAAACAGGAATGGCGGCTGTTTCAGAAAGCCGATGATTTTCTCTGGGCAGTGCGGTGTCATATGCACTACCTGACGGGAAAGCCCGAAGAGCGGCTGCACTTCGATATCCAGCCCGAGATTGCCAAGAACTTCGACTATCATTCGCGGCCTGGCCTGTCTGCTGTCGAGCGCTTCATGAAACATTATTTTCTCGTTGCCAAGGATGTCGGAGACCTGACCCGCATCTTTGCGGCAGCGCTTGAAGAGCAACAGACCAAGGAAGCGCCGGGCATTGGCGGGATGATTGGTCGTTTTGCCAATCGCCCGCGCAAGATTGCCGGCACCAGCGAGTTTATCGATGACCGTGGTCGCATTGCCCTTGCCGATCCGGGCGTCCTGAAGCGAGATCCGGTCTCGATCATGCGGCTTTTTCACGTCGCCGACCTGAATTCGCTGGAGTTCCACCCAGATGCGCTGAAGGCCGTAACACGCTCATTGTCTTTGATAGACAACGCGTTCAGGGAAAATGAAGAGGCCAATCGCCTGTTTCTCTCCATCCTCACGTCGCGTCGCGATCCGGGCTTCATGCTCCGCCGCATGAATGAGGCAGGCGTTTTGGGACGTTTCCTGCCGGAATTCCGAAAGATTGTCTCGATGATGCAATTCAACATGTATCATCATTACACGGTGGACGAGCACCTGATCCGCACGGTGGAGGTCCTGTCTGACATTGAAAATGGCAGGGCAGACGAAATTCACCCACTCGCGAATAAGATCATCAAGGATATCGAAGATCGCGAAGCTCTCTACGTTGCAGCCCTGCTGCACGATATCGCCAAAGGCCGCCTCGAAGATCATTCCGTCGCCGGTGCGCGCGTGGCCCGCAAATTGTGCCCGCGTCTTGGCTTGTCAGCCAAGCAGACCGAGATGGTTGCCTGGCTGATCGATCAGCATCTCTTGATGTCGATGGTAGCTCAGACGCGAGATCTGCACGACCGCAAGACGACAACGGATTTTGCCGAAAAAGTTCAGTCCCTTGAGCGCCTGAGAATGCTTCTGGTCTTGACCGTTTGCGATATCCGCGCCGTCGGACCCGGGGTCTGGAACGGCTGGAAGGGACAGTTGCTGCGTACCCTTTATTATGAGACAGAATTGCTGCTTTCCGGCGGATTCAGCCAGGTATCGCGCAAGGAACGGGCCAAGCATGCGGTACAGCAACTCACCGAAGCTCTGTCCGGCTGGAGCCAGAAGGATCAGCGCATCTATACCAAGCTTCATTATGAGCCCTACCTCTTGTCGGTCCCACTGGAGGACCAGGTCCGCCACGCGCATTTCATCCGGCAAACCGACAAGTCGGGACAGGTGCTTGCGACCATGGTGCGCACCCATCAATTCCATGCAATTACCGAGATCACGGTTCTGTCTCCCGACCACCCACGACTGTTGTCGATCATTGCCGGTGCCTGCGCGGCAGCAGGGGCCAATATTGCAGACGCCCAGATCTTCACCACGTCCGATGGTCGAGCCCTTGATACCATCCTGATCAACCGGGAATTCCCGATTGACGAGGATGAAATGCGCCGTGCCGCAACGATTGGCAAAATGATCGAGGATGTGTTGTCGGGTCGCAAGCGTTTGCCGGAGGTCATTGCCACGCGCAGCAAGGGCAAGAAGAAGAACAAGACTTTTCCGGTTCAGCCCGACGTCCGCATCTCGAATGCGCTGTCCAACAAGTTCACTGTTGTCGAAGTAGAGTGTCTGGACCGCGTCGGCTTCCTGGCGGAAATCACCGCTGTGCTTTCTGACCTCTCGCTCGACATTCATTCGGCGCGCATCACCACCTTCGGCGAAAAAATCATCGACACCTTCTATGTCACGGATCTCGTGGGTCAAAAGATCACCAGCGAGAACCGCCAGGCCAATATCTCGAATCGCTTGAAGTCGGTGCTGGTCGATCAGCCGGACGAACTCAGGGACAAGATGCCTTCCGGCATTATTGCGCCGCCCTTGCAGCGCAGCAGCACCGTTCAGAAAAAGGCGCGCGCCTGAGATGAGCCTCATCAAGAAGTTCATGACCGTCGGCGGCGCAACATTTGGCAGTCGCCTCTTTGGTTTTCTGCGCGAGACACTGATGGCCGCCGCTCTTGGCACGGGCCCTGTGGCAGACGTCTTCTATGCGGCGTTCCGCTTCCCGAACCTGTTTCGGCGCCTCTTTGCCGAGGGTGCGTTCAACGCAGCCTTCGTGCCACTTTTTGCCAAGGAGATAGAGGCAAACGGCATTGATGGCGCGAAACGTTTCTCTGAAGAAGTTTTCGGCGTCCTCTTCACGGTTCTCCTTGTCATTACCATTGGCATGCAACTGTCGATGCCACTTCTCGTGCAGTGGATCATCGCGCCTGGCTTCACCGATGACCCGGAGAAGTTTTCCCTCACCGTTCGTCTGGCAATCGTGATGTTCCCATACCTCATGTGCATGTCGCTGACAGCCATGTTGAGCGGTATGCTGAATTCGTTGCATCACTTCTTCGCAGCAGCTATTGCGCCGGTCTTTCTGAACATTCTGATGATTGGAGCCCTGGTCTGGGCGCTCTGGAACGGTGTCGATGCGGAGACAACGGCCTGGTATCTGGCATGGTCCGTGCTGGCTGCAGGTGTCCTGCAGTTGCTGATCGTCTATATCGGCGTCCGTCATGCAGGCATCAATATTGGCTTTCGCCGTCCGCGCTACACGCCGAACGTCAAGCGATTGTTGATCCTGGCCGTCCCGGCGGCGGTGACTGGTGGTATTACCCAGATCAACCAATTGATCGGTCAGGCAATCGCCTCGACCAAGGAAGGGGCCATTGCCGCGCTCCAATATGCAGACCGCATCTATCAACTGCCGCTGGGTGTTGTCGGTGTTGCCGTTGGCGTTGTGCTGCTGCCAGAATTGGCGCGCGCCTTGAAGGGCGGAGCCCTCAAGGAAGCCGGCAATCTGCAGAACCGATCGATCGAATTCGTGCTCTTCCTGACCCTTCCGGCCGCAGCCGCGATCTGGGTTCTCTCAGACGAAATCATCCGGGTTCTTTACGAACGCGGTGCCTTTTCAGAACAAAACACTGCCGTTGTCGCCTCCATCCTCGCGATCTACGGCATTGGCTTGCCGGGCTTCGTGCTGATCAAGGCATTGCAGCCGGCCTTCTACGCCCGCGAAGACACCAAGACGCCGATGCGCTTCACCTTTGTGTCCGTGGCGCTCAATACCGGTCTTGCCTTGACACTCTTCCCGATTTTTGAGGAGAGCGGCATCGCGATGGCTGAAGTTGCGGCCGGCTGGACCAACACTATCCTTTTGTTCTCGGTGCTGTTGTGGCGCGGCTATCTCGTATTCGAATGGTCACTCCTGACCCGAACCTTCAGGCTGATCATAGCTTCCGCAATCATGGCCGGGGTGGTCTATTATCTCTCGGATCGGTGGAGCGCGGCGCTCGGTCCGCAAAGTCCACTTCTCGATCAGGTCATGGCGCTTGGCGCTGTGATTGCCGTGGCGATTCCGGTTTATTTCGGCATCGCATTCCTGATCGGAGGTGCCGATATTGGCTTTGTACGCCGAAGCCTGAAGCGCAGACCCAAGACGGAAACCTGATCCCCCGTCTTGGGAAACCAGTGGTCAACAATGGACCCAACGGCGTTTGGGGCCGATGTCGACATGAACTATGCCGTTGCAATAGGTTCCGATGCCGCCAATGCCAGGCGCGCTTGCCGCTGCTGCAACGATCTTTCGGACAGGCACGCCCGGAACGCGAATGTCTGCGGCAAAGCAATTGGTATGCTGCGACTTTCCGGCGCGAGGACGATGTCCTGATGTGACAACGGGTGTGCGACCCGTCCTTTCGGCGATATGGGCTAGAATGGTCTTGAGTTCGGTTGGGAAACAGCTCGTACGCACACTGACACGCTGCACCGTATAGGCGGCGGACTTGTCGTGCTGCTTCATGAAGAAATGACGTTTCTTGACGTCGGCGGCGGTGGCGTTACCCTGAAATGCAATTGTCAGACAACAGGCGAGCGCAACGCGATAAAAAATGCGCATATGGACCTTCGGGAATGGAGTTTTGTGTTTGGCGACCTAAGTCGGGCGGCGCTGGTATATAATTCCGAAGAATGTGTCAAATTTGGTGCAGTTTGCTATTTTTATAGGCGGTCGCTTTGTGTGAAGATTTAAGGGGCGCGTTATGCCCCTCAATAACCGGTCGGAAATGTTGCGCTGCACACTGAAATGAAATGGAAAAATGGCTCTGAAATCCGTCTTTCTTGTCACGCTCGTGGTCGATGATTATGACCGCGCGAAGACCTATTATTGCGATGTCTTGGGGTTCGAGTGCCTGGAAGACAGTCATCAGCCAGATGGCAAGCGATGGGTCGTGGTCAGCCCTTGCAAAGGCACGGGAGCTGCCCTGCTGCTCGCAGTAGCAGCCAATGACAAACAGACAGCGGTCATAGGCAAGCAGACCGGTGGAAGGGTCGGATTCTTCCTGGAAACGGATGATTTTCTGTCTGATTATGCGCGTCTTAAGGCGGCAGGTGTGGCTTTCAGGGAAGCGCCGCGCAGCGAACCCTACGGCACCGTTGCTGTCTTCGCTGATCTCTATGGAAATCTCTGGGATCTCATCGAGCCGCAGCCGGAAAAGTGAGTGCTTGATCGCAAGCTCCGTCCCGTGCATAAGCCCTTTCCGACACGATCGCGAGATCGGGCCCTCCACCAGCCTGTTGAGGATAATCATGAGCGAGTTCAAGCCGCTGGTCTTTTCTGGCGTACAGCCGACCGGCAATCTCCACCTTGGAAACTATCTTGGCGCGATCCGGAAATTCGTGGCGCTGCAGGACAATAACGACTGCATCTATTGCGTGGTGGACCTGCATGCATTGACGGCTCAGCTTGTGCATGAGGACATGCGAAGCCAGATCCGGTCCATCACGGCGGCCTTTCTGGCCGCAGGTATTGATCCAAAGAAGCATATTGTCTTCAATCAGTCCGCTGTGCCTCAACACGCAGAGCTTGCCTGGATTTTCAACTGCGTTGCGCGGATCGGCTGGATGAACCGCATGACCCAGTTCAAGGACAAGGCCGGCAAGGACCGCGAGCAGGCGTCCCTCGGGCTCTATGCCTATCCGAGCCTGATGGCTGCAGACATCCTTGTCTATCGGGCAACCCATGTGCCGGTTGGAGAGGACCAGAAGCAGCATCTGGAGCTGACGCGCGATATCGCGATGAAGTTCAATCTCGATTTCATGGAAAGGATCCGTGCAACCGGTCTGGGTATCGACATCAAGGTCGGCGACGAGCCGGTGCATGCCTATTTCCCGATGGTCGAGCCGATGATCGACGGGCCGGCGCCTCGCGTCATGAGCCTGAAGGACGGCACGAAGAAAATGTCCAAATCCGATCCGTCCGATCTGTCGCGCATCAACCTGATGGATGATGCAGACGCGATCTCTAAGAAGATCCGCAAGGCCAAGACTGATCCGGACGCACTTCCCGGCGAAGTCGACGGACTGAAGGGGCGTCCCGAAGCCGACAACCTTGTCGGCATCTTTGCCGCGCTCGCTGATCGGACCAAGGCTGATGTTCTGGGCGACTTTGGAGGTCAGCAGTTCTCGGTCTTCAAGCCGGCTCTGGTCGATCTGGCTGTCGAGGTGCTGGCACCGATCAACGCGGAAATGCGACGTCTGATGGACGATCCCGGCCACATCGATGCAGTGCTCCGTGACGGCGGTGAGCGTGCCCGCGAGCGTGCCGAAAAGACGATGCAGGAAGTTCGCGACATTATCGGTTTCGTACAGTAAGGTCTGCCGCAGACTGACTGCCGCACCGGAGGCGGTCAGGGCGGGGGCTAAAGAGAAACGGATCCGGAGGCGGGGATTTTCATGGTTTCAACACGCCTGTCACGACTTGAGGGACATCGCCGCAAATTCATGGCGGTCATTGACAACACGCCGGAATGCTTCAGGGCCGTCCATTATGCGGGACGGCGCGCCAAGAACTCGAACGGTGGTCTGGTCCTCATGTACATCATCCCGGACGGGGACTTCCAGCAATGGCTTGGTGTCGAGGAGATCATGCGCGCCGAAGCCATGGAAGAGGCTGACGCCGTTATGGCAAAGGCCGCACAGACGGTGCGTGACACGATTGGCATCGAACCCGAAATCGTGATCCGAGAGGGCAGTGCGGCCACAGCGATCAACGCCCTGATCGAGGAAGATCGTGACATCGCCATTCTGGTTCTGGCAGCAGGATCCACCAAGGATGGGCCCGGACCTCTTGTGTCAATGATCGCCGGTAGGGGCGCAGCTTTTCCGATCCCGGTGACCGTTTTGCCAGACACGCTGACCAACGAAGAAATCGATGCGCTTTGCTGATTGCTTCTGATCAAGGGCGCAATCGCGCTTAACTCAGTTTTCTCACTTGAAGACCGGGGTCTTCAGGCTTATCTTTTGGAAGAATTCTAAATTGAGGCGATGTGTCGCCGGAGGCCATCATGTTCATCCAGACCGAAGCCACTCCTAATCCCGCAACGCTTAAGTTCTTGCCGGGTAAGGTTGTGATGGAAAGCGGAACCGCCGAGTTTCGCGATGCGGACGCGGCAGCTGCGTCTCCACTTGCAAGCCGTATTTTCGCGATCCCCGGCGTGACCGGCGTTTTCTTTGGCTATGACTTCGTCACCGTCACCAAGGATGGCCCCGAGTGGCAGCACCTGAAGCCGGCGATCCTCGGCACGATCATGGAGCATTTCATGAGCGGGGCGCCCGTCATGGGATCTGCTGCGATGTCGAACGATAGGGACGCGGACGGCGAGTTCTTTGACGAAGGCGACGAAACGATTGTTGCAACCATCAAGGAATTGCTCGACACCCGTGTCCGTCCCGCCGTGGCGCAGGACGGTGGAGACATCACTTTCCGTGGTTTCAAGGACGGCAAGGTCTTTCTCAACATGAAGGGCTCCTGCGCAGGTTGCCCCTCTTCGACAGCCACTCTGAAGCATGGCGTGCAGAACCTTCTGCGGCATTTCGTACCCGAGGTTCAGGAAGTCGAGGCAGTCTAACGGCTGCTTGGGAGACATCATGATCGTTCTTGCGATCGACACCGCCGGAGTTGATTGTTCGGCGGCCGTTTATGACCGTCAGCACTCTGTTGTTCTTGCCGAGGTCAGCGAAACCCTTGGCAAAGGGCATGCCGAGCGTCTCATGGCGATGATTGACGAGGCGCTCGCAAAGGCGGGTCGTGATCTTCGCGAAGTGTCACGCATTGCTGTAACCGTCGGGCCCGGTTCGTTTACAGGCATTCGGGTTGGCGTTGCCGCAGCGCGCGGACTGGCTCTGGCTCTCGGCGTGGAATGCGTTGGCGTATCGACCCTCGCCGTTCTTGCCGCGACTGCCCCGAATGACAAGCAGGGCCGCGTGGGCGCAGCTATCAATGCCCATCGTGGTGAAATCTATTTCCAGTCTTTCGCCGAAGGTATTCCGCTGGATGAGCCCGTGGTCTTGTCACTGGAAACCTTTCTCGAAGAGGCGAGCCTACCGGATATGACGGTTGTCGGCTCCGCCGCTTCGATGTTGGATGACCCGAATTCAGTCACGCCTGCTGACCACTTTCCAATTGCACTTGTGGCACGCCTCGGTGCGGAGGCGAAAGCTCAGGGCAAGCCAAGCCCGCTTTATCTGAGGGGACCCGATGCCAAGCCCCAGACGGGGTTTGCGGTTTCCAGGCTTTGATGAATGCGCGACCATTTCTTTTCCCGCCAGCCCGAATTCGAGCTGGTTCCCATGACCACCGAACACTGCGCTGATGTGTCAACCCTGCATGGTCAGCGGTTTCCCCGAGGGTGGGGTGATGGCGAGTTCGTCAGTCTGCTCTTGCAGCCGGCAACCTTCGGCTTCGTGGCCTCGCAGACCAATGCACTGATCTTCAAGCCGTCCCTTGCCGGCTTTGTGTTGGCAAGAGAGGTCGCGGGTGAAGCAGAAATTCTGACAATCGCCGTCAACGAGAAGACGGCGCGATATGGTCTTGGCTGGCGATTGATGCAGGCTGCCATGCGAGAGGCGAGCGCCCGGGGTGGCGAATCCATGTTCCTCGAAGTTGACGATGGGAATACGGCCGCCCTCGCCCTTTATCGCAAACTGGGCTTCGAAAAGGCGGGAGAACGCCCGGCCTACTATGCAGACGATAAGGGTTACAGATCCTCTGCGCTTGTCATGCGGCGTGATCTTCGCTAGTCCGTCCCTTTGGGAACGGAGTCTGGTGGATAGACTTGGGTCATGAGCGACGAACAGAAATCACTGGAAGACCTGTGTGCGGAGCGCGGAATGCGCATGACCGAACAGCGCCGGGTGATTGCCAAGATATTGGAAGAATCCGACGATCATCCCGATGTGGAGGAACTCTACCGCCGCTCCTCGAAGGTCGATGCAAAGATATCGATCTCCACGGTTTACCGAACGGTCAAGCTCTTCGAAGACGCCGGCATCATTGAGCGCCATGATTTTCGCGATGGCCGCTCTCGCTACGAAACCGTGCCGGAAGAGCATCACGATCACCTGATCGATTTGAAGACCGGTGTCGTGCTGGAGTTCCACTCGCCAGAAATCGAGGCGCTTCAGGAGCGCATCGCTCGTGAACACGGTTTCCGGCTCGTGGGTCATCGTCTGGAGCTTTACGGCATTCCGCTGTCGAAGGACGACACGTAAGTGACGATGTCCGGCATGGTGAGGCGCGATTGATCGACTGGATCCGCATTATCCTGTCTCTGTTCGCCATCTTCCTGACGACGCTTGCCCTGGCGCCACTGCAGATCCTTGCCCTCTATTTTGATTGGCCGCTACGCCGCCGGCTCCCCAGGCTTTGGCATCGGGTTTCCTGTCGGATGCTCGGCTTGCGAATTCATTCCCATGGCGTTCTGGACACCCGTCGGCCCCTGATGATTGCTGCCAATCACGCATCCTGGAAGGACATTCTCGTTCTGGGAGCGCTGGCTGACGTCGTGTTCATTGCCAAGACGGAAGTTGCGGCCTGGCCCGTCTTCGGAACCTTGGCAAAGCTTCAGAAGACCATCTTCGTGGTGCGTGAGGAAAAACGCCGCACCGGTGACCAGGTCAATGAAATTGCGGCTCGGATGAGTGATGGCGAGGTCGTGGTCCTGTTTCCTGAAGGCACGACCTCCGATGGCAACCGTGTACTCGCGACCAAGTCATCGCTTTTTGGCGCAGCCGCAGCCGCACTGGGCGACGACCCGGATGCCGTGGTCCATGTCCAGCCGGTATCGATCGCCTTTACCCGAGTGCAGGGCATGCCCATGGGGCGTTATCATCGCTCCATAGCCGGCTGGCCGGGGGATGTAACAATGCTGCCCCATCTCGTCGGCGTCCTGAAGGCAGCCGCCATTGATGTCGACGTCACCTTTGGTGAAGCGGTGGAATACCGCAGGGGTGAAAGCCGCAAGCTGTTGGCAGCCACAATCGAATCCCGCCTGAGGGCCATGCTGCTGGTTCACTTGCGGGGTCGTTACAAGCGCACTGACGAGGCCTGATATTTTTCAGTTTGAACGCGCGCCGAAAACCACTAAATAGCGCGGCATGACCCAGGAAACCGCCACACCTATGCCGTCCGAACTGCCTGCAGGCAATGCGCGCAAGGTCTTTATCAAGACCTATGGCTGCCAGATGAATGTTTATGACAGCGGGCGCATGGCCGACGCGCTGGCCGCGGACGGCTATGTCTCGACCGATGTCATGGACGATGCGGATCTCGTCCTCCTGAACACCTGTCATATTCGCGAGAAGGCAGCCGAAAAGGTCTATTCCGCACTGGGACGTTTGCGCGAGACCAAGAAGGCCCGTGCTGCCGAGGGGCGGGAATTCATGATCGGTGTGGCCGGTTGTGTGGCGCAGGCCGAAGGTGAAGAAATCTCGCGCCGCGAGCCTGCCGTGGATGTCGTCATAGGACCGCAGACCTATCATCGCCTGCCCCAGGCGCTTCGCAAGGCACGGGGTGGTGAGCGTGTTGTCGATACGGAATATGCGCTGGAAGACAAGTTCGAGCACCTTCCTGATCCGACCAGGGTGATCGGTAAGCCGAGGAACGTGACGGCCTTTCTCACGGTTCAGGAAGGTTGCGACAAGTTCTGCACCTTCTGTGTTGTTCCCTATACGCGCGGCGCCGAAGTCTCGCGCCCACTGGCCCAGCTCCTGACGGAAGCCCGTAGACTGGTGGACAGCGGCGTGCGTGAACTCACGCTGCTTGGTCAGAACGTCAACGCCTGGCACGGGGAAGACGAGGCGGGTCGAGCAATCGGGCTTGGCGATCTTCTCTATCGCCTTGCGGAAATCCCCGGCCTTGCCCGCCTGCGCTATACCACGAGCCATCCGCGCGACATGGATGATCGACTGATTGAGGCCCATCGCGATCTGCGCATGCTGATGCCCTATCTGCATCTCCCCGTTCAGGCGGGCTCAGACCGTATTTTGAAGTCCATGAACCGCCGGCACAAGGCAGAGGAATACATCGTCCTGATCGAGCGTATCCGCGAAGCGCGTCCGGATATTGCACTGTCGGGTGACTTCATTGTCGGCTTCCCGGGCGAAACAGATGAGGACTTCGAGGCAACGATGGATCTTGTGCGCCGCGTGAATTATGCGCAGGCTTATTCCTTCAAATACTCAAGCCGCCCGGGCACGCCAGGGGCCGATCTCCCCGATCATGTCGACGAAGAGGTCAAGACCGAGCGTCTGGCTCGGCTTCAGTCACTGCTGTTGGAACAGCAGCAGGCCTTTTCTCGTTCGATGATCGGACAAACCATGGACCTGCTTCTCGAAAAGCCTGGACGCATGCCGGGACAACTGATCGGACGCTCTCCATGGCTGCAATCTGTGAATGTTGATGCAATGTCATCGCAAATCGGTGACATTATACAGGTACGAATCACCGCAGCCGGCCCAAACAGCTTGTTTGCCGAGGTGGCAGAGGGTTAGAGTGAGGGCTTGAAACCTGACGGACAGGAGCCTCAACGCTTGAACGCAACAGAAGTGGTCACTTCACCCTCGCGCAACATTCGCACCAATGCGACCGACGCCAATCACTTCATTTTGACGTTCGAGAACAACAGGCTTGCCAGCGAGCTCTTCGGTCAATTCGATCAGCACCTGAAGTTGTTGGAGGAGCGCTTGCAGATCGACGCACGCGCCCGCGGCAATTCGGTGTCGATTTCCGGTGATACGCTCGCGACGAATCAGGCCCGTCGAGCGCTCGATTTCCTGTATGCGCGTCTCCAAAGCGGGGGCTCGGTTGAGCTTTCCGATGTTGAGGGCGCGATCCGGATGGCAGTCGCGGCTGACGATCAGCTTCAGTTGCCGACCATGGAGCGCAAGGCCAAGCTGTCGATGGCACAGATCGCGACCCGCAAGAAAACCATTGCGGCCCGTACACCCACGCAGGATGCTTATATGCGCGCCCTTGACCGGTCCGAACTGGTGTTCGGCGTCGGTCCTGCCGGAACGGGCAAGACCTATCTGGCTGTTGCTCATGCGGCGCAACTACTGGAGCGGGGGACCGTCGACCGGATTATCCTGTCACGGCCTGCTGTCGAGGCGGGCGAGCGCCTGGGTTTCCTGCCGGGTGACATGAAGGAAAAGGTCGACCCCTATCTGCGTCCGCTTTATGACGCCCTCTATGACATGATGCCGGGCGACAAGGTCGAGCGTGCCATCACCGCCGGAGTCATTGAAATTGCGCCGCTCGCCTTCATGCGCGGACGAACACTCGCCAATGCGGCAGTCATCCTTGACGAGGCGCAGAATACGACCTCCATGCAGATGAAGATGTTTCTGACGCGTTTGGGCGAAAACGCCCGCATGATCGTGACAGGTGACCCGAGCCAGGTCGACCTTCCGCGCGGTGTGAAATCCGGCCTGGTTGAGGCTTTGCAGATCCTGAAGGGCGTTGAGGGGATCTCTGTCGTTCGCTTCAAGGATGCCGATGTCGTCCGTCACCCCTTGGTCGGTCGTATCGTGCGGGCCTATGACGCCCAGTACAGTGTTCAGGACGAAAGCGAGCAGGCAGACCGGTGAAGCCCGAAGCGGAAATCCTGCAGCATGTGGATCTGCAGATCGCGGTTGAAGCCGAGGGCTGGGGCACTGAGGACAGCCTGGAAGCGCATGCATCGGCAGTCATTTCACGCGCATCCAGTTACCTGAAGCAGAAGGAAGGACAGCCTTTTCCGGCTGTTCCTCCGGAGCTGTCGGTTGTGTTTGCCGATGACGAAATGATCCGCGGAATCAACGCCGAATGGCGCGGTAAGGACAAGCCAACCAATGTCCTGTCCTTCCCCGCTTTTCCTGTCACTCCAGGCAAGATGCCGGGGCCGATGCTGGGCGACATCATCATCGCTCGGGAAACGGTCGAGCGCGAGGCAATCGAGCTTGAAAAGAGTTTCGAGGATCATCTGACCCATTTGATGGTTCATGGTTTTCTTCACCTCTTCGGCTACGATCATCTGGAAAAAGAGCAAGCCGAACATATGGAAGGCCTGGAGACTCGCATTTTGGCCGAACTTGGCCTATCTGACCCCTATGCGGGACAAGACCCGATCTGATAGTTTGGAACAATGAGCAACTTTGAGACGAAATCGGCCGGTGAGGCCAATGAAACCGGGGAAAGTTCTTCCTCTGACGAAGGCAGCAGTACGACGCGAGCGGAGAGCAACAACCGAAACGGTTTCTCCTTCTGGGCTCGCGCATCAAAACTGCTGAAGCCAAATACCAGCACACTCCGTGAGGACTTGACTGTTGCGCTGAATGCCGATGCAGGCGCAAGCGAGGCTTTCACGCCCGAAGAACGGGCGATGCTGCACAATATCCTGCGCTTCCGGGAAATTCGGGTCGAAGACATCATGGTCCCGCGCGTCGATATTGAAGCCGTCGATCACAACATAACGCTTGCCGAACTGATGCGGGTTTTTGACGAAACGGGCCGTTCGAGAATGCCCGTTTATGCCGAGACGCTCGATGATCCACGCGGCATGGTCCATATCCGGGACTTGCTTTCCTACCTGACAAAGCAGGCCAAGAACCGGCGTCGGAGCCCTGCGCGCAATGGATCCGCCGCAGTCGCCGCTGACAAGCCGGAGAGGGTCGAGCGGCCTGAAAAAGCCACCAAGCCGAAGCTGGATTTCGATCTGGCGCGGGTTGATCTCAGTAAGACCGTTGCGGAAGCCGGCTTGGTTCGGTCCATCCTCTTTGTCCCTCCTTCGATGCTGGCCTCTGATCTTCTCAGTCGAATGCAGGCCGCGCGCACGCAGATGGCTCTGGTGATAGACGAGTATGGTGGGACCGATGGTCTCGTCAGCCACGAAGATATCGTTGAAATGGTCGTTGGCGATATCGAAGACGAACATGATGACGAAGAGGCCATGTTTACAAGGGTCTCAGACGATGTTCTGATCGCTGACGCCCGCGTGGAGCTGGAAGAGATCGCGGCAGAGATTGGTCCCGATTTTGACATCAAGGATCAGCTGGAGGATGTGGACACATTGGGTGGTCTCATATTCGCGTCCCTCGGTCGAATACCGGTGCGCGGCGAGGTCGTTCAGGCTATACCGGCATTCGAATTCCACATCCTCGAAGCTGATCCGCGCCGGATCAAGAGGGTGAGAGTGATTCGCAAACGCGCTGCCGCGCGCCGGCGAACCACCTCGGCCAAGCCCGATCCCGAGCACTCGGAATCCGCACCACGCGCGGTGAAAGGTGAAAAGTCTGTGGGTGAGCCCAGTTCTCACGACCAGGAGACGGTCGCCTGAGGGCTCCGCGACCTGCAGCACTGCCTCTGCGAACGGGACGACAAGCGAGACGATTTTTGAAAGACTGCCCGCATTGATTCGCACGGAAACGGCGGGGGATGTGTGCATGGAAAAACTGGCCAGCAAAGTGATGCTGCTCTGGGGATGGCGTCGGGCGGGCTTGGCTATCTTGGCCGGCGCAATCGGTGCCTTGGCAATGCCGCCGGTCAGCTTCTTTGCAGCACTGTTTCTGTCTTTCACGCTTCTTGTCTGGCTCATCGATGGTACAGCCGGTTCGTCTACGAGCGGGCGCTCATTGGGATTGCGCTCGTCGTTTCTTCTGGGGTGGTTCTTTGGCCTGGGCTATTTCGTGGCAGGCCTCTGGTGGTTGGGCAGCGCCCTTCTGATCGAGGCCGACGAGTTCGCATGGGCGCTTCCTCTGGCTGTTCTTGGTCTTCCGTCGGTCCTGGCACTGTTTTATGGTTGCGCAACCATGGTGGCGCGTCTTCTTTGGTCGGATGGCCTTGGTCGCGTTGCAGCCCTTGCGTCGAGCGTCGGCTTTTTCGAATGGCTGAGAAGCTTTGTTGCGACCGGTTTCCCCTGGAATGCCATCGGCTATGGAGCCATGCCAGTTCCCGTGATGATGCAGTCTGCCCACCTGATTGGAATTGCCGGCGTAACGACGCTTGCCGTGTTCGTCTTCGCTGCACCAGCGCTTCTTGCAACACGCAAGGGCGCATCACTGGGGATGATGATCGCAGTTCTCCTGTTCTCGGCGCATCTTGGCTATGGCTATTACCGCCTTGAATTCATGTCCTATGGGCCGCTCAGCGACGCGGATCGGCTGATCGTGCGTCTGGTTCAGCCGGCCATAGATCAGGCGCGCAAACTGGAAAACGCCGATCGCGTTGAAATCTTCGAGACGCACCTTTCACTATCGGCTGCTCCACCTGCGCAAGGCGAGCCGCAACCGAATATCATCATCTGGCCCGAGACATCGCTCCCCTTCATCTTGACGGAAAATCCTGATGCGCTCGTTCGGATCGGCGATACACTGAAGGATGGCCAGCTTCTTGTTGTTGGTGCTGTGCGCGCCGAAGAGCAGGGGGCCGGAACGCCCCCGCGCTATTACAACTCCGTCTACATGATCGATGATCGCGGCCAGATTCTCTCTGCGTCCGATAAGGTACATCTGACACCATTTGGCGAGTATGTCCCCTTTGAAGACGTGTTGCGGCGCATGGGTATAGAGACGCTGATCAGCCTCCCCGGCGGTTTTTCCGCAGCCTCAAGCCGCTCGGTGCTGACCACACCGGCAGGGCTCCGTCTCTATCCGCTCATCTGTTACGAGATCATCTTTCCGGACGAAATCCTCGCATCGATCGAGACTGTCGATGCGATCGTCAATGTCACGAACGATGCCTGGTTCGGCAACACGCCAGGCCCCTACCAGCATTTTCAGCAGGCTCGCATTCGTGCCGTCGAAGTCGGCGTTCCAGTCATTCGTGTAGCAAACAGTGGCATTTCAGCCCTGATCGATCCATTCGGCCGGATAACCTCTGGCCTTTCTTTGGGCCAGAAAGGCGCCATGGATGCAACCATAAATAAATCTTTTGTTTCATTACATGCCGACACGGATCGACACATAAACTATTGGTTGATTTTATTGGTTGTCTTTTTAGTGGCGATCGTTTCACGCATGGGTTTTATTAGACGCCTCAATTGACCAAAAACCCCTAAAATTGCATAGTGGTGATGACCGTAAGTCTGCGAGTATGCTGATAGTTCCTGTATGGCGAGTACAACGTCTCGTTATGGTTCCTGGGGCAGGAGGCTTTGGTCGGTTAGCCAACTTAATGTCAGGACGACATCATGATCGAGAACAAGAAGAAGCCGAACCCGATTGACATTCACGTCGGTAGTCGGATCCGCCTTCGCCGTACCATGCTGGGCATGAGCCAGGAAAAGCTTGGAGAAAGCCTCGGCATCACTTTCCAGCAGATCCAGAAATATGAAAAGGGAACCAACAGAGTTGGTGCCAGCCGTCTTCAGAACATTTCGAGCATTCTGAATGTGCCCGTATCCTTCTTCTTTGAAGATGCGCCGGGCGAGCATTCTGTATCTGCCTCCGGGATGGCAGAAGCTTCGAGTTCGAATTATGTCGTAGACTTCTTGTCTTCGTCGGAAGGGCTGCAGTTGAACCGTGCTTTCGTGAAGATTTCGGATCCAAAGGTCCGTCGTAAGATCGTCGATCTGGTGAAGGCTCTGGCAGCCGAAGCAGATAGCGAGTGATTCGTCTTGGAAATGCAAAGAGAGCGGCTTCGGCCGCTTTTTTTGTGTCTTTGAGCAAGATGGCTTGTCGACATAAAGATATATTTATGTGGTTGTGTGCTTGTCTTTGATTTTGGAAATGGGTAACGATTGCCCATCCATTCTTTGAGGGGAATCCCGCATGCGCACCAACTATCTTTTTACCAGTGAATCCGTTTCTGAAGGGCATCCGGATAAGGTCTGCGACCGCATCTCTGACGAAATCGTAGACCTTGTTTATCGAGAAGCTGCCAAAACTGGCGTCGATCCCTGGACGGTGCGCATCGCCTGCGAGACCCTGGCAACGACAAATCGGGTGGTGATTGCTGGTGAGGTCCGCCTTCCGCCGAGCCTGATGAAGACGGACAAAAACGGCAAAGAGGTCATCAACCCTGCCAAGTTCAAGTCGGCTGCGAGAAAAGCAATCCGCGACATAGGTTATGAGCAGGACGGTTTCCATTGGAAGACGGCCAAGATCGACGTCCTCCTTCATTCTCAGTCGGCTGACATCGCCCAGGGCGTGGATAAGGCCGCAGACAGTGCAAATAGTGAAGGTGCCGGCGATCAGGGCATCATGTTTGGCTATGCCTGCAAGGAAACGCCGGACCTGATGCCAGCACCCATCTACTATTCGCATCGTATCCTTCAGCTTCTCGCTGATGCCCGCAAAAAGGGCGATGGCGATGCGTCCAAGCTGGGCCCTGATGCAAAGAGCCAGGTCACGGTTCGCTACGTGGACGGCAAGCCTCACGAAGCAGTTTCAATCGTGCTTTCGACCCAGCACCTGGATGAAAGCTGGGACTCCAAGAAGGTCCGTCAGGTTGTCGAGCCCTATATCCGCGAGGCACTTGGTGATCTGAAGATCGCCAATGATTGTGCCTGGTACATCAATCCAACCGGAAAATTCGTCATTGGCGGTCCGGATGGTGATGCGGGGCTGACTGGTCGCAAGATCATCGTGGACACCTACGGTGGCGCGGCGCCTCACGGTGGTGGCGCTTTCTCCGGAAAAGACACCACGAAGGTGGACCGTTCGGCTGCCTATGCCGCCCGCTACCTAGCAAAGAACGTCGTGGCCTCTGGTCTTGCGGAGAAATGCACCATCCAGATTTCTTATGCGATCGGCGTTGCTCAACCGCTGTCAATCTACGTGGATCTGCACGGCACGGGCAAGGTGACGGAAGACCAGGTAGAAGCCGCCATTCGCCAGGTGATCGATCTTTCGCCCTCTGGCATTCGTCGCCATCTTGACCTGAACAAGCCGATCTATGCTAAGACGGCGGCCTATGGCCATTTTGGCCGCAAGGCTGGCCGCGATGGCTCTTTCTCCTGGGAGAAGCTGGATCTGGTCAAGCCGCTCAAGGACGCGATCAAGGCCTGACGAGAATGACGGATTTCGACCGGAAGACACGATCGACCGAAGCCTTCTTCGGTCGACGCAAGGGTAAGCCTTTGCGCGACCAGCAAGTCGAGCGTATGCATACCCTTCTTCCGGTCCTCAAGATCGATCTTTCGGCGACACCACCCGCCGATCTTCGGCACCTCTTCCCGGTTGAGGTCAACAGCATCAGGCTGGAGTCCGGCTTCGGCGGCGGCGAGCATCTGGTGCATCGAGCGCGCGAAAATCCGACAACCGGGTTTATCGGCATCGAGCCCTTCGTCAACTCCATGGCCAAGTTGCTGGCCGTGGTTGAGGCGGAAGGACTGACGAATATTAGGGTCTATGATGACGATTGTGTGCAGCTTCTCGACTGGCTGCCAGCCAACAGCGTCGATCATATCGACCTGCTTTACCCTGATCCCTGGCCAAAGAAGAAGCACTGGAAGCGTCGCTTCGTTTCACAGGCAAACCTCGCGCGGTTCCACAAGGTTCTGAAGCCGGGTGGGCTCTTCTGTTTTGCCTCCGACATAGACACCTATGTCAACTGGACGCTACAGCACTGCAAGCGGCATGGTGGTTTTCAGTGGACGGCGCGTAACTCAGGCGATTGGTTGACGCCCTATCACAATTGGCCGGGGACACGTTACGAAGCCAAGGCCCGAAGAGAAGGGCGGTCTTCTGCCTATTTGACCTTTGAAGCAATCTGAAGCCAGTCGGCTCTTGCACGGCCCATCGCTGGCCTTCCTCGTCCCGGTATCTTGCTGATCAATGCAGTGAAACGGTCTTGAGGTCATCCTCAGCGGCTTTGAAGAAGGTGCTCGACCTGTTGTCCGTCAACAGGATTGGCGTACCGTCTGCGGCAAAAAGAGCCCAGAGATCGAGCGTTGGGTCAATTTCCGGCGCCTCGGGAAAGCAGCGGGAAACTTCGTCTGATTTCATTTTGCGGATATAGCCCACTTCACCGGCTCCCAAGTGGGCAAGCTCGTTTTCAGTCAGGCGCGCATTGGCTTCTTTCAGTAACATTCCGATCCTCCACGACTAACGGAGAGGCGGCAAATATCGCCGCAACCGTCATTGTGAGGCTGAAATGTTAATTTTCCTCACCAGCTGCACGTTGTCAGGTCGAACTAATTCGATGGATAGCAGCCCATTTCGCAAATGGGCTGACTTTACCTCCATGCCGTCTTGGAGGGTAAAGGTCTTCTGGAACTGGCGGGCGGCGATCCCTCGGAACAGGTAGACCGGTTCGTCGCGATCCTGTTGGCGACCCCGGATAACCAGTTGATTGGCCTCCAGCGAAACATCCAGCTCCTGTTCCGAAAAGCCGGCAACAGCAAGTGTAAGTCTCAGACGTTCGGCTTGTTGATCGTCTGCACTTTGCAAGCGCTCGATATCATAGGGCGGATAGCCATCTCCCGCCCTGACTTGCCGCTGACTACCCTGTCGCCCAAGATCCAGGCCAATCAGAAGGCCGGATGGTGTCAGTCTGTCGCGGCTCATGTTGTGACTTCCTCTTTTCCCGTATCGCGCTGCCTGATCTCATTGCAGATATGGGCATGGACAAGCATCGGCGCAAGCCTTGGCGTGCTTGACAATCGGCGTAGCGGGACGCATCGCTGGTTCTTTCGACGACAGGAATGAAGCATGAGTGATCCCAGAAAAATCATCATAGACACAGATCCGGGCCAGGACGATGCGGCGGCTTTGATGCTCGCGTTTGCGAGTGCGCACGAACTCAAGGTTCTTGGCATTACAACAGTTGCGGGCAACGTGCCGCTTCGGTTGACGAGCCGTAACGCCCGTATTGTCTGCGAGTTGTGCCACCGGCAGGATATTCCGGTCTACGAGGGCGCAGTTCGCCCGATGGTTCGGGCCTTGGTGACTGCGGAACATGTTCATGGAAAAACGGGCCTTGATGGCGCTGACTTGCCCGAGCCGTCCATGGCGGTTCAGGACCAGCATGCCGTTGATTTCATCATCGAGACGCTCCGTTCCCACCCGGCTGGTTCGGTTACACTTTGCACTCTCGGACCGATGACAAATATAGGCCTTGCGCTTCAGCGCGCACCCGACATTGCACCCATGATCCGCGAAATCGTAATGATGGGCGGTGGCTTCTCTGAAGGCGGAAACATTACCCCAGCTGCTGAGTTCAACATCTATGTCGACCCCCATGCTGTTGATCTGGTCCTGAAATCCGGTGTTCCCGTCACCATGATGCCGCTGGACGTGACACACCAGCTGATGACCAGCAAGGCCAGAGTTGCCCGTATCGCTGCGATCGGCACCAGACCTGCCAGGGTCATGGTCGACTGGCTCGAATTCTTCGAGCGTTTTGACGAAGAAAAATACGGATCAGACGGCGGACCGCTGCATGATCCGACAGTCATTGCTTACCTTATCAAGCCCGAACTCTTCAGTGGCCGCTATTGCAATGTGGAGATTGAAACGCAATCAGAACTGACGATGGGAATGACGGTCGTAGACTGGTGGCGCGTATCCGGTCGCAAGTCCAATGTTCAGGTCATGCGCGGCGTCGACGCTGACGGCTTCTTCGATCTGTTGATCGAGCGCTTCGCTCGTCTTTGATGTCAGGGGAAGGGGGCGCCAATGTGGATGGCGCCCCGTCACGGCCCTCATAGGCGCCAAGGATCAGAACTCTTCCCAGTTGTCAGCGCTCGGCGACGCCGCTCCAACCGACGCAGTCTTGCGCGGGGTCGGCATCGAGGGTGGCGCCTTTTGATTTGGCAAAGCCTTGGCGGTCGCAGTTCGCATGGTTTCTGCTGTCGCGCGCAGCGCCGCAACGGGCGCAACGGGTGCAGTTGCGACACTCACCTCGAACTTTGCCACCAGACCGCGCAGAGTGTCGGATTCGTTTCGAAGTGCCATACTGGCCGCCGTCGTCTCCTCAACCATCGCCGCATTCTGCTGGGTCACCTGGTCCATCTGGTTCACGGCGGCGTTGACCTCCTTGAGACCTGAGGCCTGCTCGCTGGCCGAGGCAGAGATCTGGCGGATGAGACCATTGATCTGCATGACCTGCTGCGCAATCTTTTCCAACGTTTGTCCGGCCTCGCCGACAAGTTCGACACCGTCCTTGACCTGTGCGGCCGAGGCATTGATGAGCGACTTGATTTCCTTGGCGGCTGTGGCCGAGCGCTGGGCGAGTTCCCGGACTTCCTGGGCTACGACCGCAAAGCCCTTGCCCGCTTCACCGGCACGCGCGGCTTCAACACCGGCATTGAGTGCCAGCAGATTCGTCTGGAATGCAATCTCGTCGATAACACCGATAATGCGAGAGATTTCCTGCGAAGACTGTTCGATGCCATGCATTGAGGCGACGGCCTTCTGAACCACCTCTCCGGACTTTTCCGCATCCTTTACAGCGACCGATACGGTGTTCGCTGCGGTTCCGGCATTTTCGGCGCTGGAGTTTACCTGTTCGGTCAGTTCGTTAAGCGCTGCTGCCGTTTCCTCAAGGCTTGCTGCCTGCTGCTCAGTACGCTTCGAAAGGTCGGCTGCACTTTCGGAAATCTCGCTGGTACCGGCAGCTATGTTGACAACACTGCCATTGACCGAGGCAATAGCCTGTTCGAGGCTCGCAACGGCATTGTTGAAGTCGCGCTTGAGTGCGGCATATTCACCTGGGAATTCGTCCGCAATCCGGTATGTGAGGTTCCCCTGCGAGAGCTGGGAGAGGCCACTGCCCAGCGCCGTTACGATGTGCTGCTGTACCGTAGCAGAGTGATTGCGTTCTTCTTCGTTGCGCCGGCGCTCCCCTTCCGCCGCCTTGCGCTGTGCCTCTGCCTCCGCTGTAAGCAGATTGGTTTCGGCAAGCTTGTGTCGGAAGCCGTCAAGAGCCTTTGCAACGAGGCCTATCTCATCTTGGCGATGCTGGTTTGAGATGTCGCTGTCGTAATCCCCCTTGGTCATTCGTTCGACGTCGTCGACCAGCCCGTGCAGAGGACGCTGTGCCAGCGAACGCACGGCAAGAAACAGCGCCAGCATGACAGCACCGAGAACGATCAGACCGCCGACGATCATCATCATGGTCTGTGCTTCGACCGGTGCGTTGATGGCCGCATGCGGGATATCTATGATGACGGCCCAGGTAGCATTCACACCCGGAACCGCAAAGGGATACAGCAATCGGTCGAACCCTTCTCCGTTTGGATCGGAGAGGTCCGAAACAATGCTGCCGCTGCCGCTCGATAGAGCCGTTTTCAAGGCGGCGGCCCCCTCTGCTTCGTATGGCGTCATAAGCAGGTCATCGGTCGGAGCAACGAGCCATTGCGCATTGTGTGCAACGAGAAGCACACGACCGGTTTCGAACGGTTTCAGTGCCTTCAGCTTGTCGGAAAGCGATTTCAGGGAGATATCCACGCCGGTAACACCGATGAGCGTGCCACCAGAGAATACCGGGTAAGCAATTGAACTCATGGTGGTTGGTACATCGGTACCTTCTGCCATATAGGGGGCTGTGATCGCGCCTTTGCCGCTTTGGGCGGCCAGTGCATACCATTCAGCGGGGTAGTCAGCACGGAATGTTGAAAACTGGATCGCGCCATCCGTGGTCTTCGACCAGTATGGGGTGAAATCGCCATCGTCATTGGCGGAGAGTTCGATCTTTCCCTTGATATCGTCCTTCTGGCCGTCAATGGCACGCGGCTCCTCGGCCATCCAGCTGCCGAAGGCAAACGGGTTCTGTTCCAGATTGGCCTTCAGGACATTGGTGATGCCAAGGCGGTCCAGGGATTTGCCCTCATGACCGCGTCCGATGACGCCGGACATGGTGCGCGCCGCACTTGCCAGTTCGCCGATGTCGCCGGCGATTTCGCGGGCGATCGATTCTGCCTCAGCATCCGCCTGATTCATGGTCAACTCGTGAACACGGTCACGGGTCTGAGAGATTAGAACGAGATTTGAGAGCAGAAGAACGAGCCCGATAGCGGCGCCGGTAACAATCAGGAGTTTTGCAGCTATCGAGCGGGTAAACAGGGTGAGCATGGAAGCCTCGGATCATAAGGTTCTGAGCGCAGATGCATGCGGTCCACGCTGTCATGGCGCAGCCCGGCGCCTCTCTGGGCGCCCTAGTCTCCTCAGAGTCTATGTTCCATTGCTTAATTGGCAATGAATCGTATCGATCCGCTTCCATTCTGCTCTAGAGCGATGATGCAACTTCTGCGGCGGTTGGAATGGAAGGTTGGGCGCCCGGCTTCAGGCAGGCGAGCGATCCGGCGACTGCTGCTCGGCGCAGGGCTGCGTCGAACTCGATCCCCGCATCAAGGCTCGCGGCAATGTAACCGCAGAAGGTGTCCCCCGCACCGACCGTGTCAACGGGGTCGATTGTCAATCCTGCCGCACGATAATGCTGGCCGTCTTTCATTGCGATGACCCCTTCGCCACCGAGGGTAATGACGAAGGTTTGTCCGGTCTTGACATGCATTTCATTCAGCAGAGCAACCCTTCGGGTGCTGTCGAGACCCTCTTTGCCGGCAAGCCGCTCGAATTCAGTCTCGTTGGCGACAATTACATCCGCCATCGCCGCAAGCCGTGGGGCGTCGTCTGTCAACGGCGCCGTGTTCAGGATCGTCAAGATGCCTTTTGCCCTTGCCGCCTTAAGGGCTGTCTCGACAACTGGCGCCGGCACCTCCAACTGAAGCATCAGCACGTCACCCGTGCTCATTGAAGCGACGGCTTGTTCAGCCATGGTCGCGTCGACGAGCCCATTGGCGCCCGGTACGACTGCAATCATGTTCTCCCCGTCTCCACCAACAAGGATAAGAGCCGTGCCGGTCGGACCCGGATGCCGTGCGACCGATGCGAGGTCGGTGCCCGCCTCCTGCAGAAGCGTCAGCGCCGGATCGGCAAAGCCGTCCTGCCCAACGGCGCCGACCATTCGCACCTTGCCGCCGGCCCGTGTCGCAGCCAGCGCCTGGTTTGCGCCCTTCCCGCCCGCTGCCGTGTGAAACCCTGTTCCAGCGACGGTCTCGCCGGGCTTTGGCAAGCGCGGCGTTGTTGCGATGAGGTCCATGTTGATGGAGCCGAGGACTGTAATCATGAATTGCCTGTCTCGTAATCGGTTTCGCAACCGGATGTTTGAAGAACTCCGTTGTGACCGAATATCTCAGTCCTCGTCAACCACGCGCAGTTTGAGCATGCCGGTTCGGCTTTCAACGCTCCTGTCTGGCTCTGTTGCCGGTTTGGCGCCGCTATTGGAACTGTCGAACTCCATGGCTTCAATCTTTGCTCCACGGCGTGTCAGCTTGTCGGATGACGTCAGTATCTGTTCGACGTCCTTTTGGGCTGCCATGAAGTGCCCTTGCAGCTTGCGCGCCCGATCGTCAAGTCGGCCCAGATCCTCCATCAGGCGGGCAACCTCTCCTTGAATCAAGTGCGCCTGTTCGCGCATTCGCTGATCCTTCAGAACGGCTTGAATGACCTGGATTGACAGCATCAGCAGGGAGGGAGATACGATGACCACTCGTTGCCGGTGTGCTTTCTGAACGATAGCTTCAAAATTCTCGTGGATCTCGGCAAAGATGGATTCCGAGGGGACAAACAGGAATGCCATCTCCTGCGTCTCCCCCCGGACCAGATACTTTTCTGCAATATCACGGATGTGAACTTCCATATCGCGGCGGAATTGCCCGGCGACGATCTTCTTCCGTTCAGGGTCCGCCTCGTCCCGCATCGCATTCCAGGCTTCGAGTGGAAACTTGGCGTCGATTACCAGAGGAGGAGTGTCATTGGGCATACGGATCGTGCAATCGGGCCGTGAGCCGTTGGAAAGTGTCGGCTGGAACGAATAGGCCCCGATCGGCAGACCGTCTGCAATGATGGTTTCCATGCGTGATTGGCCAAAGGCACCACGTGTTTGCTTGTTCGAAAGGATGGCCTGAAGCCCGACAACATCCTTGGCCAGGTTCTGAATATTGTGTTGGGCCGCGTCGATAACGGCCAAACGCTCCTGAAGGCTCCGCAGATTCTCATGCGTGGACTTGGTCTGTTCAGAGATGGTCGCTCCCAGGCGATGTGTCATGCCATCAAGGCGTTGATTAATGGCGCTATTGAGCTCGGCCTGTCGTCGACCGAAGACATCCGCCATCGCTGATAGCCGCCCCTGCATGTCAAGCTGGGCCTTGAGCAATTCAGCAAGCCGAGCGTCGGCCATTTCCTGGCGTCGAGTTGCCTCATGATGCAGTTCCTGCCTCAGTCTGCGTAACCGCAAAACGCTCCCCAGTGCCACGAAAACAAGAGCCAGAAAAACGGCTAGGACACCAAGCCCAAGATAGTGCGCTGGCAGGTTAATAGTGCCGAAAGTGATGTCCGGAATAGGCAATGTGTTCATGACGTGGTTGTACCAGACTTTTCGATAATGAACAGATCAAATCGTGAACAAGGATGCTCCGTTAGACTGGTGCGTCAGAAAATCGCTGAACTTGCCCACCTAAAAAATGAGGATTGGTCGTATGAAAAATCAGTGACTTAATGACAAATGGCAAGATATCGTGGAATTTTAGAAATCTTGCATTTACCATTTTGTGATGATGTGTCCGTCGGATCACACTCGCATTGCGCGAGGTGTGCTGAGAGCGGGGACTGAACATGAGTGCGGGTAATGAGAATGGTGGGCTGCAGGCGCGTCTTGCGTTCCTCGGCTTGGACGAGCATGCACGGCAAACACTGAAGGCCCTCGGACCGATCATCAAGGATAACATAGGTCCCGCGCTCGACATATTCTACAGCAAGATCAGAAAAGTCCCGGAAACAGCGGCCTTCTTCAAGAATGATGATCATATGCTGGGCGCAAAGACACGCCAGGAGCAGCATTGGGGGATTGTCGGTACGGCGCAGTATGATGAGCGTTACGTCGAAGGTGTAACGAAGGTTGGTAAGGCACATGCTCGCATCGGGCTTGAGCCTCGCTGGTACATTGGTGGTTACGCGCTTGTTGTGGAGCAACTTATCCATGCCGTAACGAAAAAGCGTTGGCCCAGTCGTTTTGGCAGAAGCGACGCTGGCAAGCTGGCCGATGAAGTGTCCACCGTGGTCAAGGCGGCGATGCTTGATATGGACTACTCCATCTCGGTTTATCTGGATATCCTGGCAGCCGAGCGCCGTGCAGCTGAAGAGGCACGCAAGAAGGCAGAGGAAGAGCAAGCCATGGCTCTCAAGGCTCTTCGCGACGTTCTGAACAAGCTGGCCGCAGGCGATCTCGATGCCCGCATGTCAACGGATCAACCAGCCAATTTCGTGGCCATGGCAGAAGATTACAATGCGTCCGTTGCCAAGTTGCGAGACACCATTTCCACGGTAAGAAGCGCAGCTGACGAGATCTTCCGCTCCACCACCGCAATTTCGGATGCCGCCGATGATCTGGCGCAGCGCACCGAACAACAAGCCGCAGGCCTTGAGCAGAGTACGGCTGCCCTTCAGGAACTGACACAGAACGTTTCATTGACTGCCGATGGTGCCCAAAAGGCCTCCAGCGTGGTTGGTGCAGCCCTCGGCGAGGCCCGTGTCTCGGAGGAGGTGGTTTCCCGAGCCGTAGAAGCGATGGGAGCAATCGAAAAATCGTCCGATGAAATATCGAAAATCATCGGCGTGATCGATGAAATCGCCTTCCAGACAAATCTTCTGGCGCTAAACGCTGGTGTCGAGGCGGCACGAGCCGGTGAAGCGGGGCGTGGCTTTGCCGTTGTTGCCCAGGAAGTCCGGGAACTCGCCCAACGCTGCGCAAGTGCTGCGCGCGAAATCAAGGGTCTTATCTCGCAAAGTTCGGGTCAGGTCCAGACAGGTGTCGGACTTGTGAACAATGCGGGCGAGGCGCTTGAGAAGATCATTGTGCGGATTGGCGAGATCAACACGATTGTTTCGGGAATTGCGAGCGCTGCGGCCGATCAATCGGTCGGTCTGCGCGAGGTTAACTCCGCCATCGGGGGCATGGACTCGATCACTCAGCGTAACGCCGCGATGGTGGAGGAAACCTCTGCCCAGACAGTCACCTTGCGTGAAGAGGCCGAACGATTGGTCTCGGCGCTGCGCGGCTTCAAGACATCAGGAGCCGGATCGGCTGCGGCTCATCAACCCTATGCCATGCGTCGCGCGGGCTAGGGCCTGCGCTGACAAAACGCAAGTTTTCGATCGGCAAATTTAGGATCTGTTTAGCTATGCAGGGCAACAATCAAGATCGACCAGCTTGGACGTCAGATTACAAACTGCAAGACTTGTGAAGGTACCATGACCCAGAATGTGAACGACGGTCTCAAGGAACGACTTGATTTCCTGGAGATAGACGAAAACACGCGTGCGACACTCGTTGAAATGAGACCGTCGATCCGCGAGCTTCTAGGATCAGCCCTCGACAAGTTCTATGCCAAAGTAGCCGGCACCAAGAAGACAGCGGCGCATTTCCGTGACCCGTCTCACATGTCCGGTGCTAAAAACGCGCAAATCGGCCACTGGGACAAGGTATCGTCCGGCGCATTTGATGAAAACTACGTGCGCGGCGTGACGGCGGTCGGCAAGGCCCATGCCCGTATTGGTCTTGAGCCCCGCTGGTATATCGGCGGCTATTCCATGCTGATCAGCGAGCTCGCTACCGGTCTGCTGGTCAAGCATTGGCCTTTTCCATTCGGCAAACAACACGCCCAGGCGCTGGGAAATCGTATCAGCGCCATCGTCAAGGCCTCCATGCTGGACATGGATTATGCCATTTCGGTCTATCTGGACGAGCTTGAACAGAAGCGGAAGGACATGGAGGCCGAAAGGGCTCGCCTGGAAGCAGATCAGGCGGTGGCACTGGAGCATTTGCGTAAAGGACTTGAGGCCTTGGCTCAAGGCGACTTCGAGACACATATGTCGACGGATCTGCCCGACAACTTCAAGGAAATGGCAAGACACTACAACGAGACGGTCAATCGCCTGAACCACTCCTTCTCGGCCATTCGTCGTGCCTCCGAAGAAATTTTGGACGGGACCGAAACGATTTCGCGCGCCTCGAACGAGTTGGCAAGCCGCACGACCCAGCAGGCAACCGGCGTTCAGGAAAGTTCGACCGCCCTGCAGCAGCTCTCGGTCAGCGTTGGTCAGACGGCCGATAACGCACAACGTGCGTCGCTGGCGGTACGCGAGACGCAGCAGCAGGCCCAGTCTTCCGGCGACGTTGTCTCGAAGGCTGTGTCAGCCATGGGGGCAATAGAAAAATCATCGACGGAAATATCCAAGATCATTGGTGTGATCGATGAGATTGCCTTCCAGACGAACCTTCTGGCCCTCAATGCTGGCGTTGAAGCAGCTCGCGCCGGGGATGCTGGCAAGGGCTTTGCCGTTGTTGCCCAGGAAGTTCGCCAGTTGGCGCAGCGCTCCGCCGATGCTGCGAAAGAGATCAAGCAGCTGATCTCACAGAGTTCGGAGCAGGTCAAGGAAGGTGTCGGGTTGGTCAGCGGCACCGGAGACGCACTGAATGACATCATCGCTCGCATCACCGAGATCAACACCTTCGTGTCCGAAATTGCCACAGCCGCCAAGGACCAGGCGACAGGCGTCAACGAGGTCAACCATGCAACCCGCAGCATGGATACCTTGACGCAGGAAAACACCACAATGGTCGAGCGGACGACGGCAGAAACAATGCGTCTGCGCTCCGAAGTCGCGGGCCTTGTGGATCTTCTTGGCCAGATCAAGACCCGCAGCGAACCGCGCGCCGAAACTCGCCAGGCACGGGCGGCATAACATGGTGATGGCCTGACGTCTTGTCGCGCCGGGCCATCAGCGTTTTTCATTGCCCTCTGTTTCAAACTTGAGGTATGGGAAGCGCATGAGCATCAGACCCCTTATCATTCTCCCCGATCCGCTGCTTCGCCAGACCTCTGCGCCAATCGAGCGTTTTGATGATGATCTGCAGAAGCTGGCTGATGACATGCTGGAAACCATGTATGACGCGCCGGGCATTGGCCTGGCGGGCATCCAGATCGGTGTGCCACGCCGTATCCTGGTAATCGACGTTTCGAAGGAGGGGGAGGACAAGCAGCCCCTCGTGATCATCAATCCGGAGATCCTGACATCGTCGGATGAGCGATCGGTCTATGAAGAAGGCTGCCTGTCGATCCCCGACTATTATGCGGAGGTCGAGCGTCCGGCAAAAGTGACCGTGAAGTCACTGGACCGTCATGGCAAGGAGCAATTGCTCGAGGCGGACGGCCTTCTTGCAACTTGCCTTCAGCACGAAATCGATCACTTGAACGGCGTTTTGTTCATTGACTACATTTCGCGCCTGAAACGCGAAATGGTGATCAAGAAATTCACCAAGGCGGCAAAGCAAAGGCTCTGAGAGCAGCACGCGCCTGAGCGAGCGAAAGCTGGGCTGACATATGGCACTTCGTATCATTTTCATGGGCACGCCTGAGTTTTCCGTGGCCACGCTGAAGGCGCTTCACGCAGCGGGTCACGAGATCGTCGCAGCCTATTCCCAGCCGCCTCGTCCCGGTGGTCGTCGCGGGCTTGATCTGCAGCCATCGCCGGTTCAGAAGGCTGCCGAAGAACTTCAGATTGAGGTCCGTCATCCGCTGAACTTCAAGGGTGAAGAAGACCGGGCTGCTTTCCGGGCCTTGAACGCTGACGTGGCGGTTGTCGTTGCTTATGGCCTGTTGTTGCCGGAAGCGATCCTGACTGGCACGCGTTACGGCTGCTACAATGGCCATGCTTCGCTGCTGCCGCGCTGGCGAGGCGCCGCCCCCATTCAGCGTGCGATCATGGCGGGTGATCGCGAGACCGGCATGATGGTGATGAAGATGGACAAGGGGCTGGATACCGGTCCGGTTGCCCTGACCCGAAGGGTGGAAATCGCTCCGGACATGACCGCTGGCGAATTGCACGACGTGTTGAGTGTCGTTGGCGCAGACGCCATGGTCGAGGCCATGGCAAAACTTGAGGCGGGAGCATTGACGACCATGCCGCAATCCGATGACGGCGTTCTCTATGCAGCCAAGATCGACAAGGCCGAGACCCGTGTCGACTTTGCGCGTCCCGCAGCCGAAGTGCATAATCACATCCGAGGCCTTTCACCCTTTCCTGGGGCCTGGACCGAATTGCCGATCGGCGGGAAGCTTGAGCGCGTCAAGCTTCAGACCTCTACAACTGGCGAAGGTCGAGGCGCGCCTGGAGACGTGCTGGACGACGAACTGCTGGTCGCCTGTGCCGACGGCGCCGTCCGGTTGACCCGCCTGCAGAAGGCCGGTGGCAAGCCCCTTGATGTTGCTGATTTTGTTCGCGGGACCCCGATCCCGCGGGGAACGGTCATTGCCTGATGCCGCGCTTCCGGATGACCGTCGAGTATCACGGTACCGCCTATGTCGGATGGCAGCGGCAGGAAAACGGTCATTCGGTTCAGGCGGCTCTTGAGGGAGCAATCCATGGTCTGACCGGCGAGAGCGTGGTGATCCGTGGCGCGGGGCGCACTGACTCCGGTGTTCATGCCTTGGGACAGGTCATCCACGCAGACTTCTCAAGAACCTGGGTTCCCCACAAGCTGCGAAATGCCTTGAATGCCCATCTTGCCATGGCAAATGAGCGCGTGGCAGTTCTGGATGTCGCTCAGGTCAGTGATGATTTCGACGCTCGCTTTTCCGCACTTCGTCGCCACTATCTCTATCGCATCATCAATCGTCCGGCGCGTCTCGCCGTTGAGGCCGATCGCGCGTGGTGGGTGCCGAAGGTGCTTGACCACGAGCTCATGCACGCTGCTGCACAGCAACTTGTCGGCCATCACGACTTTACCACCTTCCGCTCGGCCCATTGTCAGGCGAAGAATCCAGTCCGAACACTGGACCGTCTTGACGTCACTCGCGTTGGAGACCTGATCGAGATCCGCGCCAGCGCCCAGAGCTTCCTTCACAATCAGATCCGCTCTTTTGCCGGAACGCTGAAGCTTGCCGGCGAAGGCAAGATGTCTCCCGACGATGTCCGGGCAGCCCTAGAAGCGCGTGACCGTTCGGCGTGCGGGCCCGTTGCCCCTCCTGAGGGGCTCTATTTCATGCAGGTCGATTATCCCGACCAAACATGATCGCACACGTGGCTTGCCAAACTCCGGCTGAACTTATATCCACATTTCAAGAATTCTGGAAATATGGAGAAGACAATGACCGTGACGATTTATCATAACCCGGCCTGCGGAACGTCCCGCAACACGCTCGCCATGATCCGCCAATCGGGTGAGGAGCCGATTGTGATAGAATATCTTCAGGATCCGCCAAGCCGCGACAGACTCGTGGAATTGATTGGCAAGATGGGCATTTCGGTTCGTGAACTGCTGCGCGAGAAGGGTACGCCCTTTGACGAGCTTGGGCTGTCCGATCCGTCGCTCTCCGATGAACAGCTTGTCGACGCGATGATGGAACATCCGATCCTGATCAACAGGCCGATTGTCGAAACGGAAAAAGGCACCCGCCTTTGCCGCCCCTCGGAGGTGGTTTTGGAGATCCTTGCCAATCCCTTGAGTGGCAGCTTCACCAAGGAGGATGGTGAAGTGGTCCAGGTCGGGGATAAGAGCTGATGCCGGATCAAGGTGAGACGCCCAATCTTGTAGAGACCGAGTTTCATCAGATCGACCGAAATCGGCTCTTCCGGCCGGAGCCAATCCAGCATGCTCCGCGCGTTCTGATCCTCTATGGTTCGCTGCGCAAGGTTTCCTATTCGCGCCTTCTCGCGGAAGAAGCGGGACGCATCCTGACACGGTTGGGAGCCGAAGTGCGCTTCTTCGATCCGGCGGGTCTGCCACTGGCTGATTCCGTCGAGCCGTCGCATCCCAAGGTTCAGGAATTGCGAAATCTGTCGCTCTGGTCCGAGGCCCAGGTCTGGTCATCCCCGGAACGTCATGGTGCCATGACTGGCGTTATGAAGACCCAGATCGACTGGCTGCCGCTCTCGATGGGTGCCGTTCGCCCGACGCAGGGTCGCACGCTGGCACTGATGCAGGTTTGCGGCGGTTCACAAAGTTTCAATGCTTTGAACCAGATGCGCATTCTGGGGCGTTGGATGCGGATGTTCACCATCCCGAACCAGTCGTCTGTGCCAAAAGCGTTCAGCGAATTCGATGCTGACGGGCGCATGAAGCCGTCTGCCTATTACAATCGCGTCGTGGATGTGATGGAGGAACTGATGAAGTTCACGCTCCTTCTGCGCGAGCGGGCGGATTACCTGGTGGACCGCTATTCCGAACGGGTCGAGACGGCAGAAGAGCTGTCGAAGCGCGTCAACCAGCGCTCGATCTAACGGGATCAGCCGGGGAATACGCCCAGATAGCGCTCCAGCATCTCGGAGATGATCATCGTCGGCACAAGGAGAACCATCGTCGTGGTGGCGATGGTCAGCGTGTGGTCACCCAGCACCATGCGCAGGATCCGGAAGAGTGCAGCGATCAGTGTCAGCATGAGGATGAGCCACATCAGGGCAACGAGACCGCTGAGGCCTGGCAGCAACATCATGATGAGGATGAGGGCGCCGTAGCAATAGGAAATCGGCAGTGTCAGCCAGTTGGCAACAACGATCAGTGAAGAGAACTTGGCTCCAAGGCCCGCGATCCAGCATAGAAGCCCGACCATCACCAGCGGCAGCATCCAGTTCAGCCCCTCGATGATGGACAGGCGAAAGAAGAAGACACCCGCCCCACCCGGCAGTTCCGGTTCTGTCTGCAGGAAAAGCAGCCGCCACCAGACGAAGGAGATAAGGATCGCCGGCAAGGCCCAGAGTATGGCAAAGAAGGACCGCATCATCCCGCGGTCGGAGAGGTCGAGATAGGCAAAACCCTTGGGGTCCTGCTTGAACAGCAGCCAGAGCCCGGTCAGATAGAACTCTACCTCTTTAAGCGTTGGCATGCTCGAACCACTGTTCCAGAAATGTCTCGTATATGACCGTCAGCGTTTCAAGGTCACTGACGGCAACGCGTTCATCGACCATATGCATGGTCTGACCAACCAGTCCGAACTCCACCACCGGGCAGTAGTCCTTGATGAAACGCGCATCAGATGTGCCGCCCGTGGTCGACAGCTTTGGAATCCGACCTGTCACTGTCTCTACCGCTTTAGAGAGTGACTGGATGAGTGCGTCATCGCGGGTGAGAAACACATGGCTTGGCCGCTCCGACCACGTGATGTCGTAGCGGATCGGGTCCCTGCCGGGTCTGAGTTCTTGATTTCTTGCGGCTATATCGAGCCGCCGCAGCAGCTCATCGCGAATTGTGTCTGCGGTCCAGAGATCGTTGAACCGCACATTGAAGTCAAACCGACCCTTGGCGGGAACGACGTTTGTTGCCGTATTGCCCGTATCGATGTTGGTGACTTCGAGATTAGTGGGCGGAAAGTTCTCGGTCCCCTGGTCCAGGGGCGGATACATCAGCGCCTGCGTCATGGCCGACACTGCCCGAAGAGGATTGTCAGCCAGATGCGGATAAGCCACATGCCCCTGAACGCCATGGACCGTAACAAAACCCGAGATCGAGCCGCGACGACCGATCTTGATCATGTCGCCAAGCTCGTCGGGATTGGTGGGTTCGCCAACAAGGCATGCATCCCACCGCTCGCCACGCTCGGCCGCCCATTGCAGCAGCTTGATCGTACCGTTGATCGCCGGTCCCTCTTCGTCGCCGGTAATCAGAAGTGACACCGAGCCATCCGGAGCTCCGCTCTTCGCGACCAGTCGGGCATAGGCTGCGATGAAGCAGGCAATGCCCCCCTTCATGTCGACGGCTCCACGCCCATAGAGCATGCCGTCCCGGACCTCGCCCGAGAAAGGCTCGACAGTCCAGTCTGATGCGGCTCCAACCGGCACTACGTCACTATGGCCGGCAAACATCAGATGCGGTCCGCTCTTGCCCGTGCGCGCGTAGAGGTTCTCGATATCCGGCGTGCCTTCGGCCTTGGCTGTCATGCGCTGTACATCAAAGCCAAGTGGCTCCAGCAGTTCTGTAAGGACGTCAAGAGCGCCGCCTTCCGCTGGTGTGACGGAGGGGCAACGAATGAGGGCTTGGAGGACGTCAATCGGATTGGTGGCAATCATGGTGACCAAAGCGCTTCTGAAAGGCAGGCATGAACCTGCTGCTGACTAGACTTAGACGAAGCACTTGGCTCTGTCATCCACAGTCGGTGGTCTCTAGTGTCGCGGGAAGTGAGGCAGGCGGCGATAACACGATTGCCAACGCCTGCCGGCTGGTTATCAGTCGCGCAGCAACTCGTTGATCCCGGTCTTGGACCGGGTCTTTTCATCCACCCGCTTGACGATCACAGCGCAGTAGAGATGCGGCGCTGGCTGGCCATTGCCCATGGTCGCATTACCCGACGGCATGGAGCCGGCGACGACAACCGAATAGGGCGGCACTTCGCCATAGCTGACTTCGCCGGTCGCGCGGTCGACAATCTTGGTCGACTTGCCGATATAGACACCCATGCCAAGCACCGAGCCTTCGCGGATAATGCAGCCCTCGACAACTTCCGACCGGGCGCCGATGAAGCAATTGTCTTCGATAATCGTCGGGCCCGCCTGCAGGGGCTCCAGCACGCCGCCGATGCCGACGCCGCCCGAGAGGTGGACATTGGCGCCAATCTGGGCGCAGGAGCCAACGGTCGCCCATGTGTCGACCATGGTGTTTTCGCCGACATAGGCGCCGAGGTTGACGAAGGATGGCATCAGGACGACGCCCTTCGACACATAGGCCGAGCGGCGCACGACGGCATTCGGCACGGCGCGGAAGCCGGCGGAGCGAAATTCGGGTTCGCCCCAGCCATCAAACTTCGATGGCACTTTGTCCCACCAGGTTGATGCACCGGGCCCGCCCTTGACCACTTCCATGTCATTGAGGCGGAAGGAGAGAAGCACTGCCTTTTTCAGCCACTGGTGGACGGTCCACTGACCGTCATCGCCACGAGACGCAACGCGTGCCTTGCCGCTGTCGAGCAGGTTCAGAGCTTCTTCCACGGCATCGCGGATCTCGCCCTTGGTCGAAATGGAGACCGTGTCACGGTTTTCGAAGGCGGCTTCGATAACCTTTTCCAATTGGCTGAGATCTGATGCGCTCATCTGAATTCCTTAAACTTCGTTGTCTAACTTCGATGGTAACAAACGATCTGTCTCTGATCGTGAATTTGCGATCTGCTCTAGCGCATTCAAGCCCCGTTGGAAACAGCAGAGAGCTTGAGGATCGCCTTGGAAAGGACCTGGAATGGTGAAGACGAAGAATGGCAGGCATCGCAAGACGGACGGCTCCTGGGATCCGCTGAAGGACAGTTCAACCGACCGTCAGAGTGCTGCCGGCGTGCCGCCAACGCCGCAATCGCTCTCTCCATCCTACAGACTTGCCTATGCAGATGACGAGTTTCTCTGCCGCGAGGAATTGCGCCCGGTTCGCCTTCAGCTTGAACTGCTGAAGACGGAAATGATTCTCACGGAAAAGCAGATCAAGTCGACAGTCGTGATGTTCGGCGGCGCACGCATTCCCGCACCCGGTCAGGATGCCTGGGCCGCCCGCAATGACATTCAGCGCGCCAATCTGGAAAAGGCATCGATCTATTACGAGCAGGCGAGAAAATTCGCGAGACTATGCTCGGAATACTCTGCGCTGAGCGCACACAGGGAATATGTCGTGGTCACCGGTGGCGGTCCCGGCGTCATGGAGGCAGGCAATCGCGGCGCGGAAGAGGTCGGCGCACCGTCGATCGGCCTCAACATCGTGTTGCCGCACGAACAGGCCCCCAATCCCTATGTCACACCGGAGCTGAGCTTCAATTTCCACTATTTCGCCATCCGCAAGATGCATTTCCTGATGCGCGCAAAGGCCATCACCATCTTTCCGGGCGGGTTTGGCACGCTCGATGAGTTCTTCGAGACGCTGACACTGATCCAGACAAAGCGGATGGCACCAGTGCCGCTCATTCTGTTCTCGGAGGCCTTCTGGCGCGACATCATCAACTTTGATGCGCTCGCTGCATTCGGCACAATTGCCCCGGAAGATCTGGAACTGTTTCAATTCGCTGAAACGGCAGAGGATGCCTGGAAGATCATAGCCGATTTCTACGATCTTGAAACGCAAACGGCTCCCTGAGGAGGGAGCCGTCGTTGTGAGGATTGTGATATCCGATCAGGGCATCATCATGCGGCGCTGCGGCATGTCTTCCGAAGAAATGAAGCCATCGGAATTGCGATCCATGCGTTCAAACATATTGTCCGCGACTGCTGTGGCTTCAACCTTGCTGATCTGACCGTTTTCGTCCGTATCAGCGGCGCGCATCATTCCTCGGGGGCCACCGCGCTTGCCATCAGGACCGCCGCGATCCGCTCGCATCTCCATGCCTTTACCCTCATGACGGCCGCCATGCTTGCCGGCATGCTCGCGTCCTTCCATCTTCCCGCCATTGCCTGCCTGCTCTCTCATTTCGGCCATTGCGGCGCGCCGCTCGTCGCGCATTTTTTCCCGATAAGCACGAAATTCGCCCGGCGTAAGCGCACCATCGCTATCGGTGTCGACTTCGGTAAAAATGACATCGACCGCAGATGCAGACTCGGATTTGGAGATTTTTCCGTCTTTGTCCGCATCATGCTTTTGCAGAAGCTGGACGAACATGATTTCCGGCGCCCGGAACCCGCCAGGGCCCTGCTGGGCAAAAGCGGTTGCAGCAGAGGTGCCGACGAGGAGAGTGCCGACCATGGCGGTCAATGTGAGGGACTTGGCTTTCATGGATTTTCCTTTCGCGTTAATTCGATGAAAGGAATGTATGGTGCCGGGCTTCAACTCCCTACTTAAACATCCGTAAGCTGGGTTAAACTTTGGTAAGTTTGGTCTTTCCTAAAAGTAATGTTTGGCGTGGCTACGTTTGAATCTGGGACGTGTGCAAGCAAGTGCAGCTTCGAGCCTTACGCATCAGGTGCGATTGTCTGAAGGAACTCGGTCAGGTTGTCGGTGACATAGTCGACACTGTCGCAGTCGATGTGTTCCACTCGCTCCCAGGTCTCAAGAATGGCAGCGCCAAGGTTTCGTGGTACCAGCAGCACCGTCTTCATTCCAAGCGACTTTGGCACCATCAGATTGCGCGGCAGATCCTCGAACATGGCGGCATGCGCCGTGTCGATGCGGTTGAGGCTTGCGAACTTGTCATAAGTCGCGCCGGCCGGTTTCGGTACATAGTCGGCCGCCACGATATCGAATATGTCGTCGAAGTGGTCAAGGATACCAAGCGCCCGTGCAGCAGCCTCGGCATGGGCCACCGTACCATTGGTAAAGATGAATTTCCGCCCGGGCAGTTTTCTGATCGCCGCGCCAAGCGCCTCATCCGGAAGAAGCGCCGAATAGTCGATCGCATGGGCTCGTTCGAGAAACGCATTGGGATCGACATTGTGATGCAGCATCAGTCCGGCGAGGGTCGTGCCATGATCGCGATAGTAGCGCTTCTGCAGCGCGCGCGCCTCATTGGCTTCCAGTTGGAGAAGCTCGGCTACGAAGGCCGTCATGTTGCGGTCGATCTGCGCAAACAGATTGATGTGATGCGGATAAAGGGTGTTGTCGAGATCGAACACCCAGTCGCGGATATGCTGAAAATCGGAGGGCGAGGGGCGCTTTGAAGGTAAGGTCATGGAGGACTTATGACAGAAGAGGGCCGAGAAGAAAACGTGCGATTCTGTGTCTCTTGATAGCCGTGTCAGGCCGAACAGGATCGCGCTTGGTCATGGGTCTCAAGAATGCTATGGATAGCGCATGCAGCAAAGCGCCAGAGCCCCAGAGATCGATTCATGTCTGGTGATCCTTCAGGATCGCAAGCGTCTTCCCTGCCGCTTTTTTGCTTTTGCATCAGGGGTTATTCTCGGCCATCGCCATTGATTGAAGTTGTTTCCAGCTCGCTGACAGGCAACATGAGGCTGAGTGCATTCCTCGAAAGGGCGGTTCACCACCTCGCAATGGCGGAACAAGCCTTATGGAACTTTGGGCCATCATAACGATCGGCAGCGCCTTCCTTCAGAACGTGCGCTCAACTCTGCAAAAGCACCTCAAGGGGCAAATGGGCACCACGGGTGCAACCTTTGTCCGATTTGGCTTCGGCCTTCCTTTCGCGCTAATCTACCTCGCTGTCCTGAATCAGGTCTTGCACCGACCTTTGCCGATACCGGGTGTAGCCTTTGTGGGATGGGCACTGGCGGGCGCGCTGGCGCAGATAGCCGCTACCTTTCTTTTGGTGCACATTTTTTCCTACCGCAATTTTGCGGTCGGGACCGCCTATTCCAGAACAGAACCCGCCCAGGCAGCATTGATAGCGCTGCTATGGTTTTCGGAGACGGTTTCTCCTCTGACAATTGGCGCAATTCTGCTCTCGATCATCGGCGTCATGCTGATTTCGGTCGCCCGCACGACGATCTCGCCTCGCTCGCTGATCATTTCAGTCACAAGCCGAACTGCGACGGTCGGTCTTGGCTCGGGCTTTTTCTTCGGCATATCCGGCATTTCCTATCGAGCAGCGTCTCTGTCGCTGGAACCTTCCCTTCCGGCACCGGACACTGCGATGCAGGCGAGCTTTACCCTCGTTGTGGTCATCTTCATCCAGACCGTCTCGATGCTCGCATGGATGGTCCTGTATGACCCGGAGGAGTTGGTACGCGTTCGCAAGGCTTGGAGAACTGCCAGTCTTGTTGGTTTTGTTGGCGCAACGGCGTCATTTGGCTGGTTCGCGGCAATGACGCTGCAGCAAGTGGCCGTGGTGAAGGCCTTGGCGCAGGTCGAGATGCTGTTCACATTTGCCTCGTCGGTGCTGATCTTCAAGGAGAAAATCAATCGAGTGGAGGTGCTGGGCTGCATCGTGATCGTTGCCGGCGTATTGCTGCTGCTGCTCGGATGATCTGGTAGACGAGGGAAAAGACCTCAAGGATTTGCTTGTTGCCACTAGGTAAACATGGAACCTTGCATTGCGGTCGACTCGGTCGACTTCATGATTAGAAGGTCGCTTCATGTGAAATCCTCCACCTTCCTAGATGGCAAACCTACCCCGGACACGGAGAGCTATCCGGAGCGATGGCCCGCTTTGTTCGTCATGATGCTCGCAAATTTTATGAACCTGCTGGATGTGACGATCGTCAATGTTGCGCTCCCCAGCATGCAGCGAGACTTTAATGCCGGCTCGGGCCAGATAGAATGGGTTGTTGCTGGCTATGTTCTGGCCTTCGCCCTGTGTCTTCTGCCGTTCGGTCGCTATGGTGATGTGAAGGGCAAAAGACGGGTATTCCTTCTGGGCGTTGCCGGCTTCTCCCTCGCTTCAGCCTTCTGCGGTATCGCGACCAGCGTTGAAATGCTGATTGTCGCCCGCATGGTTCAGGGAGCGGCGGGCGCCATGATGACGCCCCAGGTTCTGGCAATCGCTCAGGTCATGTTCCCTCCTCATGAACGAGCCGCCGCCTTTTCACTCTTTGGCCTGTCGGCGGGGCTTGCCTCGGTTGCAGGCCCGATCATCGGTGGTTGGCTGATCGGGATGAATTTCTTCGACCTGGGCTGGCGTCCAATCTTCCTGATCAATATTCCGCTTGGCATGATTGCCATATTGGCCGGATGGCGGCTGATCCCCCATGTGCCGGTGCGCAAGGGCCTCAGGAATGACTATGTCGGCATCGTACTCGTCGGCCTCGGCATCTTCTTTGTCATATTCCCGCTGATCGGGGGACATGGTTACGGTTGGCCACTCTGGACCCATGCCATGATGATGGGGTCGCTGTTTTTCTTCGTCGGCTTCTATCTCTGGCAACGCCACCAGCACCGTGTGGGCGGACCGGAGCTTTTGCCTCTGACCCTGATGAGCAACCGGAACTATGTGATCGGAGCTCTGATGACGGCTGTCTTCTTCTCCACCTTGCCGGGCTTCTTCCTGATCCTCGCAATGTTCCTGCAGGAGGGCTTTGCCCTGACACCTTTGCAATCGGGGATGACGACGGTCCCATTCTCTGTGGGTGTGCTCGTAGCCTCGGTGATTTCCGGACGCCTCGGCAGGGTGCCGCCCCGCCTGCGCATCATGGTAGGGATGATGATGCTTACCGTCGGCATGGCGCTTCTGCGCACCCACATCTTGCATTTGACGGATACAATCGATCCGCTCGCGCTCCTGCCGTCCCTGCTGCTGAGCGGTCTTGGCATGGGTATTGCGATTGCGCCGATGTTTCAGGTCGCGCTCGCAGGTGTCCCGCCTGAAGATGCCGGCTCTGGTTCAGGTGCTCTTCAGGCCATTCAGCAGGTTGGGAGCGTTTTTGGGATCGCCATCGTCAGTGCGTTGTTCTTCGGCAGCCTGGCGGCGAATGAAGCGCTGTCCTTGGCTTCAGGTGAGGCCCATGCCGATAGTCTTGCGACCGGCATGGTCTATAACTTCCTCGCCTATGGACTTGTGTTGATCGCCTTAGCATTGCTGCGCCCGGCGCAGGGTGCAGCCCGGACGCATTAGAGCGTCATGGAACGAGCAACGTACCGGCACCGGTTTCCGTGAAAAGTTCAAGCAGCACCGAATGCGCCGTCTTGCCGTTCAGGATCACGACACCCTGAACCCCGGCCTTGATCGCCTCGATACAGGTCTCGACCTTCGGGATCATACCACCGGAAATCGTGCCGTCCTTGATCAGCGCATGCGCCTCTGCAACGGACAGTTCTTTGATCAGCTTGCCGTTCTTGTCGAGGACGCCTGGCACATCCGTCAGGAAGAGCAGTCGCGATGCATTGAGCGCACCCGCAATAGCACCGGCAAATGTATCCGCATTGATGTTGTAGGTCGCCCCATCTCGTCCCGGTGCAACCGGTGCAATGACTGGGATCATCTCGGAGCGTGCCAGAAGATCGAGCAGTGTCCGGTCCACTTCCACCACTTCGCCGACAAAGCCGAGGTCAAGCACGCGCTCGATGTTGCTGTCCGGATCGCGGACCTTTTTCTGTGCCTTCTCGGCAAAGACCATATTGCCGTCCTTGCCGCACAAGCCGATTGCCCACTCGCCGGTCTGGTTGATCAGCGCCACGATTTCCTTGTTGATCGAGCCGGCGAGAACCATTTCAACGATTTCGACGGTCTTCTGGTCCGTAACCCGGAGCCCGTTCTCGAAACGGGATTCGATACCCATCTTGGCCAGCATGGCGCCAATTTGCGGACCGCCGCCATGCACCACGATCGGGTTGACGCCGGATTGCTTGAGGAGCGCAATATCGGCTGCAAAGGCTTTGCCAAGTTCCGGATTACCCATGGCATGGCCACCATATTTCACCACGATGGTCTTGTTCTCGTAGCGCTGCATGAAGGGGAGCGCCTGGGCCAGCAGCCTTGCCTGGGTTTCGCTTTCGGAAGCCGTCATCGGGAAAACCTCATTTTGGATCGCGGCCTTTTAGCGCAAGACAGGCCCTGATGGAATAACGGGGAGGAGAATATATCGGGGGCGGTGGTCACCGCCTGTCTTGCCCTATTGCCACCGCGATCATCGGCTCTATATCCGCAAGCGCGTGGCCAAGGTAGGGAATGATGGACGCCCAAAGCATTGCACACTTGCTTGCGAGGGTCACGTTGCGTGATCGAACCGCATTCGCCGCCATTTATGCCGGATGTGCTCCGAAACTTTTTGCCGTCTGTTTGCGTATTCTCAAAGATAGGCAGGAAGCAGAAGAGGCTCTACAGGACGTGTTCGTCAAGATCTGGCAAAAGGCGGAGAATTTCAGCGGCGACGGTCAATCCGCAATGGGCTGGATGACTGCAATTGCCCGCTACCACTGCATTGATCGACTGAGGGCGCGCCGTCAGATGGGCGAAGACCTCGATGTCGCGTCGGAACTGCCTGATCTGGCTCCGGATCCAGAGCAGACGGCTATGATCAGATCTGAAGGCGCCCGCATTGACACATGCCTTGAAGAATTGGATCCTGAGCGAGCGCAGGCAGTTCGACATGCCTATGTCGAAGGGCTTTCCTACCAGGAACTGGCAGATCGCTTTGCGGTGCCGTTGAACACGATGCGCACATGGCTGCGACGCAGCCTTTTGAAACTGAGAGAGTGCATGGATGGCCACACCAGACCAGAGCAAGGGTGACCGGTCGCGAGACGAGGTCCTTGCGGGGGAATACGTACTGGGCGTGCTTGGTTCGGATGAGCGCAAGCGTGTCGAAGCGCGCCTGCGCCTCGACCCATCCTTTGCAGCAATTGTCCGTCGTTGGGAAGAGAACCTCTCCCAGTTTGATCATGAATACGCGGAGGTTAAGCCACCGGATGCGTTGTTTGCCCAGATTGAATCAAGAATTTTTGGTGACGGCGCAAAGTCGTCTCTTGGGTTCTGGGCTTCTATCTGGGCTTCCGTCGTTTTCTGGCGTTCGATAGGTCTGGTTTCGATTGCTTCACTTGCGGTTTTCATCGGTGTGAATTCTGCCGAAACCCTCCGGCCCAAGCCGGCAAGCCCGCCGCTTACCGCTGATCTTGCAAGCACCGACGATGCCATAAGCCTTGTTGCCCGCTATGAAGAGGCCACCGGCAAGATTTTCCTGACACCCATTGCAACGGGCGGCATGCGCGAAAAGTCACTCGAACTTTGGGTGGTTGAAGGGGATCAGCGACCTAGGTCTCTGGGTATTTTGCCACAGACAGGGCAGGGCGAAGTTGATGTTCCGACAGACCTGCGCTCAACCTTGAAACAGGGCGTTGTCCTGGCTGTGAGCCTTGAACCCTTCGGCGGTTCACCAACCGGACAGGCCACAGGGCCGGTCATTGCCGCAGGCCCCATGGGGTTGAGCAAATAAAGCCGATATTTATCAGAAGGTTATCAGAATCTTGTCCTGCGGGGAGGAGGTTTTGAAACTTATACCAACTCCCCTCCGTCCCTTGTGATGTTCCCGCTGAGGAACTGACACGCCCGTATCTGGCCTCGGTTTAAGGCAGAGCGGGCCCAGGAACACAAGGACAGAGGAAACCGACATGTTCAAGACCACTTTTCGCCCGCTGACGCTCGTGATCGCCATGGCCGCCGGGACCGTCGCTGCCTACGCCGAAAACCCGATGGTTGGCGGTGCCGCAATGCCTGCCGACAAGAATATCGTGGAAAATGCCGCAAACTCTGCTGATCACACCACGCTTGTTGCTGCCGTTCAGGCCGCTGGCCTGGTTGAAACCCTGTCGGGTGCAGGTCCCTTCACGGTCTTTGCCCCGGTCAACGCCGCTTTCGAAGCCCTGCCAGCTGGCACGGTTGACACACTTCTTAAGCCCGAAAGCAAGGAGCAGCTCACCAAGGTCCTGACCTGCCATGTGGTCGCTGCGGAAGTCATGTCTGACGCGCTGGCAAAGATGATCATGGATGCCGGTGGCGAAGCAGATGTGACCACCGTCGGCGGTTGTGTGCTGAAGGCCAAGGCCGAAGACGGCAAGGTAACCCTGACTGATGAAAACGGTGGCGTTGCCACAGTGACTATCGCTGACGTCAAGCAGTCCAATGGTGTCATTCACGTCATCGACACTGTGATCTTGCCCAAGTCCTGAACAACGGCCTGCGGGTCTCCGCCGGCCCGTCATGCCTGAGGCCGAAAGCCATCGCGTTAGGCTTGTCGGCCTACGGTCTCGATGATCGCGTTTCTGAGGTCATCGAGACCACTTCCCTTTTCCGACGACGTGGCCAGGATGCCTGGATAGGCTGCGGGACGTTTCCGGATTTTCTCCTGGGTCTCTCCGATGAGGCGAGGAATGCCTGCTTCCTTGATCTTGTCTGTTTTTGTCAGAACGATCTGGTAGGACACGGCAGCCTTGTCCAGAAGGTCCAGTACCTCTTCATCATTTTTCTTGATGCCATGGCGCGCGTCGATCAGCACATAGACGCGCTTCAAGGTTGCCCGTCCTCGCAGATAATCGAACACCAGTTTGGTCCAGGCGTCGACTTGTGCCTTGGGTGCCTGTGCATAGCCGTAACCCGGCATGTCCACGATGGCCATAGGCGGGAGGTCATCGCCTTCACCGGAATAGCCGTCCGGCACGAAATAATTCAGCTCCTGCGTCCGTCCGGGCGTGTTTGACGTCCGCGCAAGCCCCTTCTTTCCCACAAGCGCGTTAATCAACGACGACTTGCCGACATTGGAGCGCCCGGCAAAGGCAACTTCCAGCGGGCCCTCTGGTGGCAAAAACTTCATTGAGGGCACGCCGCGAATGAAGATCCATGGGCGACCGAAAAGTGGCTGGCTCTCTGTTGCAGAGGATGTCGTCATGGTCAGTAGCCCTTTTGTCGCCGGATATCTGTTGGTCAGGCAACATGACAGTCACCCGAGAGGATCAGAATGGCCTGTATAGCGGCCTCACCGCCTTGAGAAGTTCACGATCGCTCTCTGAATGTCCAATTCGTTTGCGAATGCTTGAACGGCTACCGAACGGCACCGCTCCAATTGGCTTGGTGATTCAGGGTTTGGCTCGCAATGTCAAGCTTGCGCTTTCACAATGGGGAGGCGCGCCGCAAGCGCCGCTCCTCCAGGAAGTGGTGCAAGAGATAGACCAGGAGTGCAGCAAATACGATGGAACCGCCCAGAATGGTTTGCCTGCTTGGGATCTCCTGAAACAGGATCGCCACCCAAAGCGGCGCCAGGATCATCTCAAGCGTTCCAAGAAGACCCGCAAGCGCTGACGGAATAAATCGGGCTCCCGTCACGTATAACGCCATGCCAAGCCCGAGGTTGAGCCCGCCATAGGCAAAGAGCAGCAACATGTCCTGTGCCGCGACGGCAAAGCTTCCCACCTGACTTGCAGCCACGATAGCCGCAAGGAAAGACCCGGCGCTAGCCGCCGGTGTCATGCGAATGTGAGGATATCGGCGGGTAAGAACAATCATGCCGCCAAAGACAACCGGGATCGCGGCTGCAAGGATCAGTCCCCCAAGCGACCCGCCCTCACCGAGGGATGCGGACACCATGATTGTCACACCAATGCCAACCGCAGCGATTGCTGCCCAGGTCAACAGTCCGATCAATTCGCCTATGAAGATGCGTGCAAACAAAGCCGCGAAAAGTGGTATCGCCGCCATGAACAGGACGACGCTGGCAACTGTAGTTTTGCTCACCGCGAGCACGAAACACGTCGAAACCGTTGCAAATCCGACGGCAACGAAGAAGCCCGGCCAGCCCATTGCACGAAACAGTCCGACCGTACCCTCCATTCCGTCTCTGAGCAGCATGAAGGCGAAAAGGAACAGCCCCGCAAACAGGCAACGCCAGAAAACCACCGTCCAGATATCCGGTTCGGTGATAAACCGCTGGATGACGCCACCATAGCTCCAGGCAATCGCAGCACCCGCGACCAGAATCACGCCGAGCCACGCCTGACGCTTATCTTCCTGTCTTTGCAAGTCTACTGCCATTGGGAATCCAGAGGATGAGAGGACGACAAAAGAAAGCCCCGGCAAAAGCCGGGGCGCAAGGGCGGTTTACTTGGTTTCAGCCGGTTTTCGCCGGAATGCGTTGGCAATATTGCTGAAAAGCTCGATCTTGACCCCGTGGCGGCGCATGATGACCGCCTGCTGCAGGATGGAGAGTGTGTTGTTCCACGCCCAGTAGATGACCAGACCTGCCGGGAAGCTGCCGAGCATGAAGGTGAAGAGCACGGGCATCCAGTTGAACAGCATGGCCTGGGTCGGGTCTGGCGGTGTTGGGTTCATCCGCATCTGCACCCACATGGTGATACCCATGAGGATCGGCCATACACCCAGATGCAGGAAACTGGGCGAGTCGAAGGGTAGCAGGCCGAACAGGTTGATGATGCTGGTCGGATCGGGCGCCGACAGGTCCTGGATCCAGCCAAAGAATGGCGCATGGCGCATTTCGATGGTGACATAGATGACCTTGTACAGCGCAAAGAAGACCGGAATCTGCAGAAGAATTGGCCAGCAACCGGCAACGGGATTGATCTTCTCGGTCTTGTAGAGCTCCATCATTGCTTGCTGCAGCGCCATCCGATCGCTGCCATGCTTGGCCTTGAGCTCTTCGAGCTTGGGCTGAACACGCTTCATGTTCGCCATGGAGGCATATTGCTTGTTGGCCAGCGGGAAGAAGATGATCTTGACGACGATCGTTGTCAAAAGGATCGCCACGCCGAAATTCCCGATGAGATGATAGAAATAATCCATCATTTTGAACATCGGCTTGGTGATGAAGTAGAACCAGCCCCAGTCGATCATCAGATCGAACTTCGGAATGGAGAGTTGGGCGTCGTAGCCATCAATCACCGGAACACGCTTTGCTCCGGCAAAGATCAGTGTCTCGACCGTTGTGCTTTGCCCTGCCGGCACCGTCAGCGCATCGGCACGGAAATCGGCCTGAAAACGGGGTGTGCCATCGGTAAAGTGCGAAAAACGCGACTCATAGGGCAGCGTCTGGGATGGGATCAGGGACGTCGCCCAATACTTGTCGGTAATGCCGAGCCAGCCACCGGTCGCCTTCTCATTCGCCACATTGGCGTCTTCGATATCACTGTAGCTATGTTCCGACAGGCTGCCTTCCGTGCCGATGACGCCAAGAAAACCTTCGTGGATGACAAAAACGGATGCGGTTGCCGGCTTGTTGTAGCGGGTCACTCGGCCATATTGGGCAATCGTTGCGGCGGACGCCCCTTCGTTGCGAACTGTGTCCTCGAATTTGAACATGTAGTGTTCGTCGACGCTGACCTTGCGCTCAAAGGTGACACCCACTTCATTCGTGTAGGTCAAAGTCACCGGGGTAGACGGTGTCAGTTCTTCGCCTGATGCAAGCGTCCATACGGTGTTTGGACCGGGAACGCTGCCGGAATTTTCTCCCGCAATATAGCCGATTTCCGCGAAATAGCCGTCCTGCGTATTCGCCGGATTGAGCAGGGTGACGAGCGGGCTGCTGTCATCCACCGTCACATGATATTCCTTGAGGCGCAAATCATCGAGGCGAGCGCCTGTGAGATTGAGCGAGCCGGAAAGGGCAGGGGTGTCGATCGCCACTCGCGGCGTCTCCGCAGTTGACTGCTCTGCTGCCGCCCCGACCGCGCCGTTCGGAAGCGCTCCCTCGACCGTGCCTCCTGCAGGTGGTGTCGTGGATTGGGATGCAGCCTCTGTCTGCGCCTGCTGCGCAAGCCGCGCTTCCTCGGCCAGTCGCTGCTGTTCGATGCGTGGGTTCATGTAGAAGAACTGCCAGGCAAGCACGATCAGGACGGACAGGGCAATCGCGATGAAGTAATTGCGGTTGTTTTGCATCATTCTTTCCTGGAAACGGTCTCGCGGGACCGGGCGTTGGACGTCGGAGCGCTGCCTATGCGATTGTTCAGTTGCGCGACAAGTTGTGCGAAAGGTGCAGTCAGCACGTCCCTGCGGGCGACAATGACATAGTCGTGTCCCGGCTGCATTGCAAACGCCGCATTCAGTCGCACCGCTTCTTTCAGTCGACGACGCATCCGATTGCGTTCAACGGCATTGCCATGCTTCTTGGTGACGGTAAAACCCACCCGAGGTGGTGAAGAGGCGTCCTGTCGGTCAAGAACCTCTAGCAGGAACAGCCGTCCCTTGCGCTTCTCGCCATTTCTTACGGCGAGGAACTGTGGCCGGCTTTTCAGCCGCCCAACAGTCTTCTTGTCCTTATCAGAGGCCATATGCCCGTTGCCTCACCGGGTTTTCCGACTTAAGCCGAAAGACGCTTGCGACTGCGAGCGCGGCGAGCAGACAGGACCTTACGGCCACCCTTGGTAGCCATACGTGCACGGAAACCGTGACGACGCTTGCGAACAAGCTTGGACGGTTGGTAGGTACGCTTCATTTTTTTAACACCGCGGTGTGCGGCCCTTCTTGGGTTTGCATCGAATGCAAGAGCGTTGGGTTAAGCGCATGGATGTTCGCCTCGGGCGAAGGTTCCAAGCGTGCGCGGCTTATAGGGTTCGTGGATGTGAGAGTCAATCTTTTCGGCAATCACGATCGGTAGAGATGCAGCAAACATGACCGAAGACCGTCGCTTGCTGAAAAAAAGCCGGTTAAACCTGTCATCCAAAGAACACGATTCTACGTTTTTCTTAGCATGTCTGTTTTGACGCTGTTACGATACGGCTGTCTAAAGGCATTTGCTTCGGGAAAAAGGGTTCACTGGTGTCGGGGAGCTGGGGAATGATGTATAGCTTCCAGATGTCAAAGCGAACGGATCACTCATGGGCCATCGTCGAACAGGAAAACCCTGATGCGTAGTGCCGCCGATAACAGCGGCGAGGCCTTCGTCGGCCAGACTCTTGCTGGTTCCGCCTATACGATGCCGCGTCGGATCCGGGGGCTGTCAGGAAAGCTTCTCTGGTTGACCGTGATCTTTGTCATGATCGCGGAAGTGCTCATTTTTCTGCCGTCCGTTGCCAACATGCGCGAACGCTGGCTGCAGGATCGCCTCAATACTGCCGGTGCCGCCGCGATAGTCATTGATGGATTGCAACCGCTTGAAATTCCGCGGGAAGTTCAGGATGCCACCCTTCAGTCGACCGGTACGAAGGCGATCGTGCTTCGGGCAGATGGGACGTCGCAACTTGTCGCGGTCACAGAAATGCCAAGCGAGGTCGATCAGGCAATTGACCTTGGCAATTACGGCGTCTTCGAATCGATTGCCGATGCGCTTTATGTACTGGCTTTTGGCGGCGACCGTCTGCTGAGGGTGATCGGGGAACTGCCGAATGATGATACGACGGTCGAGATCGTCATGCCCGAGACAGATCTGCGATCCGCCATGCTGCAGTTCGCGCACAACGTTCTGATACTGTCGCTGATGATATCCCTCTTTACAGCGTTGCTGATCTTTCTGGCGATCAACCGCATGATGATTGCTCCAATTCGGCGCCTGACTATGAGCATGCAGGCCTTCGCCGAGAACCCGGCCGATCCGTCGCGGATCCTGATTCCGAGGGACGGAGGTGATGAGGTTGCGGTGGCAAGCAGACATCTGGCGCGCATGCAAGATGAATTGCAAAAGACCCTTAAGCAGCAAAAGAACCTGGCAGACCTTGGTCTCGCCGTTTCGAAGATAAACCATGATATGCGCAACATTCTGGCCTCCGCGCAGCTCATGTCGGATCGTCTGGTCGACGTGGACGATCCTCTAGTCAAAAGCTTTGCGCCAAAGCTGGTTCGCACCATCGACCGCGCCGTGGGTTACACGACGGAAGTCTTGGCCTATGGGCAGACGGCTGAGGCCGAACCCAAGCGCCGCTTGTTCCGCCTCTCGGATCTCTGCAGCGAAGTCCGCGAACTTCTCGCAATCGATCCGGACAGCGGTATCGAATTCATCGACGCCATCGGTGCAGACATCGAAGTGGATGCAGACAGCGAACAGCTCTTCCGGGTCATCCATAACATTTGCCGCAATGCTCACCAGGCGCTTGCCGCGCACGTACCTGACGATCCTAACCAGATGCGAAGGATCACCTTGACCGCCCATAGGATCGGGACTGTTGTCTCCATTACGATCGATGATACAGGGCCGGGCATGCCGCAAAAGGCGCGTGAGAATCTTTTCACAGCGTTCCGGGGTTCTGCACGATCAGGGGGTACAGGTCTTGGTTTGGCGATTGCCCGCGAGCTTGTGCTCGCCCATGGTGGCACGATTGCCCTTGTGGAAAAGCCAGGACCTGGAACCATGTTCCGCGTGGAAATCCCTGACAGGCCGGTGGATCTCAAGGATTGGCGCGCCCGCGCGTGACCAACGCGTTTGGCCCCGTGACAGTAAAATGACTCTTTTTTCGCAAAGGCGCTTGCATTCCTGCGCGGCAACATTTAGAGGATCGCCACACGCCGACGCACAGTCGGTCAGGCAAGCACCCGTAGCTCAGCTGGATAGAGCACCAGACTACGAATCTGGGGGTCAGAGGTTCGAATCCTTTCGGGTGCGCCATTTTATCAAATAAAAACAATTGCTTGTTACGGCTCGTTTGTTTGGCTGCCGTGAGTTAGAATTGATATGGCTTCCAGTTCAGCTAGAAAATGCGGGATGCTGAGCTGTGCGCGAGTATTGGTCATATCCGCAGTATCAATACCGGCATAACCTGATCCTCCGGCAAACAAGGTAACCCGGGCTGGTATCAGATTGCGGACTTGATAGAGCTGCGTCTCTACCCTTTCATTTGCCGGTCCCGCCGCTGCAAGACAGACTGCCGAGAAGTCTTCCATTGCGACAAGGCGAGCAACTTCAAGTGCGGGCAGGTTTGGTCCGGCATACACAACATCGAAACCGAGATCGGCCGCGACCGCTGCGACAGCGAGCAAGCCGATTTCATGCATCTCGCCATACGGTGCTGCAAACAGCAGCCGCGGCGGAGGCTCTTGCATATCCCTCTCTTGCAAAGCCGAAGCTACGCCACCTCTCAACAGCCGTTCTCCAAGCAGATGCCGGAGTGTAGCCGATACCAGATGCTCGCCTGCGACTGAAATGCGGCCGGCAGCCCAGCCCTCTCCGATCGCTTGTGATAGCGGGAGCGCAATGTCGAGCGAAAGGGCTGCCGTGCTCTTGCTGGTCGCGAGCATTCCCAAGGCCCGCGTCAGTGCACTTCCGCGTGAATGTTCTGCCAGTTTCAGGATGCGGATGATGTCCGGATCTGCCAGCCGGAGTTCAGTACGCACTTCATGAAGTCGGCACGCAATGTCTCTCGGTGCCAGGTTTGCCAGAGGCTCCTGAGTTCGACCAAGCTCTGCGAGTCCCCGAATAAGTAGACGCACTACGAGATCATCAAAAGCAAAGTCGGGCTGATCCAAGACCTCTTGGCCCGAAAAGCAATCGATGGGTTGAAACGCGCTCGCAATTGCGGGGCTATAACGTCGATCGAAAAGGTCTTGCAGCAGCATTGTCAGCTAATCAGTCCCAGACGCATGGCCGTTGCCACGAAATGCACTCGGTTCGAAACGCCCAGTTTCTGGGTGGCGGTCTTGATGTAATCGTTGACAGTATGCTCCTTGATGCCAAGCAGATCGCCAATTTCAGCAGATGTCTTTCCTTCGCAAAGCCAGCGAGCAACATCGATCTCCCGCGGTGCAAGCGATCCTTTTCGCGGCGGGGCTGGCCTGTCAAGTTCGCCAAGCTTGTCCTGTAGTCTCTGAAAAAGCTTCAGCAACTCTTGCAGATCGCGGGACATGAGAAGCAGGAACCAGACCTGATCGGAACCCTCCGCTTCAAAGCTTATGGTAAGCGTCCAGTGATCGCCGATCTGAAGCATGAGCGGGACGTGACGGCTCTGATCTTGTTGCGCCAAAGCCTCTGCAGCAGCCATGATTTCTGAATCCGCGCAGGCTAGCCTGATAACCGGAATGACGCGGTCTGGACGGCTACAGCACTCGATCGGTTCACGCATCGTCGATTTGCTGGATTGCTTGAAATGTTGCGGATCGAGGACCGCGTAGTCTGCTTCCGGTGACTGCTCAAGCGCAGAAATGACCAAGGTCTCTAACGCACTTAGCTTACGGAAACGCTGCCTTGTCGGGGCGCCAAACAGGACATTCATTCGAGTGGTATCCTGAAGATGGACAGTAAGTCGCGATTGAATACTGAGAAATGCAGTTACGGGTTGTTTGGGTGGCGCTGTATAGGTGAATTTCGATGGATCACCTTATCCCTGCACTGGAATTACGCAACATGAAACTGCGGTTTCGCTGTCGAGCTGCAATTACGTCTGATCGTTGAATGCATTTTCTCCGGTCATGTCTGAACGTTTTATCGGCCATGCACTAGCGTCCGAAGCGCGCCTGATATATCACGGAGTTCAGCTTTTTACGGATTTTCAGTGGCGGAGGGACTCATTCATGCGCTGGAAGCGGACACTTCAGCTGCTCGATGTTCATGCCGAGGGCGAGATCGGAAAAGTGGCGCTTGGCGGAGTACCAAAGATTCCGGGCGCCACGACCGCCGACAAACTGCACTGGCTGAATACCGATCCGAAAGGTCACGCACTGCGCCGGATGCTGGTGCTCGAACCTCGGGGTGCTCCGATCGGCTCCGTCAACCTGTTGCTGCCTCCGTCAGATCCCGCGGCAGACGCGGCTTTTGTCATTCTCCAACCCGATCAGGCGCATGCAAGTTCTGGTTCCAATTCCATTTGCGTGGTTACAGCCCTGCTTGAAACCGGAATGATCGAGATCCAGGAACCGGAAACGGTCATCACGCTTGAAACGGCTGCAGGTCTGGTGAAGGCGATAGCGACCTGCAGCAATGGCCGATGCGAGCGGGTAAAGCTCACCATGGTTCCCTCATTCGTCCATCAACTGGATGCTGAAATTGATACCAGTGAATGGGGCCGGATCAGATTTGACCTCAGCTATGGCGGCGTCTTCTATGCGTTGGTGGATGTGAGCGAGATCGGGCTGTCGATTACCAGGGATAAGGCGAGGCAACTGGTGGAGGCCGGTATGGTGCTGAAGCAGCAGATCAATCGCGATATCCCGCTCGTCCACCCTGAAATCCCTGCCATCTCCGGCGTTGCCTATGTCATGTTCCGTGACATCGACCCGGATGGGGCCGTGCGAACCTGCACGACGATGTGGCCTGGACGCGTCGATCGCTCGCCTTGCGGAACCGGCAATTCGGCCAACCTGGCAACGCTATATGCTCGAGGTAAGGCAAAGGTTGGTGACCTGCTGACGTCCCGTTCCATCATCGGGTCCGAATTCGAGGTTGGATTGTCTGGTGTGACGGAGGTTGCAGGGCGACCCGCTGTAATTCCCTCGATCAGCGGTCGCGGTTTTACTTTCGGTTTGCATCAGGTGGCACTGGACCCACATGATCCGTTCGATCTTGGCTTTGCCCTCACAGACGTATGGGGGCCGTCAGCGGGATCGATTGACTGATTTTCGACACATATGGCAGTCAACAAATTGATTAGATTGCAGTTCAATATGATAATTGAATCGTAAGGTTCTTACCTTTGTCGGTCTTGATATTTCACTGTGATAGAACATAAGAATAAATTGGGGATTAAGCGCTCCGAATTTTATAAGTAAACGGTAGATGAAAGAAATTCTGACAGCAGGAATAAGATCGTTGGATCATGGGAATGTTTCACTGACACTACGAGGATCTGCAGTTTTTTGTAGCCTTGATAGTAACGAAGACAATGATTGGTTGCTTCGTTGCCATACGCGAACACTGAATGCTGGTGAAAGCCTTGTCGATTTCGAGGATTCATCAAAGGATGTGTTTGTTGTTCAGTCCGGAGAGATCCGGGCTGTTTTGCGCTTTTCGATTGGCAAGGAGGCCATACTTGGAACCTTCAAACGTGGAGACACTCTGGGCGAGCTTTCCGCGATCGATCAAATGGCACGGTCCGCAAGCCTTATGGCGGTCAGCGATGCGGTGGTGACTGTCATACCTTATGCGGTGTTCCACGATATCCTGCGGCAGCGTCCACAGGTCAGCCTGTCCCTGCTGCAGCTCCTGTCAAAGCGCATCCGCGCCATGAATGAGCGCCTCTCCGAACTCTCATTCCTTGATACGAAGCATCGCCTCTACAATACGCTTCTCAGGCTGTCGCGACTTAGGCAGGATGGCAGCCAGGAGCGCATCATTTCTCCACCTTTGGTGCATGCAGAACTGGCTGAACATATTGGTGCCAGCCGGGAAACGGTGTCGAGAGAAATGTCGCGGCTGGCCAGGGAACAATTGGTGGAGCGTACCAGTCGCGCCATTGTCCTGAAGAACCCTTTGGAACTCTCCAGGCGGATTTCTAGAGCGTTGGAAGGCTGATCGGTTCCCGTTGATTAAGGATAGATCACGCCTTTTCGCAAGATCACATTTGCATACAAGCGCGGCTCACCCGTCTGGACAATCGTATGGGCCGCCTTTACGCGTGCGTAAAAGTCGGCGCCGATCAATGGTGTCACGGAAATCTTGGGCTCATGATACCCGCAGCAATCAATGATCTCTCGATGCACGGGTTCCACCTGATCCGGTCTTCCACCAACCGTTGATCGAAAGATTGCATCTTCGACAAAGTCATCGATTGGCATCACGCTCAAGACCGCATTGAGCACCGGCAGAAGCAAGTGTCCATCCATCCGCACTAGTCGCCGAGCGTGTTCCTGTGCGGGGTAGTTGCCGTCAACGATTGCGATTTCATCCCCATGACCCATGGCGCGAAGTGTCGCCAGAAGTTCGGGGCCGAGGAGCGGATCAATTCCCTTCAGCATTGTGTATTTCCTTGAAAAGGACCGCCTGGTCTAGCAGATAACGGTCAAAGATGGGGAGGCTTGCCCCGCCGATGGCGCGGGCCTGCGCACCGACTGCGCCACCCACGATATCGGGACGGACGATACCCTGGAGATCCAGTTCTTCAAGAGCTTCGATCGTTGCCGCAACAATCCGCTCTCGGACCCAGGACGGGAAGCCACCGTCGATAATCGCGGCGGAAAAGTCGATGATCGATGCTGCGGCCACAACGGCTTGCGCCAATGCATTCGCAGTATCCCTGATCCATATTTCCAGCGGCTCCCCAAAGTCTATCCACTCATCGGCAGCATACCAAAGTGGCTGCGGATCGATCCCTCTTTCACGAAGAAGGTTCTCCAGTACGAAGATCGAAGCAATCTCCAGCAACTGCCGGGTCTTGCCCTGTTTGTCCCGAACTGGCAGTGGACCGATCGCGCCGGCGGTCCCCGTTCGCCCGACAAACAGCGATGAATTGACAACCACACCGCCGCCAATAAACGACCCGACATAGAAATAGACAAAGTCCGGATAGCGGGGGCCCACCCCGAAGACGAGTTCTGCGCCGCAGGCGCTTGTCGCGTCATTTCGCAGATAGACAGGATGTTCGATCCGGCTGGCCACGTCCGCCTGGAGGTCAACATCGCGCCAGACGTCCATGACCCCCTCGGGCGCGCCTACCTCTTCGGCCCAGTTCCACAGCTCGAATGGAGCTGCTATCCCAACGCCTGCAATGTTCCCTAATTGCTTCGGGGTCAGCTCCTGCTCGATTGCCGCAATCCCTTGGCAAATGAAGGCCAGTAAAGCATCGGGCATCGGATAGGGGTAAGTCATGTGTCGGGACTTGCGGATTTGGCCGACGAAATCCATCAGCACCAGATCTGCGCTGCGTCGGCCCATTTTGACACCAAAGGAAAAAACGGCTTCCGGGTTCAGGTACATGGGGATGGAGGGTTGGCCGACTCTTCCGCGAACCGGCGCACCGCGGATCAGCAATTCGTCTTTTTCAAGTGACCGCATGATCACCGAAACCGTCTGGGCGGATAAACCGGTCTTGCGGGCAATGTCTGCCTTTGAATAACCTTGGTTCTGGCGGACCAGCGACAGCACGAGCCTCTCGTTGTAAGCGCGTACGCGCACCTGATTTGCCCCGCCACCAGCAGTGGACCAGGAGGCGTTCTCCATAAGATCTGTCGTTTCATCTTGTGACAATGTCGGTCGCTCCTCTCGACCCTCCCCTATGGGAGTGACCTGATCATGTCACAACCGATTAATAATTCAACTCGATTTATTTATTGACAGGGAGAAAGTTATGATGTTCTTAATTGTGCCGTGGAGGAGCGGCGCAAGAAGCGCCTTGTTACAGCGCAGACTGCGTTGTGAGCCGCCACATTGCGGCCGGAGGAGCTGGCCGAACCACTCTTGGGAGGAATGAATGAAAAAGTCTCTTATCACTGCTGCTCTGTCGACCCTGGCTCTTGGCGCTGCTTTCGCCATGCCGGCGCAGGCCGCAGACGTCTCCGCCTGCCTCATCACCAAAACCGACACGAACCCCTTTTTCGTCAAGATGAAGGAGGGCGCAACCGCCAAGGCCGCAGAACTCGGCGTTGAGCTGAAGTCTTATGCAGGTAAGATCGACGGTGACTCCGAAAGCCAGGTTGCTGCAATCGAAACATGCATTGCCGATGGCGCCAAAGGCATCCTTTTGACGGCCTCCGACACCAAGGGCATCGTTCCCGCTGTCCAGAAAGCACGTGACGCAGGCCTGCTCGTCATTGCCCTCGACACTCCGCTAGAGCCGATCGATGCAGCCGACCAGACATTTGCAACAGACAACCTGCTGGCTGGTGAGCTGATTGGAAAATGGGCTGCGGCAACCCTGGGTGATGCCGCCAAAGATGCCCGGATCGGCTTCTTGAACCTGACGCCATCCCAGCCGTCCGTCGACGTCCTGCGAAACCAGGGCTTCATGAAGGGCTTCGGCATCGATGTCGCGGACATCACCAAGATCGGCGATGAGACAGATCCGCGCATCGTCGGCCACGACGTCACAAACGGCAACGAGGAAGGCGGACGGACCGCGATGGAAAACCTTCTGCAGAAGGACCCAACCATCAATGTTGTGCACACCATCAACGAGCCCGCAGCGGCTGGTGCCTATGAGGCTCTGAAGGCTCTCGGACGCGAAAATGATGTGCTGATCGTATCGGTCGACGGTGGCTGCCCGGGCGTCAAGAACGTGGCCGACGGTGTCATCGGCGCAACGTCTCAGCAGTATCCTCTGCTGATGGCCTCTCTGGGCATCGAGGCGATCAAGAAGTTTGCTGATACCGGCGAAAAGCCAAGCGCGACCGAAGGCAAGAACTTCTTTGATACCGGTGTTGCGCTTGTGACTGACAAGCCGGCTGCAGGCGTCGAATCCATCGATACCAAGACCGGGATGGACAGGTGCTGGGGCTAAACCCAGCCTGTCACGCCTGCCCCTTGCTTCAGGGAGTGTTTCTAACTCCCTGAAGCCCGGCGTGATGGTGTCCGGCCCGTCGCGGCGGCGGGCCGGATTTTTTGTTTCCAGATGATCAATTTGAGAACGGCAGGGAGGATGACCCATGCAGCCGGCCAGTCCCGATACGCGAGCACCGCAGGAGTTTGAAAAGGTCCTCGGTCAAAGCTCGACCGAAGTTGCTTCCTTCGATAACAGCGAACGCACTTTCCTTCAGCGCTTTCAGCATTTCCTGCATTCTAATCCGGCCGCAGTGCCGTTGATCGTGCTGATTCTCTCGATCATTGCCTTTGGTCTCCTGCTGGGCGGAAAGTTCTTCTCTGCCTTTACCCTCACCCTGATCCTTCAGCAGGTAGCAATTGTCGGCATTGTCGGTGCTGCCCAGACCCTGGTCATTATCACAGCCGGTATCGACCTGTCGGTGGGGGCGATCATGGTGCTGTCCTCGGTTGTCATGGGCCAGTTTGCCTTCCGCTATGGCCTCCCACCGGAGCTCGCTATTCTTTGCGGCTTTGCAGTCGGTGCCTTCTGCGGCTTTATCAATGGCGTGCTGGTTGCCAAGATGAAACTGCCGCCTTTCATCGTGACGCTCGGCATGTGGCAGATCGTTCTTGCCTCGAATTTCCTCTATTCGGCCAATGAAACCATTCGCAGCCAGGATATTGCCGCAGACGCTCCCATCCTCCAGTTTTTCGGTGAAAGTATCCGATTTGGTGGAGCAGTCTTCACCTATGGCGTTATTGCGATGGTCCTGCTTGTGGCGCTTCTATGGTACGTTCTCAACCATACGGCATGGGGACGCCACGTCTACGCTGTCGGCGACGACCCGGATGCCGCCGAACTTGCAGGTGTCAATGTCAAGGGAATGTTGATTGCCGTCTATACCTGCTCAGGCTTGATCTGCGCCTTGGCGGGCTGGGCCCTGATCGGTCGTATCGGCTCCGTCTCGCCCACCGCGGGCCAGTTCGCCAATATCGAGTCGATTACCGCTGTTGTGATCGGCGGTATCTCCCTCTTCGGCGGTCGCGGCTCGATCCTCGGCATGCTCTTCGGCGCTTTGATCGTTGGTGTGTTTTCGCTGGGACTGCGTCTGATCGGGACCGACCCGCAATGGACCTATCTCCTGATCGGCGTTCTCATCATCTCCGCCGTGGCAATCGACCAGTGGATCAGAAAGGTAGCAGGCTGATGACACAGAATCCCATTCTCACCGCCCGCAATCTCGTCAAGCGCTATGGCCGCGTCACGGCACTCGACCACGCTGATTTTGACCTCTATCCCGGCGAGATCCTTGCCGTGATCGGTGATAACGGCGCCGGCAAATCGTCTCTCATCAAGGCAATCTCCGGGGCTGTCACGCCGGATGCCGGCGAAATCCGTCTGGAAGGCAAGTCCGTCATGTTCCGCTCGCCGATCGAGGCGCGCAAGGCCGGCATTGAAACTGTCTATCAGAACCTTGCGCTCTCGCCGGCTCTGTCGATTGCCGACAACATGTTCCTTGGTCGCGAAATCCGTAAACCGGGCATCATGGGGAGTCTGTTCCGCAAGCTCGACCGCCTGGCCATGGAAAAGTTCGCACGCGACAAGCTTTCGGAACTCGGGCTGATGACCATTCAGAACATCAATCAGGCAGTCGAAACGCTGTCCGGTGGTCAAAGGCAGGGTGTTGCCGTTGCCCGCGCAGCTGCCTTCGGTTCGAAAGTGATCATCCTTGATGAACCAACCGCTGCCCTTGGTGTCAAGGAAAGCCGCAAGGTTCTGGAACTGATCCTTGATGTTCGTTCACGTGGTCTGCCGATTGTGCTGATTTCGCACAACATGCCGCATGTGTTCGAGGTTGCAGATCGCATTCACGTTCACCGGCTCGGAAAACGCCTTTGCGTCATCAATCCGAAGGACTACACGATGTCAGATGCCGTGGCCTTCATGACCGGCGCACGACCGGCCCCGGATGCAGAGTTGGCGGCTTAGAAAGCGTCAACCCCGCCCCACTGACAATCAAGAAACACACAACATGAAGCGGGCGCCCAGGCGCCCGCTTTTCAGTTGAGTGCAAATGAGACAAAAGCACCAATGCACGATATGCGAGTGCTTGAAGAACATTCCGCCGACCTTTTATGTGCCATTCCGGTATTGTGCCCCAGCCTCCTGGCTATTCCCACGAAAGACACATTTTCGTTTGGTTTCCGAGCCATATGGATCGTTCGGCTTGCAAGGCGATAACCTAACTAAATTATATAAATCTAATTAATGGGCCGATCGGTAAAATTGCATCGATTTGCTTCAGCGAATATCAGTCTCCCCTTGATACAACTCCTCCATGAAACTTTAACAGCGCATCCGCCCTAAGGGCGCCTGGCTGGATTAGATCTTCGCTATCACCAGGAGGAGAGAGGCATGGCCATACTGATCGTCGAGGACAATCCGACCAATGCCATGATCATCAAACATCTGGCCCGGAAGGTCACTCATGAGGAGATCGTCGTGGAAACCGATGGTGGAGCTGCCTTGGCGCTCTGTCATGGCCGGGTTTTCACGATGTTGATCGTCGACAACATGTTGCCCGGCATGTCCGGTCTTCAGTTCGTCAAGGCTGTCAGACTCATGCAGCGTTATGACGATGTTCCGATCGTCATGGTGACGGCTGATCATGAGCCGAGGCTGCGTGCGGAAGCTGTGGCAACCGGTGTGACGGACTTCCTGACCAAGCCTGTCGAGGCGGTCGCCTTCAGAAAGCTTGTTGCAGATCATCTGGGCGGCGTGCCTGCAGACATGGTCGCCGCACGTTGAACCACCCCTGAACCACCCCTGAACCAAAGGAACACTTTCATGAAGAGCTTGGTCTTTGCTCTGTTTGTGACTGCCATGATGTCCGGGACTGCGCATGCGCTTGAACCAATCAAGGGACCGGTGGTCCTGACCGTGAAGGGCGCCATCTCCCATACCAATCAGGGCGACACCGCCACCTTCGACATGGAAATGCTCGAAGCCCTGCCAGGTCGCGAAGGAACAATGGAGACGCCCTGGACAACTGGAAATGTAACCTTCAAGGGTCCGCTCCTTCGGGAAGTTCTGAAGGAGGTGGGTGCAAAGGGAAGCATTTTGGTGGTCCGAGCGCTGAATGATTATTCCGCCGAAGTGCCGGTAGAGGATGCTGACCTCGATACCATCTTGGCCACCCATCTCGATGGCAAATATATGTCGATCCGCGACAAGGGTCCTTTGATGCTGGTCTATCCATTTGACCAGAAAGCGGAACTGTTCAACGAAAAATACTTCGGTCGCTCCGTCTGGCAGATCAAGGAAATCGAGGTCATCCGGTGACAACTGGCGGCATGAGCATCCGTCATGTGAAGGAGAGGGAGGTAACCACCCTCTTCCTTCAGGTGTTGTCGGCTGCTCTGCTGTTTGTGTTGATTATCTTCTTTGTCGATATCAGTCGGCAATACAGAATGATGGAAGACGGTGTCCGCGAGAATTCGATGTGGTCCGTCTATCAACTCGATCGTGAGGCGCGTGCGCTGGATTTCGCTCTGGCGGAGATGCGTCGTTCAGACACCGAAGCTGTCTCTTTCGATGATGTCTCCCTTCGGTTCGACATTCTGTATTCCCGCGTGAATGTTTTGCGTCAGTCCCGATTTGGCGCCTATTTCACCGGCGATCAACGCGTCGTCAGCATGCTTGATGATGTCGAGGTGGCGGTCGACGCCAAGATCCCTCTGTTCGACCGATATCTTCAGGGAATCGAACCCGGCGAAGATGAGCTTCAGGCGCTTGAACAGGACCTGGATGCCTTGGTCCGCCTGACCGAGGCGCTTCTCGTCCATACAAACAGCCGCCTGAACGAAGAGCGTGCCAACAGCCGCGAGATCATTCTGGGACTTGAGCGGAGCTCGGCAGTCCTGCTTGGTTTGCTGATGCTGTCGGTGGTCATCTTGATCATCACCCTGAACAAGCAGCTGAGCGCAGTCCGTAAGGCAAGCGTTGAACTTGAAGCCATTACGCGTGAACTCTCGGATGCCTATGAGGCCGCAGATGCGGGTAACCGCGCCAAATCCCAGTTCATGGCAACCATGGGTCACGAGATCAGGACGCCCCTTAATGCCATTCTGGGCATGTCCGAATTGCTCGAGCTTTCGGAACTCCCGCCAGAGACACTTTCTAGTGTCAAGACGATCCGTTCGTCAGGCGAAGCACTTCTCGAAATCATCAACGAGATCCTCGACTATTCGAAGATCGAGCATGGCAAACTGGAACTGGAAGAGCGGGCATTTGACCTTTATGGTCTTGCCGAAAGCACGGTCAGCATTGTTCGTGGTCGAGCCGAAGACCATAACAACACCGTGATCATGGATGTGCCGGAATCGCTCGAATCTCTCTGGGTCAAGACCGATCCAACGAGATTGCGCCAGGTCTTGCTCAATCTTCTGTCGAATGCCGTCAAGTTCACGCACCAAGGCACAGTAACGCTGCGGCTGCGCGAGTTTTACCGCGAAGGCAGATTGATGGTCCGCTTCGAGGTTGAGGATACCGGTATCGGGATCGATGAGGCAGGCTTGAGCAAGCTATTCAAACCCTTTTCCCAGGTCGATGCCTCGATCAGCCGCCGATATGGTGGCACAGGTCTGGGGCTCACCATCTGCAAGCAGATCGTCGAGAAAATGGGCGGCGAACTCGGCATGAGCAGCACTGTGGGTGTCGGCAGCATCTTCTGGTTCGAGCTGTCGGTTCTCCCGGTCGAACGTACGGAAACACGTCCATCGGCCCGCCTTCCTGTTGAAGAAAGAACCCTGCCGAGTTTGAAAGTCCTCCTCGTCGAAGACAACAAGGTCAATCAGGTTGTGGCGAGCCGCTTTCTCCAGCGGCTGGGACAGGAGGTGGAGATAGCCAATGATGGCGCTGAGGCCGTTGCCGTGGCGCGCAGTCAGAAGTTTGATCTCATTCTGATGGATATGCAGATGCCTGTAATGGACGGCATTGAGGCAACCCAAAGAATCATCGCCGAAGGCGGACCGTCCGCAGCAACCCCGATCATAGCCATGACAGCCAATGCCTCCGACGACGATCGTCGTCGTTGTAGCGAGGCCGGCATGAGCGGTTTCGAATCCAAGCCCGTGACGCTTGATCGGTTGCGCCGGGTGATCAGCAGTCTGGTAGAGCCGACGGAGATGCCCACGATGCACCAGAAACGACCTGAACTGGAGCAGGAGTTCAGCCTGCCCCAACCGGACATGAGCAGCTATGCCTCACTCGAAATCATGCCGGGTCTGGGCATGGAGGGGCTGGACGAGGCTCGCCACGCTGAGCTGGTGGAAGCTCTCGGCGAGGATGTGTTCCAGGAATTGGTTCAGTCTTTCTTCGACGATGCGTCTGACCTGATCGGTGAGTTGCACGCCGCGCTTGCCGAGCAGAATCCTGAAAAGGTCGATCGCGTTCTTCATACGATAAAGGGGGCCGCAATCAATGTGGGTCTCAATGACCTCGCATCGAGAGCCAATGCCCTGCGTAAGAAGGTTCCCTCACAGGCTGAGGTGGACATGCTCGGTCATGAAATTGATGCGTTGAAATACAAACTGGTTGCTTAGAGAGAAAGATGGAGGCGTTCATGCGTATCTTGTTGGTGGACGACAACAGCACGAACCTGAAATTGCTGACAAGACTTGTCGGCAAACTGGATCACTGCGAAGCCGTGCCGTTTTCAAGCCCTGACAGCGTTTTATCGGCTTTGCCGGAACTCGATTTCGATATCGCCATCATCGACTATCAGATGCCTGTCTATAACGGCGTGGAGCTGTACACCGAGATCGTGCGCTTTGAGAAATACGCGCAGATCCCGGTTATCTTCGTGACGGCCGATAAGGACATGACAACGCGTATGGCGGCCTTGAATGCCGGGGCCATTGATTTCCTCACAAAGCCGGTCAATCCAGTTGAATTCCAGGCCAGAGTGCAGAATATCGTCAGTCTCGCCCGCGCGCGTCGACAACTGGCAGATCAGGCGGAATGGCTGCGTCGGGAAGTCGAGCGCGCTGTCGGCGAGCTGCGTGAGCGGGAACAGGAGATCATACATCGCCTGACGCTTGCCGCAGGATACAAAGACCCCGAAACTGCCCGCCACACACTGAGGGTCGCGGCCTATTCGGAAGCAATTGCCATCGAACTCGGTCTGTCTCCGAATTTCTGCAATGACATCCGTCTTGCCGCGCCCATGCATGACATCGGCAAGGTTGCCATGCCGGATACCGTTTTGCTGAAACAGGGGCGCCTGACCGAGGCAGAATATCGGCAGATGCAGGCGCATGCCGAAATCGGCAGCAATATTCTGGGCTCGTCCCACTCCTCACTTCTCCAGCTCGCCTCGGAGATTGCGGCAAGCCATCATGAAAGATGGGACGGCCAGGGCTATCCAAACCGGCTGGTCGGAAACGCTATTCCGATTTCCGGTCGGATTGTCTGCATTGCCGATAACTTCGATGCATTGACCACGGAACGTCCCTACAAGCCAGCATGGACGTTCGAGCGTACTGTGGAGCACATCCTTGGTCGGGCAGGGACCCAGTTTGACCCCGACTGCGTTGCGGCCTTCGAGCGTGCATTGCCGCGAATTCGCGCGATCATGGACAAGGATCGGATGGAACAGGCGCAGGAAGCAGAAAAGGCAATTATCGCGGCGAATGAACGCGTGGCGTAATGCTTTGACGGCTCGCTGGGGCATGCTAAGGGCAATCCACTTTCGCTAGCTGGAGGCCCCCATAATGCAATCCCTCACCATCCGCCGCCCCGATGATTGGCATCTGCACCTGCGTGACGGCGCCATGCTGGAAGGTGTGATCGGTGATACGAGCCGCCACTTCGCCCGTGCAATCATCATGCCCAATCTGGTGCCGCCGGTGGTAACGACTGCAGATGCCCGCGCCTATCGCGAGAGGATTGTCAAGGCGATACCGGATGGTGATCGGTTTGAGCCGCTGATGACGCTCTATCTCACCGAACACACGGATCCGGATGACGTAGAGGAAGCCAGGCGTTCGGGTCTGGTGGCCGCAGTAAAGCTCTATCCCGCCGGCGCGACAACCAATTCCCATGGTGGCGTCCGCGATATCGAAAAAGTCATGCCCGTGCTAGAGCGTATGGCCAAGGTGGGGCTTCCGCTTTGTGTGCATGGCGAAGTCACGCACGCAGACGTCGATATTTTTGATCGGGAAAAGGTCTTCATAGACACCGTGCTTGATCCCCTGCGTAAGCGGCTGCCCGAGTTGAGGATCACCATGGAGCATGTAACGACGGCTGACGGTATCGATTACATCCGCGAAGCCGATCGCAATATTGCCGGCTCGATTACGACCCATCATCTGATCATCAACCGCAATGACATTCTCGTAGGCGGCATACGCCCGCATTATTATTGTCTCCCGGTCGCCAAGCGCGAGAACCATCGCCAGGCGTTGCGAAAAGCGGCTGTTTCGGGGGAAGCACGCTTCTTCCTCGGAACCGACTCTGCACCGCATGTCGATCCGCTCAAGGAATGCGGCTGTGGCTGCGCTGGTATCTATACCTCGATCAATACGATGAGCTGTCTCGCCCATGTTTTCGAGCAGGAGAATGCCCTCGATAAGCTGGAAGCTTTCACCTCCCTCAATGGGCCCGCGTGGTATGGGCTTCCCGTGAATGACGAAAAGATCACGCTGGTGAGACGGGAAGAACCTGTCGAGTTCCCCGCAAAGGTCTTCACCGGAGCAGGACCGGTGACGGTTTTTGACCCCATGTTTCCCCTCCACTGGGAAGTAATCTAACCGCCCCTATCATCCGCTGATGTGCATGCTTTCTACAAGATACGACGCTGTCGTACAAACAGCGTCGGGGGGAGGCTGGTCACGCGCATCAGAATAAGTATATAGAGAAGTAATTCTTCTTGTAGATACTTCAGATTTCTGAATTTTCGAAAGTACTTAAATTTTCAGTTGGCCTGCCATACGCAACGAAATTGTTAATGAATTGGAATAGTGAAGATCGATATTGAGGGTGGTTGAGCCGCTCGGAGACGAGAAGTCGATGCTAGACAATACGACGCTGCTGGTGGCGCTGGGTGTTTCCACCATATGCCTATTGCTCACCCTCCTTGGTATGTGGTTGACCCGCCGCACCGATCGTTTCATGTTGACATGGGTCTACGGGCTTGTGTGTATCGCCATAGGGACCTTTTCCTATAGCTATTATTCGCTTTATCCAGAGCCAATCCTCGGCAGCATCTGGTGCTTCTTCATCCTGTCTGGGTTCTCGATCATCTACGCGGCAGCCCACCAGTTTCGCACAGGCCGATCCCCGCTCGGCAGATCTCTCAAGCTGTCCGTCCTGACGGTCAATATGACGACGCCGGCAATGCTTTTCGGCTATGACGGCTTGGCGTTCATCATCCTCAACCTCGTTGTTATGATTCTTCTTTTCGCGTCAGCCTGGGAGTACTGGCTTGCGCGGGCGGAAGCGCCAGGTCCGCTGGTCGGGATCGTGACCCTCTATTCTTTGGCGGCGATATCTTTTTTTCTTTGCGCTCTCGTGCTCGTCATAGATGGCAAGCTTGTCTTGGGTCATGCTCCGGACAATTGGGCGGAAGTGCTCAATATCGCCGTTTCAATCGCTGGAATGACAGCTGTCGGCGCTCTTTCCTTGATGTTGCAACAGGCAAGGATCGCTGCCGAGCATCGGCTTGAGGCGCTGACCGATGCACTGACGGCTATTCCCAATCGTCGGGCCCTCTTTGAACGTCACGGCCAACAGGTCTTCGACGCTTCAATGGCCCTGATAGTCTTTGATATCGACCGCTTTAAGTCCATCAATGACGTACATGGTCATGCAGTTGGCGACAAAGTCATTCGCGCATTTGCCCGCGAACTGCACCGCACCACCGGCCCGGTGACCGTTGCCCGTCTCGGCGGTGAAGAATTTGCAGCTGTACTCGTCGGCATTGTCCCGGGCTACGCGGAATGGGTGGCCGAGCGGATCAGGCGGGGCTTCGGGCAGATGCAGATCGACAATGATCGCGATGAAGTCATAGCTGCAACCACCAGTGCCGGCGTCGCCTATGGCTCTGCCCAGGGCGCAACTTTGCATGACCTTCTGCAATTGGCTGATGGCGCGCTCTATCAGGCAAAGCGCAGGGGGAGAAACCGTGTCGAACTGGCCGTGCATGAAGAGCCGGACCTGAAAAGCGGCGCCACGCTTGTTCTTGGCTGAGCAAACCGGGTCTCTTCAGTCGGTTGCCGGGCTGAATCTCTGGCTTCACGCGCCACATGCTGCTATGGCCCCGATATCGCGCTGAAGAAGGAGCCAAGCCCATGCACATGACTTTCCCAGAGCCCGCCGTGATGGCCGAACTGGTTGCCCGGATGCTGTGGGAGATCAAGGCCGTGCATTTCAACGCTTCGGAGCCCTACAAGCTCTCGTCGGGCATGCGGAGCCCCGTCTATATCGATTGCCGCAAACTTTTGTCCTATCCGCGCGTTCGTTCAACGGTCATGGACTTTGCCGCAGCGACCCTGATGCGCAATGCGGGCTTCGAACAGTTCGACTGCATCGCCGGCGGCGAGACGGCGGGTATTCCCTTTGCAGCCCTGCTCGCCGATCGCCTCGGCCTGCCGATGATCTATGTCCGCAAGGCGCCGAAGGGCCATGGGCGAAATGCGCAGATCGAAGGCAACCTGCCGGAGGGTGCACGCGTTCTGGTCATTGAGGACCTGACGACGGCGGGTGGTAGCATGTTCAAGTTTATCGATGCGGTCAGAGCCGCCGGCGGCATTGTCGACCACGGCATCGCGCTCTTCTTCTACGGCATCTTCCCGGAAGCTCTGCAGCGCTTTGAAGATGGCAAGGTGAAGCTGCATTACATCGCTACCTGGCGGAATGTTCTGGCTGTCGCCCGCGATCAGAAGCTCTTCGACGACAAGACGTTGTCCGAGGTCGAAGCCTTCCTTGATGCACCGCTCGCCTGGTCGGGTAGGAACGGCGGCGTTTCATCACTCGCCTGAGCCAATGCCCGACACACCCTCTGGCATGTTGGGCAAACTTCGTTTAAATCGATTGAAACTGATGTCTGGGAGGTCTCTATGATCCTGTGTTGCGGCGAAGCGCTGATCGACATGTTGCCACGCGAAACCACGCTGGGCGAGCGCGCCTTTGCGCCCTATGCCGGCGGCGCGATCTTCAACACGGCCATTGCGCTGGGGCGTCTCGGCATCGACACCGGCTTCTTCACCGGCCTTTCAGACGACATGCTGGGCGATATCCTGCGCGACACGCTGAAATCTTCGGGCGTCGATTTCAGCTATTGCGCCACGCTCTCGCGCCCCTGCACGATCGCGCTGGTCAAGCTGACCAACGGCCAGGCATCCTATGCCTTCTACGACGAAAACACGGCAGGCCGGATGATCACCGAAGCCGATCTGCCCAGGCTCGATGACAGCTGCGAGGCACTGCATTTCGGCGCGATCAGCCTGATCCCGGAACCCTGCGGCTCGACCTACGAGGCGCTGATGACCCGCGAGCACAAGACCCGCGTCATCTCGCTCGACCCGAACATCCGCCCCGGCTTCATCAAGGACAAGGCGGCCCACCAGGCCCGCATTGCCCGTATGGCCGATATGTCCGACATCCTGAAATTCTCGGATGAAGACCTCGACTGGTTCGATCTCCAGGGCAGCCAGGACGAACGCGCCGCCTATTGGCTGACGCGCGGCGCCAAGCTTGTCGTGCTGACCAAGGGCGCGGAGGGAGCGACCGCCTATACCGCCAATTTCAAGGTCTCGGTGCCCTCGAACAAGGTGGAAGTCGTCGATACCGTCGGCGCTGGAGATACGTTCGACGCCGGCATCCTGGCATCGCTCAAGCGTCAGGGTCTGCTGACCAAGGAGAAGGTCGCAAAGCTCTCGGAAGAGGCTGTACGCGAGGCGCTGACGGTGGGCGCGAAGGCTGCGGCCGTGACCGTGTCGCGCGCGGGCGCCAATCCGCCGACGGCTGCTGAGATCGGGTTCTGAGCTAGGTAAAAATTGGCTGCGGAGGTCTACCTGCCTGCCCGCAGCTTCATGTTTTCATGCTTGGCCGAAGGGATTGACGATGCGCAGGCGGTCATCGATGACAAGACCGTCTTGCATATCTTCGGACATCAGGGTGTCGCACCCAGCCATCAATGCTGCTGAAACGATCATTGCGTCGTAGATGGAAAGCCCGTAGCGCTCGGCGATCCGCAATCCAGTTTCGTGTGTCTCCCAAGTGACCGGCTCTACGGTCAGCAGTGCACGGATCATATCCAGAAACAGATGCGTGTCAGGCCAGGGCATGCGCATCTTGCGGCGTAGCACATTGGCGATCTCATTGAGGACCTGAACGCTGATGATGCCGCCTTCAGCAATCACGGCCTCGGCACGATCAGCTCTCTGTGCATCGCCAGAAGCGAGGTTAAGCAGTACGTTCGTATCGACGAACCTACCGCCCATTCGCCTCATACCGGTCGAATTTGAAGTCGGGCGGTAACCGTCCCCGGAAGGCTCGAAGGCGCTCTAACAGATCTTCAGGCGTAGGCTTTCGCGCCACATCAAGTTCGCGCCAGTCTGCGGCGCGAATTTCGATATCATCGCCTTCCTTCAGCTTCAGCGCTTCGACCACGCTGGCGGGAAGACGCACCGCAAGGCTGTTGCCCCATTTGGCGATCTGCATGGCCAACTCCCATGATATACTCTGGCCATAATGTATATCAGTGTCGACGCCTCATCAAGCGATCTGCCTGCTTGCAGGCTCTCCTCACCCCATCTTCCGCTCCGCCAGCGCCGACACCAGCCCCGCCGTCGAGCTGTCATGCCCGGTCGCAGCGACCTTGCCCTGCACGACCGGCAAGAGCCCCGTCGCCAGTTCCTTGCCGAGCTCCACGCCCCACTGGTCGAAAGAATTGATGCGAAAGACGACGCCTTCGACAAAGACGCGGTGTTCGTAGAGCGCGATCAGGCGCCCAAGTGTATAGGGGGTCAGTTGCTCGTAGACGAAGGTGATCGACGGGCGGTTGCCGGAGAAGACGCGGTGCGGGGCGAGGAAATCGGCTTCCTCGTCCGACACGCCCTTGGCGGTCAGCTGGCTCTTGGCCTCAGTCAGCGTGCGGCCCTTCATCAGGGCTTCCGACTGCGCCAGGCAATTGGCGATCAAGAGCTCATGCTGGTGGCGCAGCTCCGGTTCAAAGCCGTTGGCGGCGATCAGGAACTCGGCAGGGATGACGCTCGTGCCCTGGTGGATGAGCTGGTAGAAGGCATGCTGGCCATTGGTGCCCGGCTCGCCCCAGACAACGGGGCCGGAGGCGCCCTGAACCGGCTTGCCGTCGATCGTGACACTCTTGCCGTTCGATTCCATGTCGAGCTGCTGCAGATAGGCCGGGAAGCGCGCCAGGCGCTGGTCATAGGGCAGGATCGCCCGCGTCGCATAGTTCAAGACGTTGCGATGATAGACGCCGAGCGCGCCGAGCAGCATCGGCAGGTTCTGCCGGAAGGGCGCGTTGCGGAAATGCTCGTCCATCGCATGGCCGCCGGCAAGGAAGTCGCCGAAATTGTCAGGCCCGATCGCGATCATCAGCGGCAGGCCGATGGCCGACCAGATGGAATAACGTCCGCCGACCCAGTCCCAGAAACCGAAGACGCGGGATTGATCGATGCCGAAGGCCGCGACCTTGTCGAGCGCGGTCGAGACAGCACAGAAATGATGACCGACAGCCGCTTCCCCGAGCGCATCGGCGATGAAGGCGCGCGCCGTCTGGGCGTTGGTCATCGTCTCGATGGTGGTGAAGGTTTTCGAGGCGACGATGCAGAGCGTGGTCTCGGCATTCAGCGTCTTCAGCGTGTCGGCGATATGCGCGCCGTCGATATTGGAGACGAAATGCAGGCGCGGTCCGTCATGGAAGGGCGAGAGCGCCAGCGTCGCCATGACGGGGCCGAGATCCGAGCCGCCAATGCCGATATTGACGACATCGGTGATGGCCTTGCCGGTCGCACCCTTCATCTCGCCGGACCGGATGCCATCGGCAAACTTGCCCATGGCCTCGAGAACCGCATTCACGTCAGGCATGACGTCACGGCCCTCCACGATGACCGGGCGGTTGGAGCGGTTGCGCAGCGCGGTATGCAGCACGGCGCGGCCCTCGGTGAAGTTGATCGGTGCGCCCGAGAACATCAGATCGCGCTTTTCGGCAACGCCTGCCGCCGTCATCAACTGCTCAAGCAGGTCGAGCACCTCGTCATTCACGGCGCATTTGGAATAGTCCATCAAGAGGTCGTCCAGCGAGGCAGAAAAGCGCTGGAACCGCCGACCATCAGCGGCAAAGGCCGCCCGCAGGTCCTCTGCATGGGTTGCGGCGACTGTGCTGGTCAGTTGGTCAAGGATGGCGTGCATGGCATTTCCCCGGCTGTACGGCGTTGCGGGGACATTATGCGGACGAAACGGCAGGATCAAGACTTGGGGGAAGCAAGCCTCCCCCAAATTTAAATCGATTTACTTCTGGTCGCGCAGCTCGCGCCGCAGGATCTTGCCGACATTGGTCTTCGGCAGCTCATCGCGGAATTCTATGTGGCGGGGGCGCTTGTAGTTGGTGAGGTTTGCCGCACAATGGGCCTTTACCTCGTCAGCGGTGAGGTTCGGGTCCTTGCGCACCACGAACAGCTTGACCGCTTCGCCCGAATGCTCATCCGGAATTCCGACCGCCGCGCTTTCAAGCACGCCAGGATGCATCACGGCCACTTCCTCGATCTCGTTCGGATAGACATTAAAGCCCGAAACCAGGATCATGTCCTTCTTGCGGTCGACGATCTTGATAAAGCCCTGCGCGTTCATCACGCCCATGTCGCCGGACCGGAAGAAGCCATCTTCGCTCATGACCTTGGCCGTTTCCTCGGGACGCTGCCAGTAACCGACCATGACCTGCGGCCCACGGATGCAGATCTCGCCAACCTCGCCAAGCGCCAGAGTCTTGCCATCCTCGTCGCGGATCTCGATATCGGTCGAGGGGAGGGGAAGCCCGATCATTCCGGAAAATTCGCGGCTGTCGAGGCGGTTGACGGTGGCAACGGGTGATGTCTCGGACAGGCCATAGCCCTCCGTGACAGGGCAGCCGGTCATCTGAAGCCAGCGCTCTGCGACCGGACGCTGCACGGCCATGCCGCCACCCAGCACCAGCATCAGCGAGGAAAAGTCGATCTTCGTGAATTCCGGATTGTTCATCATCGCGTTGAAGAGCGTGTTCAGGCCCGGAAAGACATGCGCCTTATAGGTCTGAAGCTCCTTCAGAAAGGCGGGAATGTCGCGCGGATTGGCAATCAGCAGATTGTGCCCGCCAAGGGCCACACCCATCAGCGAATTCACCGTGAGTGCAAAGATGTGGTAGAGCGGCAGGGCGCAGACGAAATTGAGCGTGTCGGGTCGGCCCTTCTCGGCAAAGGCAGCTTCAAGCCAAAGCGCAATCTGTTGCTTGTTGGCCAACAGATTGGCATGGCTGAGCGCCGCACCCTTCGAGACACCCGTTGTGCCGCCGGTATATTGCAGGAAGGCGAGGTCACTGCTCTGCACGTCTACCGGCTTCAGGCTGAGTTTTTCCCCTTCCGCCAAAAGAGTCTTGAATGGAACATGACCCGGCAGGCTCCATGCCGGCACCAGCTTCTTCACCTTGCGGACCACAAGATTGACGATATGGCCCTTGAACCCCAGCATATCGCCCATGGTGCAGACAATGACATGCCTGACCGGAGTGCGTTCCACCACCTGCTGAACGGTAGAGGCAAAATTCTCCAAAACCACGATCGCCTTGGCACCGGCATCCTTCAACTGGTGTTCCAGTTCACGCGGCGTATAAAGCGGGTTGACGTTCACAACTGTCATTCCCGCCCGCAGGATACCGTAAACGGTGACCGGGTTCTGCAGGATATTGGGCGTCATCACCGCAACGCGGTCGCCCTTTTCGAGGCCCTTGGACTGCAGCCAAGCACCCACTTTGCGTGACTGGGCTTCCAGCTCGCGAAACGTCATGCTGCGGCCCATGCTGGTAAAGGCGGGGCGATCGGCAAATGTCGCGCAGCTTGCTTCAAAAAGCGCACCAAGCGAAGCATGGGTGTGCGGGGCTATCTCCGCCGGGACCGACGCGGGATAGGATCTGAGCCAGATCTTCTCTGCAGCGCTGCCGCTCAGTTGGCTCGTGGTTTCCGACATGTATTCCTCCCGAAATGACGTTGGAGCAGGCCACTTCGCGTGGCGTGCGACCCTCCTCAAGGTCCCTTGACTCTATGCCTCATGGAATACCATGCAAGCCGCGAGAATTTATATGACCTTGACGTAAGCGTCAATAAAGTGACGACCCGGTTTGCACATTCTCCTTCGGAACCGGAATGCCGCCAGTTTGTTTCTTGAGGGATCAACCCAAGAGGAGGCATCAGATGAATCATTCCCAGACAAATCCTGCCAACAGCGACCCCTATGTGAAGGATACGCCCAGCCTGATTGCCAGCGATAAGGTGGAGGGGACGGCGGTTTATGGTCTTGATGGTGACCGGATCGGCTCGATCCAGCGGATCATTCTCGAAAAGCGCGGTGGCCGTGTTGCCTATGCGGTCCTTAGTTTTGGTGGCTTCTGGGGAATCGGCGATGATTACTATCCGCTTCCCTGGGAAAAACTCACCTATGACGAAAGCCTGGATGGCTATCGGATCGACCTGACCAAGGAGCAGATCGAGGGTGCCCCGCGCTTCCGAACGGATGACAACGATTGGTATCGCCACAATGGCCGCTCGGTTTACGACTTTTACGGTGTACCACCCTACTGGATTTGATTGGGCTTCGTCCCTAGGTCCCAGTCGCTTGGTTCCGTCCTTTGGCGGGGCCAAGTCTGTCTGTCAGAAACGATATCTCCGGTCGTTTCCATTCCATTAGCTCATCTGTCATAAATCTCTGACATTACGAATCCATCGCGAAACGGCGATCCGGCCCTCAGTCCGGGGTGGCGGTCCCGGTCCAATCTGGAGTCTTCTATGCGCATTGCAATCATCGGTACTGGCTATGTCGGCCTTGTCTCTGGCGTCTGCCTTTCGGATTTCGGCCATCACGTCACCTGTATCGATAAGATCGAAGACAAGATCGCCCGTTTGAATCGCGGCGAAGTGCCAATCTATGAACCTGGTCTGGATGTCATGATCGCCCGCAATGTCGCGACCGGGCGTCTCTTCTTTACCACCGATCTTGCCCAGCCTGTCGCCGAAGCCGATGTGGTGTTTCTTGCGGTCGGCACCCCTTCGCGCAAGAGCGATGGCCATGCCGATCTCACTTATGTTTATTCCGCTGCGCGCGAAATTGCCTCTGCCGTGAAAGGCTTCACCGTTCTGGTGACAAAATCGACTGTTCCCGTAGGCACGGGCGACGAACTGGAGCGCATCATTGCCGAAGCCAATCCGGAGGCGGATGTCGCAGTCGTCTCCAATCCGGAATTCCTGCGCGAAGGCGCGGCGATTGAGGATTTCATGGCCCCCGATCGTGTCGTGGTCGGCATGAATGACGATCGCGCCCGCAATGTCATGGCAGAGGTCTATGCGCCTCTCGACGCGCAACGCCATCCCGTCATTTTTACGGCACGTCGCACGGCAGAACTCACCAAATATGCTGCCAATGCCTTCCTCGCGCTCAAGCTTGCCTATATTAACGAGATCGCTGACCTCTGCGAGCAGGTCGGCGCCAATGTCCAGGACGTATCTCGCGGCATGGGGCTGGACACGCGTATCGGTCAAAAATTCCTGAATGCTGGTCCCGGTTATGGCGGCTCCTGCTTCCCCAAGGATACGCTTGCACTGGTCAAGACCGCCCAGGACCACAACAGCCCGATCCGCCTGATCGAAACGATTGTGGGCATCAACGAAACCCGCAAGCGCGCCATGGCCCGCAAGGTCGAACGCGCTGTCGGCGGTGATCTGCGCGGCAAGACGGTGGGCATTCTGGGTCTCACCTTCAAGCCGGACACCGATGATATTCGCGAGTCGCCAGCGCTTTCCATTGTCCAGGCGCTCCTGGACAAGGGTGCGCATCTGCAGGCCTATGACCCGGAAGGCATGCCAGCAGCACGGCAGATGATGCCGGAGCTGGATTACAAGTCCGGTGTGGACGCCGTTGCCGAAGGGGCGGATGCTCTGGTGATCATCACCGAGTGGAAGCAGTTCCACCAGCTGGATCTCGACAAGCTCAAGTCGCGGATGAAGTCCCCGGTGCTCATCGATCTGAGAAATATCTACAAGGCGGAGGAGGTGCGCGCGAAGGGCTTCGTCTATGAGAGTGTCGGGCGCGCAGGCTGATCTGATGCCGTTTAATGGCCTGCAATTATCGAAGAACGGCAGCGTGATCTCGCTGCAGCCGGTGAGACGTCAATCAGCCGACCCGAGCCCGTACTAGAATTACGGCACTCGCGCTCGGCGAACGCTCTGCCACAGTGCGAGCCGTTGCGCCAGTGCCTTCCGCTATTCAGCTGACGACACGCCTTTCGCGCTGTGACAGTCGGAAAAATCTGGAGACCGACCTCGATCAGAAAACCGCATGATCTCCCCGCTCGGGCAGGGTGCCACCGTCAAGAACGGAGCGATAGAAGTCGAACAATGTGTCTTGTCCCGTCGATGGTGTCGCGGCTTCATCGTAAAGCCCGGTCTTTGGATCAAGCACCAGCATGGATTCGGTCGCATAATACCGGCCGATCCTGGCCAGCTCAGCCTTGGCAGAAAGCTTCGGTGCTATGCGTCCAAGCGCGCCCAGCCCACCTATGATGACATCCAGCATCGCGATCGGGACCGACCGGAACTTCGGTGTCCTTCCCATCAATGAGAACAGGGCCTCGCCCTGCTCACGTGGCGTGATGGCATCGCCCGGTCCTCCGATCGGCAGGATCCTGTCCCACCGTTCCTCATTCTCAAGGCAGTCTGTCAGATAATTGGCAAGATCCCGGTCGCTGATCGGCTTGCAGGCCGTCAGCATGCCGTTGCCAAATAGCAAGAAGGCCTTGCCCTGGCGAACCCGCTCGATCTGGCCGGAGAGCGACTTGAAGAATGCTGTCGGTCTCACGATGGAGTAACGCAGCCCCGACCGGATCAATTCGGCTTCGAAGGCGAGCTTCGCCTTTTGAAACTCAAGCAGCGGTTTCTGTACGCAAATCGCAGACAGAAGCACGAAATGCCCGACACCGGCCTGCTTAGCTGCCTGCAGGACACGCGACTGAGCATGATAGTCGACCGCCCAGGCATCCTTCGGAGTGCCCGTCCGTGAGGCCATGCAGGAAATGACCGCATCTAACCGCCGTCCGGAAAAGCCATCCTCGGCAAGTGATCGGCTATTGTCGAAATCCACGATTTGCGTCGATACGCCGTCAAGCGATGAGTAAAGCGAGTTCCCGCTCACCGCTGCGCCATTCGCCGTATTGGATCGCAACAGGCACACGACGTCATGCCCATGGCGGACAAGAGCTGAAACCGTTGCCCGACCGATTGTCCCCGTTGCACCCACGACGCAGACACGCTTGCCGACTGGCGCGCCGTACAGAACCCGTCTTGCAGTTTTGTCAGCATCTACCAAACCGGGTCCGCCATCCTTGTTGAACGTCAAGGTTCTGTTCATGATCATCATGGAACGCGCAAAAGACTTGCGCAAGCAGCGACAAAATCTTGCCGCCGGATCGTTGCTGAATGATGGAACGAAGGAAATGGTGCCGCTTACGTGACTCGAACACGTGACCCCATCATTACGAATGATGTGCTCTACCGACTGAGCTAAAGCGGCCTATGGAGCGGCAACAACCGGTCCGTAATTTGTGACGCGCTGATACTAGGATTGCCTCGTCATTTCAAGCCGGAATTCTGAGGCGATCCAAAATTATGGTATGTCCCGGCATCACTGGCCTTGCTGAACCGGCCAGAGAGCGGGCCAGTTCTCCGGAGCGACCGGCTCGGAGCCGTCACAGTCCTGGACGCGCTCTTCGGTCAGGACGAAGACCGATCCACTGACACTTCGGGTGAGCACCCAGCTCTGCAACTGTCCGCAGTCGCCGAGACCACGGCCCTTGAAGAAGGCATCGAGTACGCCCGTTTCGAAATTGTATCCTGCGTTGTAGAGAAAAAAGCTGGTGCTTGGCCCCTTGTCCAGCATCACAGGCAGCGGCATCGGACCCAGATTGCCGAAGCTGTCGAGATAGAGCGCATAGGGCATGTTATAGGCACCCGACATGCCGCAGGGCAGCAGATATAGCGTCTCGTTGGCCGAGATCGCATGAACGATAGCATCGCCATCGAGGCTGCTTTCATCCGTTCCGGCGCAGCGCCCGGTGTCACCGAAATCGTCACGGATTGCCTCCGGCAGATCGCTGAAGCGCCGTATGTCCTTGAGTGCAATTGCATCTGCCGGCGGCAGGTCGCCTCTCGCGCTCAAGGCGTCAACGCGATCAATCCGACCTTGTACCTCGTCGATGAACAGCAGGCTGGCGGCAACACCTCTGAGGCTGAAGTCATGGGCAGTCTTCAGATCGCCGTCCTGCACTTCGATCCGTAATGTCTCACCGTTTCTGACCTCATCGATGAAGGCTGAGTCGATCGCAGGTCCCGACAGAACAAATGCTTGATCCACGGCGTCAAAATAAATGTCAGGCGCTGCAATTTCGATCGCCCGTCCGCCATCGACCGTCATGACCGCACGCCATGGACCGTCTGCCTGTCGCTCGTCCCTAACATCGGGCCAGACCGCAATGGTGACCGCCGTTTCTGGTCCGGCGTCGCGGCGCAGCGCAATCTGGTCCAGCGGAGCCCCTGAGACAAATTGCTCCATGACGCAATTCAGCGCTTGGCTGCAATTGACACGCCAGTCCCCGAACTCACCGAAGCGCGGCTCTGCCGCATGGACCGCTCCCGCAGAAACTGCCGTGAGCAGAGCCAGACCTGCAATCATGCGAAACGTCATGCGATATCCCCGTCGGTGCTAATGGCGGGGACCATAACGGGAAGGAACCTAGCCGCAAATCGCCTTTTTGCGCCTATATATTCGCGCTCAAGCCTGTCGACGACGGTGGCCACCGGCTCGACGGCCTTGACGGCTCCGATCCCCTGGCCGCAGCCCCAGATGTCCTTCCAGGCCTTCGCGCCGGTTGTCGCCTTGTCGAAATCCATCTTGGTCGGATCAGCGATCGGCAGATTGTCGGGATCAAGGCCGGCAGCCACGATCGACGGCTTCAGATAGTTGCCGTGCACGCCGGTGAAATAGTTGGAATAGACGATGTCGTTCGCCTTGGCGTCAACGATCGCCTGCTTGTAGGCGTCCGAGGCCCGCGCCTCTTCCGTGGCGATGAAGGGTGAACCGATATAAGCCATATCCGCCCCCATGGCCTGGGCCGCCAGGATTGCGCCACCATTGGCAATCGCACCGGCCAGCAGCAGAGGGCCATCAAACCATTCGCGGATTTCCTGCACGAGAGCAAAGGGCGACAGCGTGCCGGCATGACCGCCAGCACCCGTTGCGACGGCAATCAATCCGTCCGCACCCTTGCGGATCGCCGAATTGGCGTGCCTGTTGTTGATCACGTCATGCAGGACGATGCCGCCATAGGAATGCACAGCGGCATTCACTTCCGGAACGGCGCCAAGCGACGAGATGACGATCGGCACCTTGTATTTGACGCACATCATCAGATCATGCTCGAGCCGCTTGTTCGACATGTGCACGATCTGGTTTACTGCGAAGGGTGCTGCCGGTCGGTCCGGGTTCTTGGCGTTGTGGGAGGCGAGCTCTTCCGTGATTTCCGCCAGCCACTCATCCAGTTGCGATTCCGGGCGGGCATTCAGCGCTGGAAATGCACCCACGACGCCAGCCTTGCACTGCGCAAGCGTTAGCTGAGGGTGTGAAATGATGAACAGCGGCGAGGCCACCACTGGCAGTCGCAGATTGTCTTTCAGAATAGACGGTAGAGCCACCCCTTCACCTCCCTTGAAGTTACGTTTACGCAAACGTCAATTTCCTTAGCAGAGGTCCGTCGGCGAGGGAAGACCTATTGCCATACCCGGAGCGGATCATATCCGGGCCGTATCTGCCAAGCGCGATCTTGCCGCATTCCTGTGTTTATCCCCCTTCAGAGTCACTTCTTGGGACTTGCCTCGAAGATTTTCAGGGTCTACCGAACATCATGAGCTTATTCGAAGGGCAGCGGGTTAGACCTGACATGGAGCATGGCGGCCAATGAGCGGATTGGAAACAGCCATCCGGAATGCACTGGAACGGTCTGAGCGTGAGAATGCTGAAACCCGCGCCCGCATCTATCAATCGGCGCGCCAGGCGCTTGAAACGGGTCTGCGCAAACAGGCGATCAATGACGAAGAAACGGTCAGTTTCCAGCGCCGGCGTCTTGAGGCGTTGATCCATTCGATTGAGCTCGAAGAGCGCGCTCGACTGGATGAGGCATTGACCCCACCGTCTCTGGATGTTGATTCGCTTCTGGATAGCGCTGCGACCCAGGGGGTGGCGTCTCCCTCGGTCTTGGCCCCCGATCGTCGCGAACCTGCCTTTGCTTCGTCCGAAGCCGATGTTAGCCCTGACATACGCGGCGGTGACGTGCGCGCCGCGCAAGAGGCTCGCCCCTTCGAAGAGCCGAGCATCGACATGCGTTCGGAACGCGCCGCGCCGCCGCCTGTTGAGCCACGCCCGGAGGGCAAGAAGAAGAAAGTCAAAGCTGAAAGACCGCGGTCCCGCTCCACTGGCGCCTTTGCCAGGCTCTTCATTTACGGGACCATTCTGACGGCGCTCGGAACGGGGGCCTGGTGGGTCTACACCTCGGACTTCATGCTGACGGCGGAGGAGCGCAATCTCGGCCTTCCCACACCTCAGCCGCGCGTGCAAGCCGAGGATTTCACCGGATCCTCCGCCGGTCCGCAGGCAGTAAATGAGCGTGGCGGCTTCTCCGATGAATGGCTTGATGTATTCGCCCCTCAGCAGATCGCCGCAATCCGCCCGCGTCCAAACTCGCTGGTGGATGTGGTTACGGCAAGTGACGGCACAGCTGTTCGCATTCTGTCGAGCAGTGGGGATCCCTCGGGGGCCGTCGAAATCACAGTGCCGACCGAGGTTCTCCGCCAGATGGCCGGGCGAAGCTCGACGATCGCCCTGACGCTCCAGTCGACTGACGACGAACCTGTGGAGCTTTCGGTCTCATGTGATTTCTCCCGGCTCGGCGACTGTTCACGTCGAAGATTTACAGCCAACGCCCAAAAGGCAGACGCTCTCTTCCGTGTCTCTTTCGAAAATGGGATGGCGCCCGCAAACGCCGGGCGGCTCGTTATCAATGGAGATGTGACGGGCAGCGGTCGGGGTATAAACCTGTATTCGGTGCGCATCCTGCCAGGGCAGTGACCCGAGCCGATCCTTTCATTACTTCAGGAAGTCGGAGCCGCTGCACAGGATTTTCTTGTCGACTTTGCCAATCCGGGCTTCGTTTTTGTCCTCATAGGGCAGCGAATGAAGGATGTGGCGGATGAGGTTCAGGCGTGCCCGTCGCTTGTCATTCGCTCGAACCACGGTCCAGGGCGCGTGTTCGCTATGCGTCTCCTTCAGCATGCGGTCGCGTTTTTCGGTGTAGTCCTCCCACTTGTCGAAGGCGGCAATATCCATGGGTGACAGCTTCCAGATCTTCAGGGGATCATGCCTGCGATCATGGAAGCGTTTCAATTGCATTTCCCGCCCGATATCGAGCCAGAACTTGAAGAAGCGGATGCCGTCCTGTGCGAGAAGTTTTTCAAAACGCGGAACCTGCTTCAGAAAGGCCTCGTACTGCTCCGGGGTACAAAAGCCCATGACAGGCTCTACACCCGCACGGTTATACCAGGAGCGATCGAACAATACGAATTCGCCCGCTGTCGGGAAGTGGGACACATAACGCTGAAAATACCATTGGCCACGTTCTGTTTCAGTCGGCTTGGTCAGCGCAACCACCCGCGCCGAGCGGGGATTCATGTAGGAAAGCGTATCATGGATCGAGCCGCCCTTGCCGGCGGCATCGCGCCCCTCGAAAAGCGCCATCACCCTCACGCCTGTCTTTTGTTGCCAGAGCTGAACCTTGACCAGTTCCACCTGAAGGTCCTGCAGTTCCTTCTCGAAGGCAGCGCGATCCATCTTCTTGTCATAGGGATAGCCTCCGGATGCCATCGACATCTCATCGATCCACCCAGGAAGGACAGGATCATCGATATCGAAAACCCGTGCCTGACCATTGACCATCAATGTCTTCGCGCGACCCTGCACCGGCTTGTCCATCACTGCCTCCCTGCTTTCGACATGTCGAACATAGACCAGGCAGGCGCGGGCTGTGAAGCGCCTCTCGGTGCAACAATCCATTCCAAACGACGAATAGAGGCTCTCTTATGGGAAAGCGGCCATGCTGCATGGCGAGCAAGTGCAACTTCTGTCATGAATGGCGGATATTGGTGACAAAACATGCGGTACGATTGGGGTTTTGAATGCTGAATGAGGACAGAAGCGACTTGCGCCACGCATTCGAGCCTTTGCTGGTCCGCTGGCGACAGATCGCTGTCGCGGCGATTGTTTCTATGGCCTGTTATCTGGCGGGAGCTCAGGCCGGTTTTGCAATCGTTCTGTTTGTGATCGGGCTTGTCTACATCCTCTTTCGGCAGGACGGAACTGACAGCGAAGAGGTGGCCGCCCCGCCGGTGGCCCTTGAATCGCAGTCTGCGCGTCCTGATCCGGATAGTGTTGTGCAGGAAGTTATCGAGGCCCTCGACAAGCCCATCTTCATAATCGGACAGGATGGCCACTTGCGCGGTCAGAACAGCGTCGCCGACAAGGCTTTTGGACCGCCGGTAGGACCACTGCATGTTTCGACCCGTTTTCGTTCTCCCGGCATTCTCGACATGATCCGTGAGACAATCGAGACTGGCGAACCGAACCAGATCGAACATTCCGAGCGTCTGCCGTCAGAGCGGGTCTATACAGTTCGCATTGCACCGATGACCCTGGAGACCCTCAACCCGATTGAACCGCTCTTTCTGCTGTCTTTCCGCGACATTTCCGAATTGCGCCGGCTTGACCGCATGCGCAGCGACTTCGTCGCAAATGCCAGCCATGAACTCCGCACCCCTTTGGCATCGTTGCGCGGTTTTATTGAAACCCTTCTTGGTCCAGCGCGCGCCGATCCAAAAGCGCAAGAGCGCTTCCTTGGCATCATGCTCGACCAGGCGAACCGCATGAGCCGGCTCGTAGATGACCTGCTGTCACTGTCGCGGCTGGAGCTCAAGGCCCACATCGCCCCGGATCAGAAGGTCGATCTCGCTCCTGTTCTCGGTCATGTGCGCGATTCTCTGGCACCCCTTGCGGCAGAGCTGGATGTCACCATCGATCTGCATCTGCCGGAAGAGCAGATTCTGGTGGTCGGGGACCGCGATGAGCTCGTGCAGGTCTTTGAGAACCTGATCGAAAACGCATGCAAATATGGCCAGGAAGGAAAACGTGTCGACATTTACTTGCGACACACTGCAGAAGGAGGGACTGAGGTCAGCGTTGTAGACTGCGGACCAGGCATCCCGACGGAGCATGTACCGCGCCTGACCGAGCGCTTCTATCGCGTCAATATCGAGGATAGTCGCTCCAAGAAGGGCACGGGCTTGGGATTGGCGATCGTCAAGCACATCTTGACCCGCCATCGGGCACGGCTGGTCGTCAGGTCGGAGCTCGGCAAGGGAACCGACTTCACCGTGCGGTTTTGACATATTTCTCGATGAATGGCACGAGATCGTAGAAATTTCTTTTATAAATCAATAACTTAATATGTCACAAATGTTTCATCAAAGTGACATAAAAGCATGTCGCAAGAGCCGATAGAAGGAGACCTGCCGATTGTCGGCGAAAGGTCGACACAACGGCCGCAAAGACACACAAGCCCATTCCGGGAGATGATCATGAACGCTCTGAAACTTTCCGTAGCTGCCTTGGCGGCCTCCGTGGCCTTCGCCGGCGCTGCCGTTGCCCGTGACCAGATCCAGATCGCTGGTTCGTCCACCGTTCTGCCCTACGCCTCCATCGTCGCTGAAGCTTTCGGCGAAAACTTCGAATTCCCGACTCCGGTTGTTGAATCCGGCGGTTCCGGCGCAGGTCGCAAGAAGCTTTGCGAAGGCGTGGGTGAAAACACCATCGACATCGCCAACTCGTCGTCGCGTATCTCCAAGTCCGACATCGAGCTCTGCACGTCGAACGGCGTAACTGAAATCCAGGAAGTTCGCATCGGTTACGACGGCATCGTGTTCGCTTCGGACATCAACGGTCCGGAATACGCCTTCACTCCGGCTGACTGGCACAGCGCACTTGCTGCAAAGGTTCTGAAGGATGGCCAGCTGGTCGACAATCCTTACAAGAACTGGAACGAGATCCGCGCCGACCTGCCGGCTCAGCCGATCCTCGCTTTCATCCCGGGCACAAAGCACGGCACCCGTGAAGTCTTCGACACCAAGGTTATTGTGGCTGGCTGCGAAGAGAACGGCACCTTTGAAGCTCTGAAGGCTGCGGCAAACGGCGACGAAGATGCTGCTGAAGACGGCTGCATGGCGCTGCGCACCGACGGCGTTTCGGTCGACATCGACGGCGACTACACCGAAACCCTGGCCCGCGTTGACGCCAACAAGAACGGCATCGGCGTCTTCGGTCTGTCCTTCTACCAGAACAACACCGACAAGCTCCGCGTCGGCACCATGGGTGGCGTCGTTCCTTCGGTCGAATCGATCGCCTCCGGTGAATACCCGGTTTCGCGCCCGCTCTACTTCTACGTCAAGAACGCTCACCTCGACGTAATCCCTGGCCTCCAGGAATATGTTGAGTTCTTCGTTTCTGACGAAATGGCTGGCCCGGACGGTCCGCTTGCTGCCTACGGTCTCGTTTCTGATCCGGAACTGGCCAAGACGCAGGAAGCCGTCAAGGCTCGCACGCCGATGGCTCCGCTGAACTAATCCTAGAACAATCCGGCGGCATCCCGACGGGATGCCGCCGGTTTCCTTTGTAGCAGGGGTGCAGGCTTATGAGCGTTGGCGTCATCATTCTGGTAGTATTGGTTCTCTCCTCACTCGGCTACATTCTTGGCAAGCGGCATGCAGTGGCTGTTTCCGCCAGAGCAGGTGTCAAACTGCATTCTCTTCCGTCCTATTATGGTCAGACGGTCGCGCTTTTCGCTGCTGTTCCGGCACTCCTTCTGCTGATGGTCTGGCTTCTTTTGCAGCCGACCGTGATTGAAAGCCGCGTGAGTGGCATGATCCCCGACAGCGTCATTCCTGATGGTGGCGCAAGAAGCCTCGTCATGGCCGATGTGCGCCGGATTGCTGACGGTCTGGATGCCGTTTTGAACCGAGGCGGGCTGACGGAGCAGGATCTCGCGCGCATGAGTGCGGAGTCGGACGACATCCGTGCCAGCCTTGCCGAGGTGGGCATTGCCCTCGTAGGTGCCGTCCCTCAGGAAGTCTTCGTTGCGGCAAAGGAATACCGCTCGCTCGACAAGATCGGTGATTGGGCGATGACGGTTGTGGTCGTCGCTGTTTCTGCCGCCTTCGCGTTCTGGTCCTATCGCAGGATTCGCCCCGATATGCGGGCTCGAAATGTCAGCGAAAGCTTCGTGAAAGCTGTCCTGATTGGTTGCTCTACCGTCGCCATCCTGACGACGTTCGGCATTGTCGGTTCCCTGGTCTTCGAAACCATCCATTTCTTCCAGCTCTATCCGGCAAGCGACTTCTTCTTCTCGACAGTGTGGAACCCGCAGTTCCGAGGCGGGTCCGACCTTGGCATCTGGCCACTGCTCTGGGGCACTTTCTACGTCTCTTTCATCGCACTTCTGGTCGCCGTTCCGATCGGTCTTCTGATTGCGATCTACCTCGCGGAATATGCCGGCAGCCGTTTGCGCGCGGTCGCCAAGCCCGCGATCGAGATGCTCGCCGGTATTCCGACCATCGTCTATGGTCTGTTCGCCCTGATCACCGTCGGCCCCTTCCTGCGCGACTGGCTCGCCCAGCCGATGGGTCTTGGCAATTCCTCGTCGTCGGTGCTGACTGCAGGCCTCGTGATGGGTATCATGATCATCCCATTCGTCAGTTCGCTGTCGGATGACATCATCAATGCGGTGCCGCAGTCGTTGCGCGACGGGTCCTATGGTCTGGGCGCGACAAAGTCGGAAACAATCAAGCAGGTTGTCATGCCCGCCGCATTGCCCGGTATTGTCGGTGCGATCCTGTTGGCAGCAAGCCGTGCGATCGGTGAAACCATGATTGTGGTTCTGGGCGCAGGCGCTGCCGCAAAACTCGATCTCAATCCCTTTGAGGCAATGACCACGGTCACGGTCAAGATCGTCAGCCAGCTGACGGGCGACACGGAATTCGCCAGCCCTGAGACCCTGGTGGCCTTTGCCCTCGGCCTCACCCTTTTCGTCTTCACGCTCTCTTTGAACGTGATTGCCCTCTACATTGTGCGTAAATATCGGGAGCAGTACGAATGACCGACGCAACGATCACGGGCGGTATTACTGCTCCAAGAAAAAGCGTTTCGCTGCTGACGGAAGATGCCCGCACGCGCCGCCGCAACCGAGCTGAAGCCCGCTTTCGCATGATGGGCAAGATTGGTGTGGCAATCGGCATCCTGGCGCTGGTCGGTCTGCTGACGTCGATCCTCTATAATGGCCTGTCCTCTTTCCGCCAGACATTCGTATCCGTCAATGTGTATCTGGATCCGGCAAAGCTCGACAAACCCGGCAATCGCAATCTTGAGGACATCGCCAAGGTGTCCACATTTGGCTATGCGCCCTTGATCGAGGCAGCATTCGAAAAGACGCTCGCAGACAAGGGTGTGTCCCTTGACGGGGTAAGTGCCAAGGATGCGGCAGAACTGATCTCGAAGGAGGCTCCGGCGACATTGCGCAACTACGTGCTGGCCAATCCCGAGATGATTGGCGAGACCGTGAATTTCGAGCTTTTGGCTGCAGGGCGTATCGACGGTTACTTCAAGGGCCGCGTCACCATGGAAAGCGCTGCTCTCGACAGGAATGTCTCGCCTGAGCAGCTGCAACTGGCCGATCGCCTCGCCGACGCCGGCATTCTTGAAACCAAGTTCAACTGGGGTTTCTTTACGGCTGCCGACGCCTCCGATACCCGTCCTGAAGCGTCAGGTCTGGGTGTGGCCATCCTTGGTTCGGCCTATATGATGCTGATCGTCCTGGTCCTGTCGCTGCCCATTGGCGTGGCCGCCTCAATCTACCTCGAAGAATTCGCGCCGCAAAACCGCTTCACCGACCTCATCGAGGTCAATATCGCCAATCTTGCAGCCGTACCTTCGATCGTCTTCGGTATCCTTGGCCTCGCGGTTTTCATCAACTTCATGGGCTTGCCACAGTCGGCGCCGATTGTCGGCGGTCTCGTCCTGACGCTGATGACGCTGCCGACCATCATCATTGCCACGCGCGCGGCCCTGAAAGCTGTACCCCCCAGCATTCGCGATGCAGCGCTCGGGGTCGGCGCCTCGAAGATGCAGGCCATCTTCCACCACGTCCTGCCTCTTGCCATGCCTGGCATCCTGACTGGCACGATCATTGGCTTGGCTCAGGCGCTCGGCGAAACTGCCCCGCTGCTGCTCATTGGCATGGTTGCCTTCGTCCGCGAATTTCCTGCCGGCCCACCCGAAGGTTTCTTCGATCCTGCCGCAGCCTTGCCTGTCCAGGTTTATAACTGGACCCAGCGCGGCGATCCGGCCTTCGTGGAGCGTGCCTCAGGCGCCATCATCGTATTGCTGGCATTCCTGATCTGCATGAACTTGATCGCAATTATTCTGCGCCGCCGATTTGAGCGCCGCTGGTAGGAGGTCGTGATGATGAATAACATGTCACAGACAATATCGACGACGACGACCACGAAAGCTGACACTATGACTGAAGCCAAGATCTCTGCCCGGAAAGTCCAAGTCTATTACGGCGAGAAGCAAGCGATCCGTGATGTCGACATTGATATTCGCCAGCGCACGGTTACGGCCTTTATCGGCCCTTCGGGTTGCGGCAAGTCAACGTTCCTGCGCACACTGAACCGGATGAATGATACCATCGACATCTGCCGTGTTGAAGGCAGCATCACCATCGATGGCGAAAACATCTATGATCCGAAGGTTGATCCGGTCCAGCTGCGCGCAAAGGTGGGCATGGTCTTCCAGAAGCCGAACCCGTTCCCGAAGTCGATCTACGAGAACGTCGCCTACGGCCCGCGTATTCATGGTCTCGCCTCCAAGAAGGCTGACCTCGACGAAATCGTTGCATCCGCTCTTCAGAAGGCTGGCCTCTGGAACGAGGTCAAGGACCGTCTCAACGAGTCGGGCACCGGTCTGTCCGGCGGTCAGCAGCAGCGTCTCTGCATTGCTCGCGCCATCGCCGTCAGCCCTGAAATCATCCTGATGGACGAGCCGTGCTCGGCGCTTGATCCGATCGCAACGGCAAAGGTCGAGGAACTGATCCATGAACTGCGCACCAATTTCACCATTGTGATTGTGACGCACTCCATGCAGCAGGCTGCCCGCGTTTCGCAGCGCACCGCGATGTTCCACCTCGGCCTGCTGGTCGAGGAAAACGATACCGACAAGATGTTCACCAATCCGGATGACCAGCGAACCCAGGACTACATCATGGGTCGCTTCGGCTGAGCCAGACCTCGCCGTTTCAAGCGTCAACCAGCTCAAGGATTACATACATGTCTACTTCGCACATCTTCTCGGCCTTTGATGAAGAACTGAAATTCCTGATGCGCCGGATCTCGGAGATGGGCGGGCTGGCCGAGCAGATGGTCGCCGACAGTGTCCGTGCTCTGGTCAACACGGATGTTGCCCTCGCGCAGAAGGTCATTTCCGATGACGCGATCATGGATGCGACCGAGCGCGAAATCGGCGATAAGGCCGTTGTCATGATTGCCCGTCGCCAGCCGGTGGCCGCAGATCTTCGCGAGATCATTGGGGCGCTTCGCATTGCAAGCGATCTCGAGCGCGTCGGCGATCTTGGAAAAAGCAATTGCAAGCGCGTCGTGGCAATCCAGGGAACAGGCATTCCGCGAAAGCTGGCGCGTGGCCTTGAGCATTTGTCCGAACTGGCCTTGCAGCAGCTGAAGGAAGTGCTGGACGTCTACACGACCCGCTCTGCCGAGAAGGCCAAGTCCATCCGTGACCGCGATGAAGAAATCGACGCCATGTATACCTCGCTCTTCCGCGAGTTGCTGACCTACATGATGGAAGATCCGCGCAATATCACAAGCTGCACCCACCTTCTGTTCTGTGCCAAGAACATCGAGCGGATTGGTGACCATGCAACCAATATTGCCGAAACCATCTATTACATGAAAACCGGCGCCCAGCCGGAAGGCGAGCGTCCGAAGGAGGATCTGACGGCCTCTGTGGGCGCGATCAAAGAGTAAGCGGATACCGAAGAGGTAGAACCAGATGCTCCCCAAAATTGCAGTGGTTGAAGACGAGGAAGCGCTGAGCGTCCTGCTCCGCTACAACCTCGAGGCCGAAGGCTACGAGGTTGAAGCCATCATGCGTGGCGATGAGGCAGAAATTCGCCTTCAGGAACGGGTCCCCGATCTTCTGATCCTTGACTGGATGCTGCCCGGCGTTTCAGGCATTGAGCTGTGCCGCCGCTTGCGCATGCGACCGGAAACCGAGCGTTTGCCGATCATCATGCTGACGGCGCGTGGCGAAGAAAGCGAGCGCGTCCGCGGTCTGTCGACCGGCGCCGACGACTACGTGGTGAAGCCATTCTCGACGCCGGAGCTGATGGCGCGCGTAAAGGCAATGTTGCGCCGGGCAAAGCCGGAGGTTTTGTCCAGCGTCCTGCGTTGTGGCGATATCGAGCTGGATCGAGAAACCCATCGCGTTCATCGAAAGAGCCGAGAAGTTCGGCTGGGGCCGACCGAGTTTCGTCTCCTGGAATTCTTGATGTCGTCACCTGGCCGCGTTTTCTCACGCTCGCAGCTTCTCGATGGTGTCTGGGGGCATGACATCTATGTCGACGAACGAACCGTCGATGTTCATGTCGGCCGTCTGCGCAAGGCGCTCAACTTTTCGAACATGCAGGACGTGATCCGCACCGTCCGCGGCGCTGGATACTCGATGGAAGCCTGATGACTGCGCCTTTCGGATGCCTCTGAAAACAAGAAACGGGCCTTTCGGCCCGTTTGTTGTTTCGATGCGATCATTTTGTCGATCAGCGTGCCGCGCGACGACGTTCGCTTACTGGCTGGTAGGCCATCTTGCCGTGATAGGTGCAATAGGGCGAGGTGTCGGATGTCTCGCAACCGCAGAAGTGGAAATCATCGGTCATCGGATCGCCGATCGGCCACTTGCAGGTACGCTCCGTCAGTTCGGTCAGGGCGAGGCGACGCGAGATCGGAACAACGACATTGGTCGACGGTACATTGCGTACTTCCTCGATCAGGTCGACGTCGACATCTTCCTTGACCATGTTGGCACCGGCCGCACGAGCTACAGTCCGTGTCGCCGTGGTGTTGCGTGCCTGATAGGTATTGGTGCGTGGCGCAGTGGGTGCCGGGCGCTTCGGTGTGCGTGCCGCCGTCGTCGAGCCGCCGGCCTTGGCACGCCCTGGCAGGTTCAATCGGTGAACTTTGCCAATGACTGCGTTACGACTAACGCCACCAAGCTGAGCGGCAATTTGGCTTGCGCTCAGTCCTTCCGACCACAAACGTTTGAGTTTTTCAACGCGCTCATCAGTCCAGTTCATGCCATTTCTCCGCCGCTCGCGTCTTTAATGGCAGAATCCTTCACCGTTGCTTCGGACTAATCCGAAACATCAAGCCTCGATACTATCGGTGACTTTTTCCGCCGCATTTAATCAATTAATAGAAGTTAACCTAGTGTGAGCCTGACTCCATGACAAGAGTCGCCAGAATCATCGGGAATCGATTTCCGGGTTTTCCCCAACTTGCTTGGTGAGTGAGTCAAGTATGCAACACTGTCGCGGGACTATCGTAACGGTAGCTTGCGCGAAGCTGAAAAATGGCCGCAGGCCCTAAGATTCGTTGACATCTCAGGGGCAAGTGGGAATAGTGCCACCGCCGCCGCAAGGCGGCATTTTTAATTCTTCAGACCCAGCCTGCCAAGGGAGGCACACTGTCATGGCCGAAGCGAACCCGCTCTATCAGACCTACAATCGGGCGCCGATGCGCTTCGAGCGAGGTGAGGGCGTTTGGTTGATGACGGAGGATGGTGACCGCTATCTCGATTTTGCTGCCGGTGTTGCCGTCAACTCGCTTGGGCACAGTCACCCGCATCTGGTCGCGGCGCTCAAGGCTCAGGCCGACAAGGTCTGGCATCTGTCCAATCTTTATGATGTGCCGGGCCAGCATGTTCTCGCAGATCGTCTGACGCGCGCCACATTTGCCGATCGGGTATTCTTCACCAATTCCGGAGCGGAAGCACTGGAATGCGCGATCAAGACCGCCCGTCGCTATCACTATTCCAAGGGCCATCCCGAGCGCTTCCACATCATCACCATGGAAGGTGCCTTCCATGGCCGCACGATCGCAACGATCGCCGCTGGTGGCCAGGAAAAGTACCTCGAGGGTTTTGGCCCGAAGGCACCCGGTTTTGATCAGGTGCCATTCGGCGACCTGAACGCCCTGAAAGCGGCGATCACCGATGCCACGGCCGCGGTGCTGGTGGAGCCTCTGCAGGGTGAAGGCGGCATTCGCGGCATTCCGGTTGAGATGCTGCGCGAGATCCGCGCGCTCTGCGACGCACACGGGCTCCTCCTGATCCTGGACGAAGTACAATGCGGTGTCGGTCGCACAGGAAAGCTCTTCGCCCATGAATGGGCCGGCATCACACCCGACATCATGGCCGTTGCCAAGGGCATCGGCGGTGGCTTCCCGCTCGGCGCATGCTTGGCCACGGAGGAAGCAGCATCGGGCATGACGGCTGGCACCCATGGCTCCACCTATGGCGGCAATCCGCTGGGTATGGCGGTCGGCAATGCCGTGCTTGATGTTGTGCTTGCTGAAGGCTTCCTGGAGCATGTTCGCGATGTGGCGCTGGTGTTCCGCCAGGGCCTCGCATCCCTGCAGGATCGGTTCCCCGATCTGATCGATGAAATTCGCGGTGAAGGCCTGATGCTGGGCATCAAGTGCCGTATCCCGAATGGCGAATTGCTGATGGCCATGCGCAGCGAGCATGTTCTGGGTGTGCCGGCTGGCGACAATGTCATTCGTCTTCTGCCGCCGCTGACGATCAAGGCCGAAGAAGCGCGCGAGGGACTGGTCCGGATTGAAAATGCGCTCGTTCACCTGCGCGAAAAGGCTGCCGCCACCGCATAATCAGAAGGGAACACAGGTACTCTCGATGGCATCTCCGAAGCATTTCCTAGATCTCTCAGCCCTGTCTGCCGACCAGCTGCGCAGCATTCTGGACGACGCTCATGTGCGCAAGAAGGCGACCAAGGCGGGCGAAGCTGACAAGCCGCTTGCGGGCAAGATGCTGGCGATGATCTTCGAAAAGCCGTCCACGCGCACCCGCGTCTCCTTCGATGTCGGCATGCGCCAGCTTGGTGGCGAGACACTGTTCCTGTCGGGAACGGAAATGCAGCTCGGTCGCGCCGAGACCATCGGTGACACTGCCAAGGTCCTGTCGCGTTATGTTGACGCGATCATGATCCGCACGACCGATCATTCACGCCTGTTGGAAATGGCAGAGCATGCGACGGTCCCGGTCATCAATGCTCTGACGGATCTGACGCATCCTTGCCAGATCATGGCGGATATCCTGACGATCGAGGAGCATCGCGGACCAGTCGCTGGCAAGACGCTGGCCTGGACCGGTGACGGCAACAACGTGCTTCACTCACTTGTCGAAGGAGCTGCCCGCTTCGGCTATCGCATGAACATGGCCGTGCCGCTCGGTTCAGAACCGGATGACAAGATCCTGAACTGGGCCCGCAACAATGGCGGCGACATCATGCTGTGCCACGATGCCGATCGCGCCGTTGCCGGGGCCGATGCCGTGATCACCGATACCTGGGTGTCGATGAACCAGGAACACAAGGCGCGCGGCCACAACGTCTTCCAGCCCTTCCAGGTCAATGCTGACCTGATGAAGAAGGCGAAGGATGAAGCGCTCTTCCTCCATTGCCTTCCCGCCCATCGCGGCGAGGAAGTAACGGATGAAGTCATTGATGGTCCTCAGTCCGTCGTCTTTGATGAGGCTGAAAACCGGCTTCACGCTCAGAAATCCATTCTTGCATGGTGCCTTGGCGCCATCTGAGGTTCAGCATTCCGGCTTCGGTTTACCGTGAATTTTGACATGGCTTGACCTTTGGCCGGGCAAATACCATCTGTGCCCTTTCCCCATGGCCGCACAGGCCCTTGTTTTCGGCGCTTCGGCGCAGGAGTAGATCTATGTCGAACAGACCTGCCGCACTCGGCGAATTCGGTTTCGCCGGCGATGACCGCGTGGTGCCGTTCCAGGTTGAGAGCCTGGACGTGCGCGGTCGCGCCGTGCAACTCGGACCCTTGCTGAACACGATTCTCGAACGCCATGACTATCCCCAGCCGGTCGCACGCCTGCTGGCTGAAGTCATCGTGCTGACGGTTCTGATCGGCACATCTTTGAAATTCGAAGGCAAGTTTATCGTTCAGACCAAGAGCGATGGCCCTGTGGATCTGCTGGTCGCCGATTTTTCGACGCCGGAAGATGTGCGTGCCTACGCCCGGTTCAATGAAGACGCGCTTGCAGCGGCCATCGCAGATGGTCGCACCTCGCCGGAGCAATTGCTTGGTAGCGGCATTCTTGCCTTTACGATTGATCAAGGCTCATTCATGCAGCCCTATCAGGGTATCGTGGCGCTCGATGGTGCCTCGCTCGAAGAGATTGCTGGTGTCTATTTCCGCCAGTCGGAACAGATCCCGACCCGTGTCCGTCTCGGTGCAGCTGAACTCTTCGATCGCGATGAAGCCGGCAATCCGCGTCGTAGCTGGCGTGCCGGCGGCCTGATCGCCCAGTTCCTGCCGGATGCGCCGGAACGCATGCGCCAACCGGACCTGCATGGCGGAGATGGTGACGATCGGGACACGGACACTCATGCAGACGACGCCTGGGACGAGGCCCGCATTCTGGTCGATACGGTGGATGCAGATGAATTGACCGACCCGCAGATCGGTATAGAGCGGCTGCTCTTCCGGCTGTTTCACGAGCAGGGCGTGCGCGTCTATGACCCACAGCCCGTCTACGACCGCTGCAGCTGCGACCGTGATAAGATCATGGGCGTACTGCAAGGCTTCGGTGAGGACGAACTTGCCGAAAGCACGGAGAATGGCGAGATCAAGGTCACATGCGAGTTCTGCTCGACGACCTATCGTTTCGAGGCGGCGGAGATTGCCCGCGCATAGCGCTCGCTATCGCCTGCTCAACTTGGGAAGGGTCGGCAGAACTTCCGACCCTGATGCATTGAAGGGCGGGGCATCGGTAACGATTCTCCGGCCTCGTTTGTGATTGGGGTGATCGCAACAGCACAAGGGCACTTGCCGAGCTTGCGGCTCTTGCTGGTGATCTGGAAGCCTATCAGCCTTTCCATGCTCCACGGGCCGACCTTCTGGCGAGAACGGGGGCAATCAGCGCCGCCTATCATGCTTATGATCAGGCAATAGGGCTCGCAGCATCGCAAGCCGACGCTCTCTTCCTGAAGGCGCGTCAGGCACGGCTTGCTGCTTTCTTGCAGGGATAGGGCCGAGACCTGAGCCCTCGAAACCTAGTTCAGCGTACGCGCCATTCCCGGGCTGTCGAGTGAGAATGCAGGAATCTTGACCTCGAAGACGCGCCCGTCATCAGTTTCCATGACGTAATGGCCATGCATCATGCCCGACGGCGTGTCGAGCGGGCAGCCCGAGGAGTATTCATAGCTCGCGCCGGGCGAAAGACGAGGCGTTTCGCCGACAACGCCTGGTCCAGCCACTTCGTCGACCACTCCGTTCTGGTCGGTGATATGCCAGTAGCGATGGGTCAGCCGTGCCGGCTCATTCGAATGATTGGTGATCACGATCCGATAACCCCAGACATAGCGACTGTCTTCCGGATCGGACTGTTCTTCCAGATAAAAAGGCTCGACGCAGACCTCAATGTCGCTGGTCACCGCGCGATACATGCCTGAACCCTCGTTATGCATCATTTCCCAAACAAGAAAACACGATTGTGGCGGGAATGACGTCAACATGCCAATGAGAAATGCAGCGTCAACACCCTTTATATTAAGGGTTTAGGTCGAGACGGGCTCTCGTTCTAGGTCGCGGACCAGCCGCGACCGACTTTTTTTGGCGCTGGAGCGTCTCAGTTGGCAAGGCCGCTGAGTGCTTGGGCGAAGTCTTCCAGCAGGTCGGCAGTGTCTTCGATCCCGCAGGAAAGACGCACGGTACCGCCCGAAATACCAAGCTCTGCCCGTGCCTCGTCCGACAGGTTCTTGTGCGTCGTCGTCGCCGGATGGGTAATCAGGCTCTTCGCATCGCCCAGATTGTTGGAAATCCGGATGACCTCCAAGGCATTCTGGAGCTTGAACGCAGCCTCCTTGCCACCCTTGAGCTCAAAGGCAACCAGCGTGGAACCGCCGGTCATCTGCTTGGCAATGATATCAGCTTGGGGATGATCGGCCCGGCCAGGATAGATGACCCGTGCCACCTGCATCTGCTCCGCCAGGAAATCGGCGATTGCGGAAGCATTCTTCGTTTGCTGGGCCACGCGCAAGGGAAGGGTCTCGATCCCCTTCAGAAGCGTCCAGGCATTGAACGGCGACATGGCCGGACCCGTATGGCGGAAATAGTCATGCAGGTTCTCGTCGATCCACTCTTTTGACGACAGCACGACGCCGCCAAGGCAGCGACCCTGACCGTCAATATGCTTGGTCGCCGAATAGATGACCACATGCGCGCCAAGCTCCAGCGGCTTCTGGAACAGCGGTGTCGCAAAGACGTTGTCGACCACCAGCTTTGCACCGATCTGATCGGCAAGTTTTGCCACGCCAGCAATGTCGATCACTTCCAGCGTCGGATTGGTCGGGCTTTCCAGGAACATCACCTTGGTATTGGGGCGAATGCCTGCTTCCCAGTTGGCGAGGTCACGTCCGTCGATCAGCGTGCATTCGATGCCGTATTTAGGCGCCAGCGTCTCCACCACCCAGCGGCATGAGCCAAACAGGGCGCGGGCGGCCAGGATGTGATCGCCGGCCTTGAGCTGGCACAGGATCGCCGCCGAAACCGCCGCCATGCCGGAGGCCGTCGCGCGTGCATCCTCTGCACCTTCCAGCATGCACATGCGCTTTTCGAACATGTCATTGGTCGGGCTGCCATAGCGTGCATAAATGAAGCCGTCCGTCTCTCCCTTGAAACGCGCTTCTGCCGCTTCGGAGCTGTCATAGACGAAGCCCTGCGTCAGATAGATCGCTTCGGAGGTTTCGCCAAACTGCGAGCGCAACGTGCCACCATGGACGAGTTGGGTAGCCGGACGCCAGTTCTTGCTCATGATCCGTGCCTTTCGAACACAAAAAAACCGGTCGCGAGAACGGACCGGTTTGGGTAACCCGGTCTATTTAGCCACTTGTTTAACGTGGCTGCAAGCCGACCGGCCAAATCACCACGGGATAAGGCTGCCATACGCCGAAGCGGCCCTTGCGTCAATTGGCGGTGTTTGGTTTTGTCGGCCCAAACAGGATTTGAGAAGATGACCAGGAATTCAGGGATATTGTCCGACCGCGCCATCGGCGCCTTGTTCGGGGGTGGCCAGCTGAAAAGCGAGACCATGCTCGACAAGGATCAGATCCAGCCGGCGAGCCTCGATTTGCGCCTCGGATCAAAGGCCCTGCGCGTTCGGGCAAGCTTCATGCCCGGGCGCAATCATACGGTCGCGGACAAGCTCGCACGGCTGACCCTTCACGAAATCGATCTGGAGCATGGTGCCGTTCTCGAAACCGGTTGCGTCTATATCGTGCCGCTGATGGAAAGCCTTGATCTTCCAGCCGATCTGTCTGCCTCCACCAATCCGAAAAGCTCGACCGGGCGTCTTGATATCTTCACCCGCGTCATGGTCGATTACGCGCAGGAATTCGACAAGATCCCGGCAGGCTACAAGGGCCAGCTTTATCTTGAAATTTCGCCGCGCACTTTCCCGATCATCGTGCGTCGAGGCTCACGCCTGTCACAGATCCGTTTCCGTGTCGGTCATGCGCTGCTGACCGAGGCGGAAGTGCTGAGCCTTCATCACGCCGAAACGCTGGTTGCCAGCGAAACCCCGAATGTTTCCGGTGGCGGGATTGCGCTTTCCATCGACTTGAAGGGCACAGGCCCCCATGGCCTGATTGGCTATCGCGGCAAGCATCATACCTCGGTCATCGATGTGGATCTGAAAAACGCCCATGACGTCCTGGATTTCTGGGAGCCGCTTTACACCCGTGGTCGCGACGAGCTGATCCTCGATCCGGATGAGTTCTATATCCTGGTCAGCCGCGAAGCCGTGCATGTGCCGCCGCTCTACGCCGCTGAAATGACCCCCTATGATCCGCTCGTCGGCGAGTTCCGGGTCCATTACGCCGGCTTCTTCGATCCCGGCTTCGGCCATGCGCCCGCCGGCGGCTCCGGCAGCCGCGCCGTGCTCGAAGTTCGCAGCCACGAGGTTCCATTCATTCTCGAACATGGTCAGGTCATCGGTCGTCTGGTCTATGAGCATATGCAGGAGCGCCCCGAAGGCCTTTACGGCAGCGGACTGGGTTCCAATTATCAGGCTCAGGGGCTGAAGCTGTCGAAGCATTTCCGCAGCCCCTGAGCCGCTCATCAAGCCAAGGTTCCATCTGGTCTGCGTCTTTGCTTGACAGAGGTCGTCAACTCGTGGATTTGTCAGTGGCAATGCGGGTGTAGCTCAATGGTAGAGCAGTAGCTTCCCAAGCTAACGACGAGGGTTCGATTCCCTTCACCCGCTCCATTTTCCTCAATCTTCATGCCGGTTCTGTCGATAGCTTCGCGCTCGGCTTGTGCGGTGTCTTGGCCCAGAAGAATGGGCGTGATTTCAATTCACGCAACGCACGCCAGCCGGCAAGCGAGATCGCCATCCAATAGACCGGCGTCATCAGCCAGCGGCGCCCGACGGCCTGCTTTTCGTGGCGCGTCATTTCCGACGTGCCGACGGCAATGAAGAGTGCGTAGCTGCCGATGATATTGATCAGATCGACGGTCAGAAGCGCGATTCGGTGAAACGGAATGTCGCTCACCGGTGTCGAAAGCAGAAGTGGCATCTGCAGTCCGATAAACAGAAACAGAGCCGGATGGACGAGCGATGAGAGCAGCATGCCGCCGATCAGCAGTTGGAAGATCACGAATGCCATCCATCCCATGTCCTGCCCTGCCTTTAGCGGATCGCGCATGGCCACCAGCCAGGTCTGCATCCAGCCTTTGTACCAGCGTGTTCTCTGGCCCAGCCATATCTTGAACTGGGTCGGTGCATCTTCCAAGGTCGGCCGCGTCAGTGTTTCCGTTAGGTAACCGAGCCGGTGCAGCCTGAGGCCGAGATCGGCATCCTCGGTTACGTTGAACGGGTCCCAGCCGCCACTTGCAATCAATGCGTCGCGACGGAAGTGGTTGGAAGTTCCACCAAGCGGCAGGGGCATCCGATAATGCGCCAACATCGGCAGAAGGCGCTTGAAGAGAGCTGAGTATTCGAGGGCAAAGATCGCACTGATCCAGCTGTCTGCGGCATTGGCAATCACCAGCGGTGCCTGCAGACAGGCAAGGGAAGGCGGGCCAGTGCGAAATCGCTGATAGGCCTCTCGCAACTGAAGCGGATGCGGCCTGTCCTCTGCATCATAGATTGTCAGCAGCTCTCCGCGTGCGCTGGCAAGCGCATAGTTCAGCGCCTTGGGTTTGGTCCGGGGTGCCATATCCGGCACTTCGACAATTTCGATATAGGCGGGTGGTGACGCTCGGTGGATTGCGGCGATTGTCGCTCGATCATTGGCCTCGCAGACCAGCTTGACGTCAAGCCGCGTCTGTGGCCAGTCGATCCGCGCGAGCGCCTCGATGAGTTGCGGCACGACCGCTTCCTCGCGGTAGAGCGCAATCAAGACCGTATAGACGGGCAATTCGTGATCATGAGGCTGGGCAATGATCTCGGTTGTCTTGTTCCGGCTCTGGTGGAAAGTCACGACCAGCCGCAGACAAAGGCTCGCAAAGTATATGGAAGAAATGGTGACATGCATCACCAGGAGCGCCAGTGTCTGGTTGAAAATCAGCGGAAACAGCACGCAACATGTCAGGACGCCGCTCACATAGCCCTGGAGCCCGGTCATCACCACCCGCGCGGAGTTCTGCGGCTGTTGTTCAAAAAGATGGCTGATGGACGCGCGGCAACGCCGTTCGGCGATCACCTTCCAGACCGCTTGGCGAATGACGGATGGAGCGGCGATGACGAGAATGCTCTTCAAACTCGGGCGCGTCGCAAGCTTGTCGATCAGGGCATCGAGCCTTCCGATTTCCGGAACGATAACCGTCAGGGGTGGACCATCCGGATAATGCAGCCGGATGACTTGCGGGCGAACGAGCTGTGTCTCAAGCCTTGAGCTATCCAGGATCAGCCCATCAGGCAGCGTTTCCAGAAATTGCAGCCCGCACATGCGTGCGACGCCTGCATAATAGGCACTTTCCTGTATGGTGCCGGAGGCGAGCAACTCGGCTTCGATGGTGGTTCCGTGGGCGAGTGCCCGGCGTGCCATGGACGCGATATAGGGCTTTCCAAGACCCATGGCTTTCAACATCAGGACTTCCTGACGCATTGATGGCGTCAGCAGGGAGTACATCTCCGGATTTGCTGGGTCTGTTTGCAGAGAAGTCGCAAGACCTCGTCCGACGGCATGAAAAGCCTCGGCATATTCCCCAATACGCATGACTCTGTTACACGTCGTGGCTGGTAACGACGGCCCCTCAAATGCCGTCTTCCCGGCTGCTGGTCCCTTGAAGGCAATAATATTTATGCGCGCAAGAGTTTCATCCCTAGGATTCAGGGGAATTCACCAGAGGTTGCGCTCGGTTGTGACGGCTGGTGCTATGGCAGCCGGTATCGTGGCCGCGCTTGCATGTGCTGCTGCCGCGCAGACTTTTGAAGAAATGCCCGTTCTTTTCGATGCACGCGAGCGTCTGGTCAGGCCCGATGTTTCCGGCCTTTTGCGCCTTCGCTTTCTGACGACAACCGATTTTCCGCCCTTTAACTTCATCGATCAGACCGGTCGTCTATCGGGCTTCCATGTCGATCTGGCGCGTGCGCTTTGTGCGGAACTGGTTGTCGAAATGAAATGTCAGATCCAGGCTCTCCCGTTCGATCAACTGCGATCCGCGCTGGACGAGGGGCAGGGAGAGGTCGTCATGGCGGGTGTGGCCGTCTCACCCGAGTTGAGAGAAAACTTCCTCTTCACGCGGCCCTACATGCTGTTGCCGGCGCGCTTTGTCCGCCATCGTGAGGTGACCCTATCATCACCAGATGCCAGCGCTCTGTTCAACCGTCCGGTCGGTGTCATCGGCGGCACGGCCCACGAAACTATGCTGAAAGCCTATTTCCCCAATGTCACCCCGGTGATCCTGCCTGATCGGGCCGCACTTTTGGACGCGGTCAGAACAAAGGCGGTTGATGCCGCCTTTGCCGATGGCCTGCAATTGTCCTTCTGGGCATCCGGCCCCGCTTCCGAGGGTTGCTGCGAACTATTGGACGGGCCCTATCTCTCCCAGGACTATCTCGGAGAGGGAATGATGTTGATGATGCGGTCGGGCGACACGGTTCTGAAGCAGGCGCTCAACAGCGCGCTTGCCGCCGTGTCACGCGACGGTCGCTTGCAGGAAATCTACCTGAAATACTTCCCCGTCAGCCTCTATTGAATGGGCCGGGGCGAAGCTTTTCATGGCTCAGGCGGCGAGGTAGCGAACGCTTGCGCTGCGCTCGATTGCGGCACAGACAAGCTTGTCGAGATTGAGACGGTCTCTCAGCAGCTGCAACAGGCGCAATTCTTCGCGACGCACAGCCAGATCGGCGGCCACCACTTCGACTGCGACGGCATAGGCGCTTTCGTAGAGGCGGGACGGCAGGGCGTCTTTGACGGTTTCCAGAATGATTTCGAGCCCTTCGGGACCCGACAGGAGTTGGGCACAGCGCTGCGAGACGTCAATCAGCGTTTCCTTGTCGAATCCCTCGAACATCGGCAGGATGTCGATCAATTGCCCGATCCGGTTCAGTTCCTTCTCGGCCATGGAATTGTCGACGGCGGATGCCATCACCATCACGAAGATGAGTGCGTCATGGGTGGAAACGTGACTGTTCATGTATTTTGAGGTCCTGTGGAATATGCAGAGAGATAGGGGCTTCGGAGCTGGCTTTTCAAGGCTGCCCTGCAACGGTCTTGTCCGGCCTGTCGCCTGAGTTGGCAAACAGGCCTTTGCCCGCCTGACGCGCTTCTTCGGTCAGGGGTGCAAATGGCGAACCGTCGCTTGCCTCTGCCCAGCCATGTTGAGCAAGCCATGCCGCGATTTCAGTGACGCCGATGAAGCAGCGCGTTTCGATCTGGCCGCTCCAGTCGGACCCCACGGTTTCGCAGGCAAGGGACCGGTTTCGGATCAGCATGCGTTGCTGGGTCAAGGCCATCATCCCGCAAGGCCAGGATTCTGCGCCGTCTTCGCCACAGAGTTTCGACACGGGGGTGGGGTCGACGCCGGACAGGCGTATCTCTTTGCCCGGACCAAAAGAGACAACTCCGGCCGCCACCGAGATCGGGCGATGCAGCATCGAGACGCGGGTTGGAGCAGGGCGATCCGTATAGATTGTGCTCAGCGGTTCACGCGGCTCGATCCGTTCCAGAGCACTTGCCTCTTCAACCACGGGAGAGCTGAAAACCTCCGGTTCAATCGGTCGAACTGAACGGTTTTCGACCTGCGGCTCTTCGGGAAACAGCTCCGAAGGATCGGGCACATCCAGATCTTGCAAATCGTACTCGACAGGGCTCTCCGCCAGCATCTGTCCGCCGGCCATCACCAGATAGCCCCATAACAGAAGACCGAACGCTCCAATGACCGGCGTGGCAATCTTGCGCATGGATCACATTCCCTACTGGCTTGCCCAGATGATCCGGGCGACCCAGTCGACTTCCGTCATGTCGAGGTTGCGCGGCGGATGCTCGGGATTGAGTGACTGGAGTTCGATGGCTTTCGTTGTCTGACGCGCCAGAACCTTTGCCATGACTTCCCCGTCCCTGGTCTTTACGACGACACGATCCCCCCGACGCACCTGGACCCCCGGCTCAACGATCAGAATATCGCCATCCCGGTAGAGTGGCTTCATGCTGTCGCCCTGAACCTCCAGCGCATAAACGCTGCCATTCCGCCCCGGCGCAGCCGGAAACTCAACCAGATCCCATCCTTGACCGGCAGGAAAGCCACCATCGTCAAAAAAACCGCCGGCACCAGCCTGGGCAAAGCCCAGAAGCGGTATCGACCGCGTCTGCAGTGTGGTGCCGCCGCCGGGCAATCCATCACCGCGTCGCTCGCTCGCAACAATACCCATGAACTGTTCAAGACTGGAACCCGTTGCCTCGAGCACCTTGGAGATCGATTCGGTCGATGGCCAGCGCATTCGCCCGTCAGAGGCCACGCGTTTTGACTTGTTGAAAGACGTCGGATCAAGGCCGGCGCGTCGGGCAAGACCGGACGGCGTCAACTGATGACGCTCGGCTAGGCGATCGATCGCGGCCCAGATCGTGTCATGCGAAAGCATTGTTGCTCAGGCTCCGACGCGGGAGACGCAAGAAGAGGTCTCCGGAAATTGACCACCGGAATGATAAAGATATTGCTCTCATCCGTAAAGCTGAAACAGGAATAAAATCCTGAAATAAACCGCTAAGCCGTCAGGCGACCATCGCCATATTGATCTTGCCGAGCTGGATGACGGCCTGGGTGCGGCTGTCCACCTTGAGTTTCAGCAGGATCGCCGAGACATGCGCCTTGATCGTTGCTTCTGAAACGCCCAGTTCATAGGCGATCTGCTTGTTGAGCAGGCCTTCGCCCAGCATGCCCAGAACCCGGCTTTGCTGCGGCGTCAGTGTGCGCAAGCGTGCTATGAGGTCGGCAACATCCGGATCGGTTTCCTGTCCGCCCTGATAGCTGTTCGGCGTCCATATGTCGCCTTCCAGCACCTTCTGGATCGCTGCACGGATGTCATCAATTCCTGAGGATTTCGAGATGAACCCGGAAGCGCCAAGCTCCAGCGCTCGGCGAATGGTCACCGGGTCGTCGCTCGCCGAGACAATGACAATGGGCAGGCTGGCAAATTCGGCTCTCAGCGCCATCAGTCCGGAAAAACCCGACACACCTGGCATGGCCAGATCAAGCAACATCAGGTCCGCATCAGAATGTTCCTGGGCCGCCTTGCGGGCCGCCTCGAAATCGCCAGCCTCAACGATCTTCTGGTCGCCATCAATGCCAGTAACCGCCTGGCGCAGGGCGCCGCGAAACAGCGGATGGTCGTCTGCGATGATGAAGGTGGATGCTGTCATGTCAATGCCCCCTCCCAAGAGCGTTGCATTCTCAGCGCTTTGCGCCTTCTTTCTTTTAACGCCAACCGCGCAACTAGACAATGGTCGAACATGTTAACGCTGTCCGTCGAAAGAGACGCATAATCATGGTCAGTTGCTGCGCAGCTTTTTCATGCTGATTATGGCGTCAGGGTCCGATCCGGTTGTGTCTGCTGCTCCTCCTTCTCGAATTCCTGGATCAAGCCAAAAAATGCACGCATGAAGCGTTCCATGATCCCGATTGAGCGGTCAATTTCGGCATCGCTCGGAAGCTCTCCGGCCTGGGGCACAGACTGGAGTCCCTGCGCAAGCTGCTTTTCCAGCGCCTCGACCCGTTTTTCCAGTCGGCTCAACTCCTCGTCATAAGCGGCGCGCTCATCTGCGGCCATGCGGCATGCAAGGTTTCCGCCGCTTTCTGTGCAAAGCGCCATGGCGCCCGTCTGGCGGTCGAGCCGGATGACACCGCTCTCCGTCCGTTCTAGGGTAAAACGTGGTTCAGCCCCCTCCTGGGCCTGCACGAGGGGTGTCCCGAGAACAATCCCCGCCACAATACTGCCTGCAAGAAGGCTCCTAAGCTTGATCATCGCCATTGCTCTCTCCTTCTCAAGGGTTTTTCTACCTGGTGAAACGGTCAGGCGTCGGGCCGTAGACATTCCCGCCGCTTTGCGGCAAACCCCTCTCGGTCCAGATTGGTTCAGCGACCGAACATCTTCATAAGGGGTAAGTGACGTTGGAAAAGGTCATATACAAGATCGTTTCGCAGGAATTGTGGCAGAGCGCCAGGAACGCGGGTGTCTTCACCGGTGCCGCGATCGATCTGAAGGACGGCTACATCCATTTCTCAACCGCTGCCCAGGCTATCGAGACGGCGCGGCTGCATTTTGCCGGCCAGACGGATCTCCTCCTCGTTGCCGTTGATGCCGCTTCCCTTGGCGATGCCCTTCTGTTTGAAGCCTCCCGCGGTGGCGCTCTCTTTCCCCATCTTCATGCGAACCTTCCGATGGACAGTGTGATCTGGGAAAAGCCCCTGCCGCTCGACGAAACTGGACTGCATATCTTCCCGGAGATGTCCGAATGATCGACCGTCTCGCATTGCTTGCCCGTCGCGGCCTATTTCTGTTCGACGCGGAAACCGCCCATGGACTTTCGATCAAGGCGCTGAAATCCGGCCTCATGCCGGCATGCAGCCTGAAGCCTGATGCTCGCCTTTCGCAGACGGTCGCAGGTCTCGTTTTCCCCAATCCGCTTGGCATGGCCGCAGGCTATGACAAGAATGCCGAGGTCCCCGACGCACTCCTGTCGCTCGGCTTCGGTTTTGCCGAAGTCGGCACACTGACGCCCAAGCCGCAGGCGGGCAATCCGAAGCCGCGCATCTTCCGCCTTGAAAACGATATGGCCGTTATCAATCGTCTCGGCTTCAACAATGGCGGTCATGATGCAGCCTTTGAGCGCCTGTCGGCCCGCGCCGGAAAGCCGGGTCTGGTTGGCGTGAATATTGGAGCCAACAAGGACAGCGAGGACCGCATTGCCGATTATGTGCTGGGCATCCGTCGTTTCTACCCGCTTGCCTCCTATTTCACCGCGAATATCTCCTCACCCAACACGCCGGGTCTGCGTGATCTGCAGGCCAAGGATAGCCTTTCAGCGCTTCTCGCCGCCGTCCTCGCGGCCCGTGCGCAGGAGGAAGGTCGTACCGGACGCCGCGTCCCGGTCTTTCTCAAGATTGCGCCGGATCTGACGGAAGAAGGCATGGATGATATCGCCGAGGTGGTGCTGGCTCATGACCTCGATGGCCTGATCGTCTCCAACACCACGCTTTCCCGTGATGGTCTGAGCGATCCGAAGCTTGCAAAGGAAGCCGGCGGCCTCTCCGGCAAGCCGCTGTTTGACAAATCGACCGCCGTCCTTGCCCGCATGCGAAAGCGCGTGGGACCGGACCTCCCGATCATTGGTGTCGGCGGCGTGTCATCTGCCGAAACGGCGCTTGAAAAGATCAGCGCCGGAGCCGATCTGGTGCAGCTCTATTCCTGCATGGTCTATCAGGGCCCCGGCATGCCCGCAGAACTGCTGCGCGGCCTGTCGAGGCTTCTTGACCGCGAGCAGGTTGCCAATATCAGGGAGCTGCGTGACAGCCGGCTCAATCACTGGCTTGCAGCAAAGGTCTGATCGGTCATCCGCCTCAGTCTGGTTGCAAGTGTGACACCGCGCATCGCCAGAAACAGGTTCATGCCGGCCCAGAGCCCGTGATTGCCGAAGGCTGGCACGAGAACGAGAAGCGACAGGGCAAAGCTGGCAAGCGAGATGAGCATCATATTGCGCATCTCGCGTGACCAGGTAGCGCCGATGAAGACCCCATCCATCTGGAAGGCGAGTGCGCCGGTTAAGCCTGTGGCAGCCGCCCATGGCAGGAAGTCTCGCCCGATGGCCCGCACCGTCTCTGCCGTCGTCATCACATCGATCAACATTCCACCAAACAGCAGGAAGAAGATCGCGCAGCCCCCTCCAAGCGCGAACGACCAGACCATGGTCAGCCGCACCGCCCGGTCAAAGGCCGGTCGATAGGCGGAGCCAACGGCGCGCCCGGCAATCTGTTCAGCCGCCGTTGCCATGCCGTCGAGAAAGAAGGAGGCGATCAGGAACAGGTTCATCAGCAGGGCATTGGCGGCAAGCTGCTCGGCCCCGAAGCTGGCGCCGACGCGGGTCATGATGGCAAAGGCCGTCACCAGTGCCAGCGACCGGATCATGATGTCGCGATTGATCGCCAGGAGCGCCATCATCTTCTGCCGCTCCAGCAGCAGAGGAAGGGCAGGGCGTTCACTGCCTCGAAAACTTCTGAGCACATAGAAGAGGCCGAAAACGAAGGCGACGCTCTCGCCGATCACCGTTCCCCAGGCGACACCGGCAATGCCGAGATCAAGCCCTATGCCGAGCCAGATCGACATGACGATATTGGTGCCGTTCAGCAGGATCTGCAGGCCAAGCCCCACAGTTCCGCGCCCGCGTCCAAGGATAGAACCCAGCAGTGTGAAGTTCGCCAAGGTCAGGGGCGCCGCCAGCACGCGAATGGTGAAATAGGTTGAGGCCGCAGCGGCAACCTCACCCTCCACACCCATTGCGAAAAGACCGGCTGGCAGAAGCAGCGGCGACAGAAGGAGAACAAGGAAGCCGAGACCCAATGAGAGGATGAAGGATCGCCAGAAAACGGCCTGCTGTTCGAAGAGGTCGTCACGGCCAAGCGCCTGCGCTGTCAGCGCCGTGGTCGACGCGCGAACGAAGCCGGTCGCCGAAAAGATCAGATCGAAGAAGACGGCAGCAATGGCCAGCCCCGCCAGCGCTTCTGCCGATCCCGTGCGTCCGACGACGGCGGTATCCGTCAAGCCGAGAAGCGGCGTCGTCACGAAGGCAAGCGTCATCGGAACGGCGATCGCAAGCACCGATCGATGCGTCACCGCAAAGGGACGCGACTTTGAAGCGGCAATCTGCATGGGGCACTCCGGGCAGGACCGGAGCGGAGAATCGCTCAGGCCGACAGGATCATGGCCCAATAGGGACGGTTTGCGGAAGCGGAATCCCATGCGACGGCAACGCCAAGCCCCCGAAAATTGCCGAGCATGTTGTCCAGGTGCCGCCGCGAGTCGATCCAGGACTGTACGGCACGCCCGACACTGTCCTGCCCGGCTGCAATGTTCTCGGCCGCCGGCAGCGGCACGTCATGGCCCTTCATCCGCTCCAGGAAACTGTCGTTGAAACCGATCAGATGCTTCATTTCGCCCGCGCGGGCCATGCGTTCCGCCTGGGCAATCGCTGCCTTCTCCGCCGCCCGGTTGCGTTCCAGATCGACGAGGCCCTGTTCTGCCCGAATACGGTTGACCATCGGCAGCGCCGCATCTGTTTCGGCACGCGACGAACCGTCATGCGGCGACAGGAAGTCGATCGAGCGGCAGCCTGATAGCGTCAGGACGAGGCTCGAGCCTGCAAGCATCAGGACATGTCTGCGGGTCTGATCGGGAAACTTTGAAGCCATCTCACTTACGGGATGCAAACAGTCGAAGCACGATAAACAGCGGAACAACGACCGTTGCGCCGATCACCAGATACTGACCTACTTTTCCAAGTGCCTCGAAGCCCGTGTACCAAAGGTCGAGGAAGAAGAAGCGGATACCATCCACCAGATCCATCGGGTCCAGTCCGAAAATCGACATGACGAAACCGACAATCAGAGACACGACGATCAGCTTGACGATCGTACGGGCAGGGGTGTCTCCGAGGAATCGATTGACGCTATCGGACATGGGTTTCTCCTGTTCAGTCCCGAAAACATATGGGGAATCAGGGCCGGCTCCGCAAGCCGCCGGGCCTCTTTGAAAATAGGACTTGAGTTTTTTCAAGGCATCGGTCAAGACCGCGCGCCCTCCACAGCATGCCGGGCAATGGCGAGACCCGCACACTCGCTCGCAATGCTGGTGACAGAACCCGCGTCTTCGCAGTCCGGAGCGGACGAAGATGCAAGGTCTTGCCTATGCCACCAACCCAGTTTTTCTCGGGCGATATGATCGCCGACCGCCGCGCTGATTATGCCCGTATGCTTGCTGAAGGTGGCGATCCGGTCGCAGCCGTCGAACTGATGGAACAGGCTCTGGAACTGGTGCCCGACTGGGCAGCCGGCTGGCTGCGGCTTGCCGATTATGCTGAAAGGAGTGGTCAGCCAGCCAAGGCCGTTCCGGCGCTGGAGAGGGTCCTTATGCTTGATCCGGAGGATATCTTTGGCGCTTCGCTGAAACTCGCTGTTCTGGGTGCCGCTGAGACGCCGGACAGCCCGCCGATCCGGTATGTCGAAGCCTTGTTCGACGAGTTCGCCGAGCGCTTCGATGAAACCCTTGTTGACCGGCTCGATTACGTGGTTCCTCAGGAACTGACAGCCTTGATCCTTGATCATGCCGCGTCCCGTTCCTTCGCTTGCGCTGTCGATCTCGGCTGCGGGACCGGTCTGCTTGGACAGGAGATCCGCGCCAAGGTTACCCGTCTGGAGGGCTTCGACCTGTCGGCCAACATGCTCTCCAAAGCGGAGGAAAAGGGTTTCTATCACCACCTCGCCAGAGCCGACCTTTCGCTTGATCTTGCCGCCTCCGGTCTTTTCGAGGACGGGCTTGTGCCGGGGCGGGCTGATCTGGTGACGGCAGCCGACGTGCTGATGTATCTCGGTGATCTCTCCGCTCCCTTTGCCCTGGCCTCGGCCCTTGCAGCACCTGGCGCCTTTTTCGCTTTTTCCGTGGAGGACGCCGCCGCTGATGATGGCTTCGTGCTGCGTCCATCTCTGCGTTTTGCCCATTCCGAGATCTATGTTCGGGACCAGCTCTCGGCCCATGGCTTCACGGTCATCGATGTCCGGCGCACGACCATTCGCATGGATGCCGGAGAACCGGTCTTCGGCATCCTGTTTCTTGCCGAAAGACCGGCTTGATCAGCAGTTTTGTTGCGAAGTTTTCGATAGGTCAGCTTTGTTGACCTAAACCCCTTGTTTCGCGCAGATTCTGCGATACCTTGCACTCGGGAGGTGCAGGTTTCGGTTCGTGAGAGTGAACAATGGCGCATTTGATGAGAGCGCATCTCAGCAGCATGCTGAGCATCTGGAATTCCAATCCCGCCCGCCACACACCGGCTGAAGATGTCCAGGGCCTCGTCGCAGGCAGTCTGATTGCCGCATTGGGCCTCTACTTTCTTGCCCAGGTTGGACTTTTGACCGGCGGCATGGCTGGCCTCGCTTTCGTCCTGCATTACTGGAGCGGCTGGAGCTTCGGTCTCCTCTTCTTCCTGCTCAATCTGCCCTTTTACATTCTGTCGCTGCGCAGGGTTGGCCTCGATTTCACCCTCAAGACTTTCGCTGCCGTGGCGCTTACCTCTTTTGTCGTCGAGATCGAAAGCCAGTTCCTGGTGATCGAGCGTATCGAGCCGATCTGGGCCGCCATCCTTGGCGGTCTGCTGCTTGGGTTTGGCCTGCTTGCGCTTTACCGCCACCGCGCCAGCTTGGGTGGCCTTGGCATTCTTGCCGTCTATATTCAGGACCGCTTCGGCATCCGCGCCGGCCTTGTCCAGCTCGCCTTCGACCTCTGCGTTATGGCGCTGGCCCTCGCCGTGGTCAGCCCCATGGTGGTCGTCTATTCTGTCATCGGAGCCGTGGTGCTGAACCTCTTCCTCGCGATAAACCACAGGTCGGATCGCTATATCGCGTTGAAGTAGCTTTTACTGATCGCGCTTGGTCAGCGCCAATTGTCGAAGGCGATAGCTCTCGGCGAAGTGCTGCTTGACCTCTTCAAACCAGTCTTTCGGCAAGGCACCAAGCACGCATGTGTTTTCGACAAGCGGTCTTCTGGAAATCCATTGGGCTGGTCTGAGATCCGGTCCTGGCCAGACGAAAAGGTTCAGTTCGTCGGTGTAGATCCACTGTGGCCTGTCATCGAGGCCGAGGTGGCGACACAATTTGGCTGGCACACGCAGTGCTCGTCGCCCCTCCGGCGGAACCATGTGTGAAATCCCGAGTGCGTAAACAAGCGTTGCGCCAAATTCATCCGTCTTGGCCAATAGAAGTGCCGTAGGATAAGTCTTCTCTCCATCGGCTCGATATCGCGCCTTGCTGGACCAGAGATATTCATAGGCAATCACATGCCCGATCGGAGGTTCGGATGGGATCTTCATCCAAGCGTGCCACTAGTCGTGAGGCTTCGGCATATCGTCCGGAATGTCTTTCAACTCATAAAGCTGATCTGTTGCGACCTCAGCCTTGGCAATCGCTTCCAGCTCACCGATTCCAAGTTGCTCGACTGGCATTGAAACCCTGAACCTCTCCCACAATTGTTGAAACATCTCTGCCGAGACCAGATAGGCCGTCGGTCTGCCATAGCGCGTGATTTCGACCGGACCTTGATAGATCCGCTCATGCCACTCGCCAAAATTCTTCTGGAATTCCGATGCAGGTACACTTGCCATCAGTGTCTCCCTTTCCGTAACTTACGGAACATAACATGGCTGAGCGGTTGTCTCAATCTAACCCTTCAGGGAAGCATTCCCATGCCCCTTCTCTTTCCGGCTCCATCAACTACCTTTGCCGGGTGACCACTGCTGATTCCGCCCTTGCCCGTCTGCCTGCCCCCTTCCTCCGCTGGTTTGGCGAAAAGGGCTGGCAGCCGCGTGCCCATCAGCTTGAGCTTCTGGATCGCGCCCGATCGGGCGAAAGCCTTCTGCTCATCGCGCCAACCGGTGCCGGCAAGACGCTCGCCGGTTTTCTGCCCTCGCTGACCGAATTGACCGAAAGGGGACGCCGGAAACCGGGCGAAGCCTTTACCGGCATTCATACACTCTACATTTCGCCGCTGAAGGCGCTCGCCGTCGATATCGAGCGCAATCTGTTGAAGCCGGTCCAGGAGATGGGCCTGCCGATCACGATCGAAAACCGCACCGGCGATACACCGGCCTCGAAGCGCCAGCGCCAGAAGGTCAATCCGCCAGACATCCTCCTGACCACGCCGGAACAGCTCGCCCTCCTCATTTCGCACGGTGATGCGACGCGTTTCTTCAAGGACCTGCGCTACGTCATCTTTGATGAACTGCATTCGCTGGTCACATCCAAGCGCGGCCATCTGCTAGCGCTAGGCCTTGCACGCCTGCGCCGGCTTGCACCCGAGGTGAAGACGATCGGGCTTTCGGCAACGGTTGCCCAGCCCATGGATCTGCGCCGCTGGCTGGTCGGTCAGTCACCGCAAGGCGAAGCCTCTGCCGGTGTCATTACTGTCGAAGGCGGCGCGCGGCCCGATATAACCATCCTTGGAACCGAAGAACGCATCCCCTGGTCGGGGCACTCCGCCCGCTATGCCATCCCCGACATCTACAAGGTGTTGAAGGAGTTCCAGACCACGCTGCTCTTCGTCAACACCCGATCCCAGGCCGAGATGTTGTTTCAGGAACTCTGGACGGCGAATGACGACAATCTGCCGATTGCCCTTCATCACGGCTCGCTTGATGTCGCCCAGCGCCGCAAGGTGGAAGCGGCCATGGCCGATAACCGGCTGCGCGCCGTCGTTGCCACCTCGACGCTCGATCTCGGCATCGACTGGGGCGACGTCGATCTCGTCATCCATGTCGGCGCGCCGAAAGGGGCGTCCCGACTTGCCCAGCGCATCGGTCGCGCCAATCACCGCATGGACGAACCCTCCCGCGCCATTCTCGTGCCGGCCAATCGCTTTGAGGTCATGGAATGCCAGGCGGCACTCGACGCAAACTATATCGGCGCTCAGGACACACCGCCGATCGGCCATGGCTCCCTTGATGTTCTCGCCCAGCATGTGCTCGGCATGGCCTGTGCCGCTCCTTTCGATGAAGAAGACCTCTATGGCGAAGTCACCAGCGCGTTGCCCTATGCCGATCTCGACCGGCAGACCTTCACCCGCATTGTGGAATTCGTGGCCACCGGCGGTTATGCGCTGCGCAGCTACGAGCGCTATGCCCGTATCCGTCGAACGAAGGAGGGGTTGTGGCGCGTGTCGAACCCCCAGGTCGCCCAGCAATATCGCCTGAATATCGGCACGATCGTTGAAATGCCGATGTTGAATGTCCGCCTCGTCAAGCGCAACCATCTGGGCTCGATCGGTCGGGGCGGGATGACGCTTGGCAAGGTCGAGGAGTATTTCCTCGAACAGCTGACCCAGGGCGACACCTTCCTCTTTTCCGGCAAGGTGCTGCGTTTCGAAGGCATTCGCGAGAACGAGTGCCTTGTGTCCAATGCCTTCTCGCAGGACCCCAAGATCCCGGCCTATGCCGGCGGCAAGTTCCCGCTTTCGACCTATCTTGCCGATCAGGTCCGCGCCATGCTGGATGATCCCGCCCGCCGAACGAGCCTGCCCGATCAGGTGCGCGACTGGCTGGCCCTGCAGGCGGAGAAGTCGGTTCTGCCCCGGCGCGGCGATCTGCTGATCGAGACCTTTCCGCGTGGCGAACGCTTCTACATGGTGATCTATCCCTTCGAGGGACGGCTTGCTCACCAGACGCTCGGCATGCTGCTGACCCGCCGGCTGGAGCGGGCAGGGGCAAAACCGCTCGGCTTCGTCGCCACAGACTATGCACTCGCCATCTGGGCGCTCGATGACATGGGGTCACAGATCGCGCGCGGCGCGCTTGATCTGTCCGGCCTCTTCGATCAGGACATGCTGGGCGACGACCTGGAAGCCTGGCTGGACGAAAGCTTCATGCTGAAGCGCACGTTTCGGTATTGCGCCGTCATTGCCGGGCTCATCGAACAGCGCCATCCCGGCAAGGAAAAGACCGGTCGCCAGGTGACGGTCTCCACCGATCTGATCTATGACGTCCTGCGCAGCCACGAGCCGGATCACATCCTGCTTCAGGCCACGCGTCAGGATGCCGCTGCCGGGCTTTTGGACATTGCCCGCCTTGCCGATATGCTGGCGCGAATCAGAGGCCATATCGTCCACAAGCGCCTGCAACAGATCTCGCCGCTGGCCGTCCCGGTCATGCTGGAGATCGGCAAGGAGCCGGTCATGGGCGATGCCCAGGAATTCGTGCTGTCGGAAGCGGCGGAAGACCTGATGGCGGAAGCCATGGCCTGACGAGACGGACGATGGATGGAAATGAGGCTTTCGCATCGCATGGATGCCTGAAGGCCATTCGGGAAAGACTGAAATGAGCCGCTTGGGCCTTCACGCAAAAGAGCTGGATGAACAGACCGCCGCTTCCGCAGTCTGTGCTGCCGAGTTCGCCTTTCATGGCCATGTAGCCGTCGGCGATCTTTCAGGTGCACTCTTCCTGCCCGACCTGCACACCCTGGTCGTCTCGGACCTGCATCTCGAGAAAGGAGCCGCCTTCGCGAGGCGTGGCCAGTTGTTGCCGCCCTATGATACGCTCTCAACCTTGCGCCTTCTTGAGCGCGTACTGCAACGCTACCAGCCGAAGAGCGTCATCAGCCTTGGCGACAACTTTCATGACCGGGCAGGCTCGGCCCTCATGCCGCCGGCCTTCCGCGACATGCTCACAGCCATGGCCGGCCATCGCGAATGGATCTGGGTCAATGGCAACCACGATCCCGATGGCGTCTTCGGTTTGCCGGGCCTGTCTGCCGATGAGGTGGCTCTTGGGAGGCTCACCTTCCGCCATGAACCGTCGCTGGCCCATGGTTCTGGCGAGGTCGCCGGCCACCTCCATCCAAGCGCCACGGTTCGCCGGCGGGAGAAATCCGTGCGCCGGCCCTGCTTTGCCACAGATGGCAAGCGTCTTGTCATGCCGTCTTTCGGCGTTTTGACCGGCGGGCTCGATCTCCGCCACAAGGCCTTTACAGGCCTTTTTGATCGGACGGCCTTGGTCGCCCATCTGCTGGGTCGCGACAGGGTCTATTCGGTGCGTTTTGCCAACCTGCTTGGCTGATCCCGTCAATCCTTGCGGAAGATCAGGCTCGCGCTCCAGCCTGTGACGAGTGCGAGCAGCACGGCAAACATGCCGTAAAGTACCGGGCGGTCATGCGCAGCACTGGTGATCGCCTCTTCAAGACCGGTTTTGACGACCCGCAGCGGCAATTCCTTCTCCGCAATGAACTCGCCAGACTTGAAGAGATAGGCGCGTACCATATGCACACCGTTCGGAATGTTCGCGGGCAGGCGCAGTGTCGCGCGAAACAGGCTCGAAGACACGAAGCGCACGCCATTTGTGTCACGCTGATAGAGCCCGTTTGTCTCCTTCAGACGGCGGAAGGCGTCGCGAAACTCGGTAATGTTGGTCAGGCCGCTGATGAAACCGGTCGGCACGAGGTCACGATGCTCGATCCCCACGCCCACCTGGTCCAGAATGCGTCGCGGTGCAATGTCATCGACGGGTCGTGTGCTCGCCAGCGAATAGGAAAGCGGCATCCGCTCGAAGGTGACCGAAGTCCGGTTGACCCAGATACCCATCAGTCGTTCCTTGCGCCGGACAGTGGCGTCCTCGCGCGGGCCCTCCAGCGTTACCACGACATCATATTCGCCAATCGCCAGCAGCAGCTGATCCGTATTGGTCAAGGCACCAAAGACGGTCAGATCTGCCCCGGAGAAATCGGAGGTGATTGCGATTTCGCTGGTCGAAGTGCCGATGTCGATCCCTTCACGACCTGTAATGTCGGGCGCAAAAGGGTTCTGCGCCTGGGCGAGGTTCGCAAACGCCATCAAGAGCAGGGCAAGTGTCGAAGTCAGGACCGCACGCATCTCAGCCTCCGATCGCCAGTGAATAGACATCTTCCGGTGCCACCACCAGTTCAATGGCGAGGCGAACGCCAACCGCCAGCACCAGCAGCGCCAAAAGCGCCCGCAATTGTTCGCCGCGAAGCTTTTGCCCCACCCGGACACCATACTGAGCCCCGATGACGCCCGCGACCATCAATATGAAGGCGAGGACGATGTCGACCGAGTAGTTGGTGATGGCCTGCACCATCGTCGTGTAGGAGGTGACGAAAATGATCTGGAACAGCGAGGTCCCCACCACGACATTGGTCGGGATCCTGAGCAGATAGATCATCGCCGGAACCATGATGAAACCGCCGCCGACACCCATGATGGATGTCAGCACGCCGATCGCAAATCCGAGCGCAATCAGCGGGATGACGCTGAGGTAGATCTTTGATTTCTTGAAGCGCATCTTGAAGGGCAGGCGATGCACCCAGTTGTGCTGACCGGGCCGTTTAAGCGTCACCGGCTCGTTGCGCGCCGCACGCCTTAAGGCCCGCACGCTTTCCGTCAGCATCAGCCCGCCGACTGTGCCCAGAAAAATGACGTAGAGGATCGAGATGATCAGGTCGAGCTGGCCCAGTCGGCGCAAGAGAGAAAAGATGTAGATGCCGACGGTCGCACCCGCGAGGCCTCCGGCCAGCAGCACCAGGCCAAGCTTCACATCGAGTGTGCCGCGCCTGAAATGCGAAATCGCGCCCGAAACCGACGAGGCAATAACCTGGTTGGCGCCCGTTGCTACCGCTACCACCGGCGGAATGTTGTAAAAGATCAAAAGCGGCGTGATGAGAAAGCCGCCACCCACGCCAAACATGCCAGACAGAAAGCCGACAGCCGCACCCATCCCGAGAATGATGAAGATATTCACCGAAAGTTCGGCGATCGGGAGATAGATCGTCACGGTCGGACCTCGAAATGCGACTGCCCCCATCAGGGCGGCGAAGGGATGGTACCAAACTGGCTCTCCCGTTCCGTCTCAATCAAAGGAGGGACCAAGTCCTTGATTGGACATGGTCCCTGCCTGATCTGTCTTGCGCCTGCTGGCTGGGTGAGTCAATTCCGAAGCCCGCCATACGCTTCGAATTTTCCCCTTTTGTGACAGCCGCGGTCAATTGTTGCGTGCCAGAAGCTCATTCACCAGCTTGTCGGAGATCTTGCCCGTGGGTTCCTGACCGATCGAAGTCTCGAACGCTTTGATTGCGCTGACGGTTTTCGCACCGAGCACCCCGTCGGCAACGCCTGCATCAAAGCCGTTCTTGTTCAGGATGGCCTGGATGTTGCGGATCGCCTTCTTCATGTCGACACTGGCAGTCTTGAGCCCCTCGCCAGTCCATGCGTCAGGCGAATTGACCTGGTTGGCATCGAGGTTGAGGGGTTGCGGTGCCCACTGCTCCACATCAGCCCGCGCCCGCTCCAGTTCATCGGGCTTCAATGCATTGGCCACTTCATCGCGCTTTTGTGCAGCATCGCTGTCGCCGCCCTTGGCCGCGACGCCAAACCACTTGTAGGAGGCCACGAGGTTCTGCGGCACGCCGTCTCCGCGCGCATAGAGAATGGCGAGGTTGAACTGGCTGTCTGAAACGCCATGATCTGCGGCTTTTTCAAACCACTCGGCGGCTTTCGCATAGTCCTGGTTGCCGTCTGCACCCGAAGCATAGATCACGGCAAGGTTATGCATGGCGCTTGCATTGCCAGCCAGGGCCGCCATTTCGTAATAGCGTTTGGCAAGCGTCATATCGCGCGGCAGGCCGGTTCCCTTTTCATAGAGATTGGCAAGGCGATACTGTGCAGGCGCGAGACCCTTGTCGGCGGCGAGCTGATACCATTTTGCCGCTTCGGCGAAATTAGCCTGCACGCCACGGCCATCCGTATAGCGGGCGCCCACTTCAAACAGCGCGATTGGATCTCCGTTTCTGGCGGCGTCTGCCAGAGACTGCGGTGTAATCTCTGCGGGTACCACAATCGGCGCTTGCGCAGTTTCTGCTTCCATAGGCTCAAGAGGTTCGAGCGGTTTCAAGGCTTCGGCGCCGGGTGCAGCAAGCGTCGCTGGCATTGGTGCTGCATTGGGGCCGACAGGACCTTGCGGCTGTGCGGTTTCGTTACCGGTCGGCGCAAAGGCTGAAACAGGGGAGGCACTGTCCGGATTGACGGGCGCCAGAAGATTTGCGGTTGCAGGCTCGGTCAATGCAGCTTCCGGCGCGATGGCAATGGCAGCATTTGCGTCTGCTGCGACCGGAGCCGGTTCAACGGGTGAAGAGGGCGGCGAAAGCGCGCTCGAATCGTCCGTCGTCTGCGCCTCGATCTGGGCCGGAGCCCTTTCGCCGCTCATCAGTGTATTGATGAGAGGCATGGCCATGGCCACCAGAAGGATCGCGCCAACGGCCATCAGGATCGGACGGCGAAATCGCGAAAAGATGGATACACCAGCTGCCTCCTTTGCTTTGGCTGCCGGAATGGCCTTCTGTGTACGGTCGAGTTCCATCGCAGCCGCCTGGGCCGCGCGCCGGGCAGCGGCAATGTAATCGCTGCGATCCTCGTCGCGATCGTTTCCGCCACCATTCTTGTGGCTCGCCTGCTGGCTTGCGCGGACCCGTTCAAGGATCTTGCGGACATCGGGAGCGCCCGAGCCGGGTTCAAGCAATTCGTTTGCATCCTCCTCCTCACTCATGACCTCGATCGGGTCGAGCGCCGGAGCCGGCTCAACGAGTTTGCGGTTGTTCTTTGTCTTCTCCTCCTTTTTGGAAGGAAGGAATCGTTTGCTCAGGCCGGCAAGCAGGCTGGGCTTGCCTGGCTTCTTGTCAGCGCGGTTGGCTTCAATGACTGGCAGCGCAGTCATTGTTGCGGCAAAGTCGTCAGCGGCAGCCAGCAATTCCTCGTCAATCGGGTGCTTTGTCTTTTGCTCCGGTCTGTCCGCAAGCTGCATTTCTGCATCCGGCCTGCGTTCTGCCGGTGCCGCATAGGGTGGCGTGACCGGGCTTTGCGCTTCCTGGCGCAGGAGGGAAGCACCGGAAACCGGTGAAGACGAAACCGGAGCCGGGGAGAACGACTGTGTATCTGCCTGCATGTTGGCCGGTGCCTGGCCAAACATTGGCGGCTGTGGTTGCGGCTGATGGCTGTTCACATGCAGATCGTCGAGGCGTCCGGCAATCTGCACCAGTGTGTCATGCAAGGCTTCGAAAGTGCGCTGGGTTCGCTCTTCCGAATTACGCGAGAAGTCCTCAAGATTGCGCAGATGGTCGGCCAGTGCCGCAAGCGCGTCCACATCGACTCTTGACGGAATGTCTCCGCTTTGCGCCGACTGCCGCATGAAGTTTTCCATCACCGTCTCGGCTGCCTGACGCGCAGCCTCGATGATGTATTCGTCGCTGGTCGCCATGTATTCTTCGAGCGCAGTCAGGCGTCCGGAGACTTCCGGATCCGTCGTCGGCTGGCTGATCAGGGCCGAGAGGTTGGCAATCTGGTCTTCGAGATTGCGCAGGCTGACCGTATCGGCGGCAGGCGCGCTGCTGGTGTCTTCAAGCCGGTCGACGACAGCGTTCAGCCGCTCTTCCAGATTGCGCAGCGCACGGTCGTCGATCTGGGCAATGGCCGGCTGTGCCGGTTCCATCTCCTCGATCCGCCGCGCCAGGAGTTCCAGCCTGTCGGCGAGGCGATCATTGACGCTGCCATTTTCCAGCGCATCGATCTTGCGGGAAATGTCGGCCAGATAATTCGTCAGCTCGGGCTGCGGAACCGGCTGCTGCGACATTTCCATCATCGAAGAGAGCTGATCGAGCCGCTCTTCCAGCTGGATCGCGCTGCGATCCTGGGACAGTTCCTCGATCCGCCGCGTCAGCGCCTCCAGGCGAAGGCTGAGCTCTTCCGCTGGCTGCTGGTCGGAAAGCCGCTGTTGTGCGAGGGTCTCGATTTGCCGGGCAAGGCCGAGAATTCGGTCTTCCAACCGCTGGAAGACCACCGGGTCCGGCGTGTTGTTGACCCGGCTGCTCGCGGCAATCGCGCGGCTGATCTCATCCAGGCGATTGTCGATCCCGGCGAACTGCTCCATCACCATCTGCTCGCGCGGATTGATATGCGCGCCGATATGCTCAAGTGCTGAGGCAACGGTGATCAGCTTTTCCTCAAGTGCCTGAATGGTGCGGTTGTCGCCAACCGAACCGATATGGGACTTCACTTCTTCCAGCCGTTCGGCCAGCCGCAGCAGTTCATGACGCAGCGTTGCGCCGTCAAATTCGTCGAGGCGCGCCTCGACATAGTCCCAGCGCTGCTCCATGCGGCTGACACTGTCTTCGCGCGCCAGTCCGTCCATCAGCGAACGCAGACCCTCGAATTCCTGGCGCAGGGCATCGGCACCGGGCGCCTTTGTGGCGCCAAGATGCTGGATGCTTTCGGCCAGCCGCGCAATGTCGGCCCGCATGTCTTCGTTCGGGCGACGCTCTTCGGCCAGCGCCCTGATGGTACGCATCTCGGACCGCAGCCCGTTGATCTCGCGCGCGAGACTGTCAGCAATGTCCTGCTTCAGTTCCTGCCGGAGGCCAAGCAAGGCTTCCCGGATTTCGCGGCCGGTATCACGAGCAGGCGCTGCGGGTGCCGGCGGCATGCGCTCGGCGATGCGGTCAGTGGTTCGTGCGGATGGCGAAGGCGCAGGCATGACCGGCTCTTGCCGCAGGTTCTTCCCGTAGGCTGGCGCGGTGGCACGCTCAGGCACCCGATGGCGCCGCTCATCGAGCATACGCTGGCGCTCGCGGATCTGGGCCAGCGGGTCAAGAGATGATGATTGCACCTCTGGGGAGCGGGAACCCCGGCGTGTCACGCCAGCCTGCTCTGTTGTGGCATAGCCAGACGAAACCGGATGTCCCATGGACGCGCGCACATCTTCGCGCCGTGGCCGCATCGGCTCGCGCGTGGGACGCGCGCCAGCGCCCTGGTTCATCAGATCTTCGATCTTGGCCTCCAGTCCCTCTATGGTGCGGTTCAGCGCGTCAAGTGAGGATGCGCCGCCGGGCCGTTGGGAGTTGGATCGAGATCCGTTCATGTTACCACTCGCTTTGATGATGGTTCGGAGGCGCAGGCACTCCGAAGGCGTCTCGGGCATGCACGCACCCCGAACAGTCATCCTCGCCATGATGGACACCCCCTCGGGGAAGCAAAGGCGAAGCAGACCGAGCAGGACGCGCAGCTTTCGTAACCAACCTTTCAACAAACGTGGTAAACAAGCGGTTAAGCTGGTGTTCGAATTCTTTAACTTTTTGTTGAAATGCCCCGCGCAAGCAGGGGGTGCTTAGCTCGACCTGGGAGAACTGCGGCCTCGCGCCGCATCGGGAAAAATGAGGCGGGTTGATATTTTGACGTTTACGCGCACGTCAATTATTTGTATAAGCTTGAACCAGTCCGCAATGGTCGGAAATCAGTCTTGGAGGAAGATGATCGATGCCTGTCTACAAGGCCCCCGTGAATGACACGCTTTTCATCCTGAACGATGTCCTCAACATCGACCGCTACAACAATCTGCCCGGTTTCGAGGATGCCACCCCCGACATGATCGAGGCGATTGTCGGCGAGGCGGCAAAGCTTGCCGAGGAGCAGCTTTTCCCGATCAATCTTTCCGGCGACCAGGAAGGCTGCAAGCGCCACGACGACGGCACGGTTACGGTGCCGAAGGGCTTCAAGGAAGCCTATGACGCCTATTGTCAGGGCGGCTGGCTCGGCCTTGCTGTTCCTGCCGAATTCGGCGGCCAGGGCCTGCCCTATACGCTGCATACCGCTGTCGGCGAGTTCATGTCGTCCGCCAACATGGCGCTGATGATGTATCCGGGGCTCACCCAGGGTGCAATCGCTGCAATTCTTGTCCATGGCTCCGACGAGCAGAAGCAGAAGTACCTGCCGAAAATGGTCGAGGGCACCTGGACCGGCACGATGAACCTCACGGAACCGCATTGCGGCACCGATCTCGGCCTCCTGCGCACCAAGGCCGTCCCGAATGGCGACGGCAGCTACAAGATCTCCGGCCAGAAGATCTTCATTTCGGCGGGTGAACACACCATGTCCGACAACATCATCCATCTCGTGCTCGCCCGCATCGAAGGTGCGCCGGAAGGCACCAAGGGCATTTCGCTCTTCATCGTGCCGAAGTTCATGGTCGGCGACGATGGCTCCGTCGGCGCGCGCAATGGTGTGTCCTGCGGTGCGATCGAGCACAAGATGGGCATCCACGGCAATTCCACCTGCGTCATGAACTATGACGAAGCGACCGGTTATCTGATCGGCGCCGAGAACAAGGGCCTGGCCGCCATGTTCGTCATGATGAACGAGGCCCGCCTCGGCGTTGGCCTGCAGGGTTTGTCGATTGCCGAAATCGCCTATCAGAACGCCGCCAACTACGCCCGCGAGCGCATCCAGGGCCGGTCCCTGTCGGGCGTCAAGGCGCCGGACAAGAAGGCTGATCCGATCATCGTCCATCCGGACATCCGCCGCGCGCTGCTCACGATCAAGTCCTTCAATGAAGCCGGTCGAGCCTTCACGCTCTGGACAGCCCTCCAGTCCGACATCGCTCACCGCTCGGGCGACGCCGCTGAAAAGCAGCTCGCTGACGATATCCTCGGCCTGATGACCCCGATCCTCAAGGGCGTCATGACCGACAAGGGCTTCGATCATGCCGTCATGGCCCAGCAGGTCTATGGTGGCCACGGCTATATCGAAGAATGGGGCATGAGCCAGTATGTCCGCGATGCTCGCATTGCGATGATCTATGAGGGTGCCAACGGCATTCAGGCGCTTGATCTCGTCGGCCGCAAGCTCGGCCTCAATGGTGGCCGCGCCGTCATGGCGCTCTTCAAGGAAATCGGTGAATTCTGCGAAGAGAACCGCAATGACGAAAATCTCACCTTCTTCACCAAGAGCCTGAAGAAGGGCTTGAACGACCTGCAGGCATCCACCATGTGGTTCATGCAGAATGCCATGGCAAAGCCCGACAATGCCGGCGCCGGTTCCACCGATTACATGCATCTCTTCGGTCTCGTGGTGCTCGGCTATATGTGGGCCCGCATGGCCAAGGCCGCGCAGGCCAATCTGGCCGAAGGCACCGGTGACGCCGAATACTACAAGAACAAGCTGTTGACCGGTCGTTTCTATATGGAAAAGATCATGCCGGAGACGGCGCTGCGCAAGTCCCGCATCGAGACCGGCGCCGACAGCCTGATGGAAATGGCCGCTGAAGCGTTTTGATCTTCTCCTTCTCCCCTTGCGGGAGAAGGTGGCCCGATAGGGCCGGATGAGGGGGCTTGCGCAATCGGTCCCCTTATCGCCTCGCATTCGCTCGGCACTTTTCCCCTTGGGGAGAAGAGGGAAATATTCCGGCGCCTAAGCGCCCAAGGGAGAGAGACAATGACTGACGTCTTTATTTACGACCACGTGCGCACGCCCCGCGGGCGCGGCAAAAAGGATGGCTCGCTGCACGAAGTGCCAACGCCTCGCCTTGCCGCCAAGACGCTGGAAGCGCTGCGCGACCGCAACGGCCTCGACACCTCGACTGTCGACGACATCATCTTCGGCTGCGTTGACCCCGTCATGGAAGCCGGTGCCGTCATCCCGAAGGCCGCCGCCTTCGAAGCCGGTTACGATTTCTCTGCTCCGGGCATCCAGATCTCGCGCTTCTGCGCCTCTGGCCTCGATGCGATCAATCTCGCCGCCGGCAAGGTCAAGGCCGGCTCGGATGACATCGTCATCGCCGGTGGCGTCGAAAGCATGTCCCGCGTCGGTATGGGCATGTCGGGTGGCGCCTGGTACATGGACCCTTCGGTCAACTTCCCCGGCTATTTCATGCCGCAGGGCGTGTCCGCTGACCTGATTGCCACGAAATACGGCTTCAGCCGCGACGATGTTGACAGCTATGCCGTCGAAAGCCAGAAGCGCGCCGCTGCCTCCTGGGCGGCCGGCAATTTTGCCAAGTCCGTCATTCCGGTGAAGGATGGCAACGGCCTTGTCATTCTCGACCGTGACGAACACATGCGCCCCGGCACTGACATGCAGTCGCTGGCAAGCCTGAACCCCTCCTTCCAGATGCCCGGCGAAATGGGCGGCTTCGAAGCCGTCGGTCTGCAGGCCCATCCGGAAATCGAGCGCATCAACTACATTCACCATGCCGGCAACTCCTCCGGCATCGTCGATGGTGCTGCCGCAGTTCTCGTCGGCTCCAAGGAAGGTGGCGAGAGCATGGGCCTGAAGCCGCGTGCCCGCATCCGCGCCTTCACCAATATCGGTTCCGACCCGGCCCTCATGCTGACCGGTCCGGTCGACGTGACCGAAAAGCTCCTGAAGCGCACTGGCATGAAGATTTCCGATTTCGACCTCGTCGAGTTGAACGAAGCCTTTGCCGCCGTCGTGTTGCGCTTCATGCAGCATTTCGAGGTTGACCACTCCAAGATGAACGTCGCCGGCGGCGCCATCGCCATGGGTCACCCGCTTGGCGCCACCGGCGCGATGATCCTCGGCACGGTGCTGGACGAGCTGGAACGCCGCGATCTGAACACCGCGCTCGTCACGCTCTGCATCGGCGCTGGCATGGGCACGGCAACGGTTATCGAGCGCGTTTGATGGGGGTCTTAACCCTCCCCCTTGTGGGGAGGGTGGCCGGCAGGCGGGAGGGGTTTCTGAACCAAGTTCCCCTCCCCAACCCCTCCCCACAAGGGGGAGGGGCTTAACCCCGCCAGATCGCACCCAACGCGGAGCGGCGGCGACATCGGCGAATTTCAGGGAAGAGGAATCCCATCATGACCTACAAGAATTTCACCATCGAAACTGACTCCGACGGCATTGCCCTCGTCACCTGGGACATGCCGGAAAAGTCGATGAACGTTTTCACCGTCGAAGTCATGGACGAGATCGAGAAGATCGTCGATCAGACCTGTGCCGATGACGGTGTCAAGGGTGTGGTCTTCACCTCTGGCAAGTCGTCCTTCTCCGGCGGCGCTGACCTCACGATGATCAAGTCCATGTTCTCGATGATCGACGAGGAAAAGGCCAAGGACCCGGCGGGAGCCGTCCAGAAGCTGTTTGATGCCGCCGGTCGCATGACCTGGCTCTGGCGCAAGATCGAAACCTGCGGCAAGCCCTGGGTCTCCGCCATCAATGGCACCTGCATGGGTGGCGCGACCGAGCTGTCGCTTGCCTGCCATGGCCGCGTTGCCTCGAATGCGAAATCGGTCAAGATCGGCCTGCCTGAAGTCAAGGTCGGCATCTTCCCCGGCGCCGGTGGCACACAGCGCGTTCCGCGTCTTGCCAACACGCAGGATGCCCTGCAGATGATGACCACGGGTCAGACGCTGACGGCAGCACGCGCGAAGGCGATGAACCTTGTCCATCAGGTTGTCGAGCCGGGTGAACTGATCAATGCCGCAAAGCAGATGATCAAGGACGGTCTGAAGCCCGTTGCCCCCTGGGACGAAAAGGGCTTCAAGGCTCCGGGCGGCGGCATCTGGACTCCGGCTGCTGCCCAGCTCTGGCCGGCCGCCTCCGCCATCCTGCGCCGGGAAACCGCCGGCAACTATCCGGCAGCGCTTGCCATCCTCAAATGCGTCTATGAAGGCCTGCAGGTTCCCTTCGATACGGGTCTGAAGATCGAGCAGCGCTATTTCACCGAGATCCTGCAGACCACCGAGGCCTACTCGATGATCCGCTCGCTCTTCGTTTCGCTGCAGGAGCTCAACAAGGGCGCTCGCCGTCCGGCTGGCGTCGAAAAGACCGAGCTGAAGAAGGTCGGCGTCGTTGGCGCTGGCTTCATGGGCGCCTCGATTGCCTATGTCACGGCAGCCGCCGGTATCAACGTGGTCCTGATCGACCGCGACATGGAGGCCGCTGGCAAGGGCAAGACCCATTCAGACGGCCTGGTGTCCGGAGCCGTTGGTAAAGGCAAGATGACCAAGGACGAGGGCGAAAAGCTTCTCTCGCTAATCACCCCTTCTGACGACTACAATACGCTCTCCGATGCCGATCTCGTCATCGAAGCCGTCTTCGAGGACCGCGACGTCAAGAAGGCCGTGATCGAGAAGGTTGAGGCGGTTCTGCCGGAAGGCGCGATCTTCGCGTCCAATACCTCGACGCTGCCGATCACCGGTCTGGCGAAAAATTCCAAGCGCCCGGTCGATTTCATCGGCATCCACTTCTTCTCGCCGGTCGAGAAGATGATGCTGACGGAAGTCATTCTCGGCAAGGAAACCGGCGACAAGGCACTCGCTGTCGCGCTCGACTATGTCGCCGCAATCAAGAAGACCCCGATCGTCGTCAACGACACGCGCGGCTTCTTCGTCAACCGCTGCGTCCTGCGCTACATGTCCGAGAGCTACAACATGCTCATCGAAGGCGTACCTCCGGTCATGATCGAAAATGCTGCAAAGTTTGCCGGCATGCCGGTTGGTCCGCTGTCGCTGAATGATGAAGTCGCGATCGACCTTTCGCTCAAGATCCTGAAGGCAACCGTTGCCGATCTCGGCGAAAAGGCCATCGACCCGCGCCACATGGAGCTTGTCTCCCGCATGGTCGAGAAGGAAGAGCGTTTCGGTCGCAAGAACGGCAAGGGCTTCTATGACTACCCTGCCAAGCCTGCGAAAAAGCACATCTGGCCGGGCCTGAAGGATCTTTATCCGCAGCAGAAGCCGGAAGCCGTTAACGTCAAGACCCTGCAGGAACGCTTCCTCGCGACCATCGCGCTGGAAGCCGCCCGCACCGTTGAGGAAGGCATTGTCACCGATCCGCGCGAAGCCGATATCGGCTCGATCCTCGGCTTCGGCTTTGCACCTTACACCGGCGGTGCCCTGTCCTATATCGACGGCATGGGTGTGAAGAACTTCGTAAGCCTCTGCGAACGCCTCGCCAAGGATTACGGCGCCCACTTCACCCCGACCCCGCTGCTCAAGGACATGGCCGCCAAGGGCGAAACCTTCTACGGCCGCTTCGACCCCTATGGTGAAGCCGCCAAGGCTGCCTGATCGCGACGCCGCGCGAAGGCGATGAGAGGGATGCTGGCACGCCCCACCTCCCCCCTTGCGGGGGAGGGCGGAAAATCGAAGGCTTAGGCGCGCGCAAGCCGCCTAAACTTCAGATTTTCCCGGAGAGGGGCGCGGTTATGCTGGCACCATCCTCACCGAGCCCCTCTCTTGCGAATTCAGATGTTGAGGCCGCTTACGCTGGCCTAATTCGTCGAAATCGCATTCTCTCCCTCCAGGGGAGAGAAAAGACCTGCGATCACACTTCCGTGATCGAAACCTCGCCTCTCAAAAAATCCCCTTAACCCTTACGGGTTAACGACGCGGTTTCGCTGCTTTTTGGGGGATGATCATTCCAAATTCCCCAATCTTTCCAATCACCATACCCCATTTTCATCCCCCTCCGTTTTCTCTGCCTCATACTCGTGCCGTTCCGCCCTCGGATACACCGGACATTGCGAAGTCCGGCGAGGCGGGGCCGGTGCCGGGGTGGAGGGCTGTCGCAGGTCCAAGATAACGGCGTCGCAACGGTCTCCCTCCCTTCGCCAGGAAGAAGGGAATACCGGCACGGATGGCCGGTTCTTGATCTTCCTGCCTGATCAGAAGGGGCGTGCCTGGGAGGCACACAAGGAGGCGTCCGGCGCAAATGCCGGATGAAAAGACGGCGGGGAGCTCTGAAGATCCGACAAGGATCAAAGGGACATCCCCGGGAATGAGGGTCCGGCCGGGGGTGCACATCCGGCGGGAACCTCCCGGGCCAACCGGCCAGGCTCTTGGCCTGTCTCACAAGGACAGGCGGGACCCGACCCTCAAGCCCGGACGACGGTGGATCGCCAATGATCGTCCCGTCACCGCCGCCTCTGCAGCGAGACACTGCGATGATGAAGACACCGAACAGGGCGCCGGAAGGAGCCACATAAACTACTTAGATAGGTTGCTTCTGGCGCCCTGTCCGAGACGAAAGACAAAGGCCGACATGGCCGCAACCGGAGGGCAAAACCCGACCGGACATTGGGCATGGTTTTTTGACAGATTGAATTTTGGTGCCGCCTTTCCTCTCCCCTTGCGGGAGAAGAAGCGAAATCGAGGGCTTAGCCACAGGCTAAACCTCAGATTTCGCCGATGAGGGGGTCAGTCAGGCGGGCAGGAATGTCCCCCTCACTGGCGATTTCTGATGTTTAGCCGCAGCGGAGCTGCCGCTAATTCATCGAAATCGCATTCTCTCCCTCCAGGGGAGAGAATTAAATATCCCCCCAAGCGCTCGCCTACTGCGTCAACGCATAGGGCCGGCGAAGCCCCTGGTTCTCCAGCCAGGCGATCAGCGCATCCGGTTCGTCCGTCTGGATGATCGTCACGCCCCGTTCGATGAAGAAGCCGTAGACATCCTCCGGTCGTCCGGTGGAAAGCGCGAGATAATCCCCGCGTCCCCCTGCCACCATGCCTTCTGGCCGGTCGGTAATGGGATAGGTATTGATCCAGAGATGGGCATCGTTGCGGATCGCCACCGCCTGAGCGCGCGGTGAGAGCAGCGGGCCGCCATCCGTCGTGATTGGAGCGCCGGCATCGCGATACCAGTGAACGAGCTCGGCAGCAGGCGGCTGAATTGTCAGTTTCACCTCTTCGATGAAAGCCGGATCGCGCACTGCGTCATCGGCCAGGATCGGCATGAAGGCAACATCCGGACCGATCGCCCGGGTGATCGTTTCGGCCAGTGCCAACCGCTCGGCATTCCAGACGGCGAGCTTGAGCAGGACGCCATCCGCCATATCGAGGCTTCGAGCCAGAGCGGCGATTTCGATCAGCGCCTCGGGTTCGAGCTTGTTGTCGATATTGATCAGCACGCGACCTCGCGCACGGAGCATCGCCTCCGCCAGTGTCGCCACCCGCTCTTCGGTAACCTGCCGCGAACCTTCGATGACGAGATTGCAGCGTCGAAGCGCGGTGAGGGTCCAGTCTGCAACACGTCCCTGGCAGTTCGTTGTGCGGTCAAGCGTCTCATCATGCATGATGACCAGCACGCCATCCTTCGAACGGCGGATATCGAGCTCGACCATCTCGATCCCCGAGGCTGCGGCATGATCGATCGCCGCAAAGGAGTTTTCGGCACGCACGGGCACGCCATTCACCTTCCAGCCGGCGCGATGGGCAACCACCATCACATGGTCCCGCCACTGATTGGCAGAGTTCAGCCGCTCATGGATGAGGAAAGAGCGGCTGATGGAGGAGTTTGCGAGTTGCGGGGCTGTGGCATTGCCCGCTGTGTCGGGCAGAAATCCGGCAAAGGCCGCAAGAAGAACAAGCCAGGGACGCATGGGCGTTTTCTCCTGAGGAAGCTCGATGAGAGCGAAACGGCGGCAGGCTCGCGGATTCGGGTCACACGGCCATGACATTTTGATTAAGCTTCCGTGACAGGCTATGCTTTCTGGACAGAGCTTGTCGGCAAGGCCGGAACCGCCTTTGGCGCTTTCCCGTTGATCCCGGCCAGAACGTGAAGAAGAAGCAGGAGACAGACGGCATGGATACGCGAACCTACATGGAGGACAACCTGAAGGTCATCGCGACGGAACTGCCGGTGAATGCCATCCTGCATTTCTGGCTGAAGGCCATCAGCCCCGACCAGCCGGGCTCGGTGTCGCTCCGCAACAGTGACGGAAAGTTCGGCGAGGTGCAGGCGGTCAATGCCGAGGAGCATTCCTTTCGCATCTATCAGATATTCGGCGGTGGCGAGGTTGAATGCGTCTATGATCCCGCAATGACCTCGCTTTCGGTGGCCTATTGGTTCACGCCCCACGACGTGCTGGAAACAGGCATCACCGTCTTGCACACGAACCCGGCCAATGAGGCGCCGGACCTGCCACATGGCTATCATTTTCGTCCGCCTTTCGGCTGGATGAATGATCCGAACGGCTTTGGCCGCTTCGGCGGACGACCGCATCTTTTCTACCAGCACTATTCGCATGGCCGGATCTGGAACAACATGCATTGGGGCCATGCCGTTTCCGCCGATTACCTGCGCTGGCGCCATCTGCCGGTTTTTCTCTTCCCGTCGGAAGCCGTGACTGTCAGGCCCGATATGCGCGGAGGTGCTTTCTCGGGTTCGGCGATTGCTCTTCCGAATGGGCCCGGCATCCGCGTCTTCTTCACGGAAAAGATCGCCGAGCGTACGCCCGAGCAGGAAATCCAGATGACCGCCACCTCCGGCGATCTCTTCAGTGCCGGTGCGGCTGAGGTGCTGCTGGGGGAGAGACCTGACGGCGAGGGGCTGACCCCCGATTTTCGCGACCCCTATGTCTTCCGCGGACCCGACGGCCTGTGGAAGATGCTGCTTGGCAGCCAGAGCGACCAAGGCGGCGTTATACTGCTTTACGAGACCGAGGATGGCACGGCGGCCACGGGCTGGCGCTATTGCGGCAAGCTTTTTGTCGAGACGCAGTATCGCACCACTGCGCTGGAATGCCCCTGCCTCCTGCCGCTGGATGGCGATGCCCGCAACCCGGCCACCCGCTGGGCCCTGATCTATGGACTGATGAATGGCGAGGATAAAGACACCGGACGCCGCAACCTGACCATGGTCGATGTCGGCTGGTTCGATGGCCGCCACTTTGCCAAGGAATTCGGTCGCGAACTCGATTTCGGCACGGACAACTACGCCTTCCAGGCTTTCGTTGATGGCGACACACCGGTTGGCATCGGCTGGATCGGCAACTGGGCCGATACCGGGCCGGCGATCGATTTTCCAAGCGCCATGAGCCTGCCGCGCACCCTGAAGATCGAGGACGGAGCCCTGCTGACGCCACCCATCCAGGCCGCCGAAAGCCTGCGGGGGCGGATGCTTGATCGAACCCGTCTGGCTGCCGGCCAGTCGGTTGCCTTGCCTCACGGTGCCGTCGAAATCCTCTTCGACCTTGCAGAACCGGGCGCCCATTTCCGGCTGGAGCTGGAGCATCCGGAAACCCGTCTGGCGCTGGTCCAGACGGATGAAGGCATCGAGATCCTGCATGACAATGGCAAACCCGGTCCCCGCTATCTTGGCAAGGGCGCGCGCGGCAGTCGCTTCCGCGTCTTCCTCGACTATGGCTCGATCGAGGTCTTTGTCGACCATGGCCGCCATGCCGCCACCAAACGGATCAGTGGCTTTGAGCCCATTCGCGCCGTGAAGCTTCAGACCGATGCCGGCATGCTGCAGCGGGCGACCCTCTGGGAAATGCGGCTTTGAAAGCCTCTCGGACAATCTCGTCCGCTCCGGTGCTGTCATCGATCCGTTAGATTGCAACAATAAGGTTGTCACCGGTCTAGACACGGTGGGCAACGCAGATGAATACCCAGGAAATCCAGTCCAGTAGCCTTCGGGCTGCAAGCCTGTTGGAAGAGGTGCTGGAACTGCGCGAAGCGGTGTTATCCGAAGCCGTCGTCTTCGAACATCGCTTCGCCGTCGACGACCGCACGCCCGATCAAGCGACACGAAATCTCGCCCATTATCTCGCGCTTCGCCGGAAGGATCTGCGGATTTTGCAGCGCCGGCTGATGGCGCTTGGCCTTTCCTCGCTCGGCCGATTGGAAGGCCGCGTCTTGCCGACGCTGGATGCAGTTGCCCATGCGCTGGCAAGCCTCGCCGGTCGCGAAGCCATGGTTAGCTGCCAGAGCGAGACAGCCTTTTTCACAGGCGAATCCGAACTGACAAAGGCCACAACCGCATTGATGGGCGAGGCGTCTCCTGGACGCCGGACGAGGGTCATGGTGACGCTTCCCGGAACGGCGGCTGAAAACCCGGAGCTGATCCGGGCTCTTGCCCATGCCGGCATGAACATTGCCCGCATCAACTGCGCCCATGATGGTCCGGATGCCTGGCGGGCCATGACCGCCTTCGTCAAGGAAGCAGCTCAGGAAACTGGCCGTGAAATCCGCATCCTGATGGATATCGCCGGTCCCAAGATCCGCACGGGCGAGATTTCTGCGCTGAAAAAGAAGGGCAAGCTGCAGGCCGGTGATCGGATCCGGCTGATTGCGACCGGAACCCCCGAGGCGAACGCAGATCTTCCGTTCGCCGCAGCCGTTTCGCTGCCCGAAATGGTCACGCGCCTCGCGGTCGGCAATCGGCTTCGTTATGATGACGGCAAGCTTGATGCGGTGGTGGAGGCCGTGAGCGACGGCGAAGCGGTGATCCGCGTCGAACGCGTGAAAGCCGGTGGCGTCAAGCTGAAGCCGGAAAAGGGCATCAATCTGCCCGACACGGCGCTTGGCCTTTCACCGCTGACGGCCAAGGACGAACTCGATCTTGCGACGGTGGTCGAATGCGCCGACATGATCGGCTATTCCTTCGTCAGCCGTCCGGACGATATCGACCTCTTGGATGGCGTGCTTGCCCGCCTCGGTCAGGGGCAAAAGCCGATAGGGCTGATCGCCAAGATCGAGCAGCCGGCAGCGCTTGCCAATCTGCCGGATCTGATGGTTCGTGCCCGGCGTCGCGGCCCGTTCGGCGTCATGATCGCGCGTGGCGATCTCGCCGCAGAAATCGGTTTCGAGCGGCTCGCCGAAATGCAGGAAGAGATCCTGTGGCTTTGCGAAGCCGCTTCAGTCCCCTGTGTCTGGGCGACCCAGGTGCTGGAAGACATGGTCAAGGAGGGCATCCCGACCCGTAGCGAGATGACCGATGCGGCCATGGCGGCACGGGCGGAATGCGTCATGCTCAACAAGGGGCCAGCGATCGTCGATGCGGTATCGCTGCTCGACAGACTTTTGTGCAGGATGGACGAACACGTCTTCAAGAAGACGCCGACGCTGCGTGCGTTGAAAAGCTGGTAAGCCTTCGCGGACTATTCATACCTACTCTGCTGCCTGCTTGCGCGAGGATACCTGGGTGATGAAGGCCCGCATGGCGGCGGGTTTGACCGGCTTGTTCTGCAACGCAATGTTCTGCCGCTCTGCCTCGGCCCGGACATCAGCGGTCCGGTCCGCCGTGATCAGCAGGGCAGGGATCTCCGCGCCATAGACGGCTCTCAGCCTTAGGACAGCGCCTATCCCGCTTCCGTCACCGAGATGATAATCCACGATGGCGAGATCCGGTGGGTCTTTCTTCTCGGCGATCAACTGGTCCATTTCCGCAATCGAACCGACACAGGTTACCTCGCAGCCCCAGCCGGAAATCAGAAGCTGCATGCCTTCCAGGATCTTCGGCTCGTTGTCGATGCAGAGCACACGGAAGCCCTGGAGCGGGATCGCGTTACGATCAATCGATGTGACGGTATTGCCCTTGCGCGTTGCAGGCTTGGACAGGTCCAGCGGCATCACGACCTTGAAGGTGGTGCCCTTGCCGGGCCTTGAGGAAATCTCCACCCGGTGGTTCAGCACGCGGGAAATGCGGTCAACGATTGAAAGACCCAGACCGAGCCCGGACGCGGTGCGCATTCCCTCTTCTAGCCGGGCGAACTCCTTGAACACGGTCTTGAATTTCGATGCTGGAATGCCGATGCCGGAATCCGTGACCTGGATAACGACATCGCTGCCCTGTCGTCTGGCGCCGATGATGACGCGACCAGCGGGCGTGTATTTGATCGCATTCGACACGAGGTTCTGGACAAGGCGGCGCAGGAGATTGGGATCCGAGCGCACCGACAGGGATGTCGGCATGATGACGAGTTCGAGATCCTTTTCCCGCGCGACGGGTTGGAAGTCCGTTTCGATGCGTTCAAAGAGGCCTTGCAAGGGAACAGCCGCAAATCTCGGTTTCATCGCCCCCGTATCAAGCCTTGAGATATCAAGAACCGCGCCCAGGATGATCTCAACCGATTCAAGCGCGGAATCGATATTGCGGACCAGAGCACTGTTTTCCGAGGCGCCGAGGCGCTCCACCAGCGACGATGAATAAAGACGGGCGGCGTTCAGTGGCTGGAGAATGTCGTGTCCGGCGGCGGCGAAGAAGCGTGTCTTGGAAAGGTTGGCTTCGTCGGCCGATGCCCGGGCCTCAGCCAGAGCATGGTTCACCCGGGTCAGTTCCGCCGTGCGCTCGCTGACCCGCTGCTCCAGCGTCTCATTCGCCTGTTTCAATGCCTGGTCGGCAGCAACCTGCGCAGTGATATCGGTGAAGGTCGCGACAAGACCCTGGTCCGGCATCAGGTTGCAGCGCACTTCGAGAATGCGCTGACCGGCGCCAAGCACCATCTGGAAGGGATGGTCGAACTGGTGGAAGATCTTCGCCAGCGCCTCTTCGTCGTCATTGCGCACGTCACCGCGGCGGGCAAGGATCGCAATAATGTCCGAGAGCGGGAAGCCGACCTGGCCGACATGCTCGGGAAGATCGAGGAGATTGCGGAACCGCCGGTTCCAGATTGTCAGGCGGTCAGAGGCGTCGAAAACGGCAATCCCCTGATCCATCTGCGAGAGCGCAGTCTGCAGCATGTCCTGATTGTATTGTAGCGCTTCGGATGCCTGGTCGAGGAGCCAGACCGTATCGGCCGAACTGTCCTCTGCCTTCTGCAGGATGAGAGACAGGACGAGGCGCGCGGACGATGAGCCAATGGCACTGCCGAGAAGCTGCTCGGAGAAATGGATGAAGGCCATGTCCGCGAGACTGTTGTCGTCCAGCTTCTTGCCCACCTTCATTTCATAGGAACGGAAGGAGCGCTGCATCCGCTCCGTGCCGAGATAGCGGGAGATCGCGCTTTTCAATTCGCCAACGGTGACGCTGGTCTTCCAGCCGCGATCGGCAATATTGCTGCGCGACTGGCGCTTGATGAAGACGCTGGACTGGATACGCTCGACCGGCCTTGGATTGCGGCTGAGTGAGCCGATGATGAAGGCGAGCGTGTTGACCATCAGGCTGAAGATCGTGACATTGACAAAATTGTCGACCGCCTCGCCCGAAAACATCGAAAAGCCGGGGAATAGAAAGCCGAGAACGGCAGAAGCAATCCAGGAATGGTCCGTGGTGCCAAGGCTTGGCAGGAACTGCAGATAGGCCCAGACGAAGAAGCCGGAAGCAAGGCCGGCGATCGCGCCGCGCGCGTTTGCCCGCCGCCACAAAAGACCGCCGAACATGGCCGGCGCAATCTGGGCAATGGCTGAAAAGGACAGAAGGCCGATACTGGCGAGCCCGGTCGAGCCGTCGGCGGTGCGGAAATAGACATAGCCGAGCAACATGACGCCGAAGATCGCGGTTCGGCGGATATGCAGGAGGGTCTTCGCAAAATCTGCTCGCTGGCTGGGTGTGCCAAGCAGCTTCTGCCTGAGAAAGATCGGCAGGACCATGTCGTTCGACACCATGATGCCGAGAGCCACGGAGGCAACAATGACCATTGCGGTCGCAGCCGAGAACCCGCCGATAAAGGTAAACAGCGAAACGAAGCTCGCGCCCTCATGCAGCGAAATCGACAGGACATAGAGGTCCGGGTCGCCCGTCCCGTTGAATGTCAGCAACCCGGCAACAGCAGCGGGCAGGACAAAGATGTTGATCGCGATCAGGTAAAGCGGCATGAGAATGCCGGCAAGTTTCAGTTCCCGCTCGGTTCGGTTCTCGACGACCGTCACATGGAACTGCCGTGGCAGCATGATGATCGCAAAAGCCGAGAGCGCAATCAGCAGCAGCCATCGACCGGCAGGCGTCTCATGGCCAAGCGCCTCCATGACCATGGGGCTCTCGCTGGCTTGCTGCCAAAGATCGGCAGGACCATCGAACATGACGAAAAGCACGAAGAGACCAAGTGTCCAGAACGCCAGGAGCTTGACCACTGATTCCATCGCAATGGCGAGGATGAGGCCATCCTGGTGCTCGGTGGCATCGGTATGTCGGGTACCGAAAACGACGGCAAAACAGGCAAGCAGGAAGGCAACGATCAGCGGCAGGTCGATGAAATAGAGATTGCCTGTGCCAATGCCATAGGCCGTCGGGTCCATGACCGCCGCAACCGAGCTGGAAACGGCCTTCAGCTGAAGCGCGATGTAGGGAACGATACCCACGAGATAGATGATCGTCACCATCAGGCCGACGATCGGATTTTTCCCGTAACGTGCGGCAACGAAGTCTGCACCGGAGGTGATGCGCTCACGCTTGGCCAGCTCCACGACACGCCGAAGGATGGGCATGCCAAGCGTATACATCAGGATTGGACCGATATAGATCGCGAGAAATTCAAGCCCTCTATCAGCGGCGAGGCCGACACCACCGAAATAAGTCCAGGACGTACAATAGACCGCAAGGCTGAGGGCATAGACCATTGGCCTGCCACCTGGCGGAACGCCATGGATGCGCGATTTCCGGTCACCGTAGCTCGCAACGGCAAACAGAAACAACAGATAGCCCAAGGCTGCGACAACGATGATCCATCCCGGGAGCACGCATTCTCCTCCTGAACGGCGCCTGGTGCCACTCTAGGTGATGTTATTGATTTTTGAAATCTCCCCGCACTTGACCTTAAGTCTGAGACAAGCGTGACAAGCGCGCGGGTTATGCCGGAAAGAATGTAGTCGGGACAAGACCTTTCCCGTTTGCGGCAGTTTAATCTTGTATTAACGATAGCTTGGACGCTGGAAGCCCGTTCCGCGTCTGGATCTACTTTAACTGGAGCAGGGGTATGCTGAACGAATTCAAGACTTTCATCGCACGCGGCAATGTGATGGACCTCGCCGTCGGCGTCATCATCGGCGGCGCCTTCGGACTGATCGTCAACTCGCTGGTCGAAGACATCGTCATGCCGATTGTCGGCGTGATCTTCGGCGGTTTTGACTTTTCCAACTATTTCCTGCCCCTGAACATCAATGTCACGGCGACGACATTGGCCGCTGCCCGTGAGCAGGGTGCCGTTTTCGCCTATGGCAATTTCATAACCGTCATCATCAACTTCCTGATCCTCGCCTGGATCATCTTCCTGATGGTCAAGGGCGTGAACAAGCTTCGCGCCTCCCTCGAGAAAAAGGAGAAGGAAGAAGCGGCAGCCGCTCCACCGCCGGCCGACATCGCGCTCCTGACGGAAATCCGCGACCTTCTGAAAAAGGGCTGAGGCGCCCCATCATTCGACACAGGATGGCCGAGGCGCCAAGCGACCTGCGGCCATCCATCACCTGAATCGATTCGTCGCTCACGGATTGTCATGAGATTTTTGCCCGCTGATCGGCTAGAGCATGGGCAACAGATCTCTGGAGACAAGCATTCATGTCCTTCGTCTATTCGCTGAGCCCCCGCGCCCTGGCCGCACCGGAAAGCGGCATTGTTGAAATCATCAATTATGCCCGTGGGCGCGATGGGCTCCTGCCGCTTTGGGCAGGTGAAGGCGATCTGCCGACACCCGATTTCATCAACAGAGCCGCGAGCGAGGCTCTTCTCGGCGGCGAGACCTTCTATACCTGGCAGCGTGGCGTGCCCGAACTGCGTCAGGCCCTGTCGGCCTATTATCAGCGGCACTTCGCGGTAGACCTGCCGATGGAGCATTTCTACGTGACAGGCTCCGGCATGCAGGCGATTGCACTTGCCGTCCAGGCGCTGACCTCGCCGGGCGACGAAATGATCTATCTCTCGCCCTGCTGGCCGAACATTGTCTCGGCTATCGACCTGGCAGGCGCGAAGTCAGTCGGTCTGCCATTGACCTTTGCCGATGGCGGCTGGTCGCTTGATTTCGAGGCGCTGGAAGCCCGGATCACGCCAAGGACAAAAGCGCTCTTTATCAATACACCCTCCAACCCGACTGGCTGGACGGCGACGGAGGAGGACCTGAAGACGATCCTCACCATCGCCCGTCGTCACGGGCTTTGGATCCTCGCCGACGAGATCTATGCGCTTTATTACTTCGGTGAGGGCGAGCGCGCTCCCTCCTTCCTGGATGTGATGGAAGAGGGTGACCGGGTCATCTTTGCCAATTCCTTCTCCAAAAACTGGTCGATGACCGGCTGGCGGGTCGGCTGGCTGGTGGCTCCGCCCGAGATCGGCCAAGTTCTCGAAAACCTGATCCAGTATTCCACCTCGGGTGTTGCCCAGTTCATGCAGCGCGGTGCTGTCGTGGCGCTGAATGAGGGGGATGGCTTTATTGCCGAGAACATCGTCCGCGCCAGGGCCTCGCGTGACATCCTCTGTGATGCGCTGATTGCTACCAACCGCGTCGAGACCCTGAAGCCCGAGGGTGCGCTTTACGCCTTCCTCAAGATCGACGGCATTACGGACAGCCGCAAGGCCGCGCTCGATATCGTCGACAAGACCGGCGTTGGTCTGGCTCCCGGAACAGCCTTCAGCGAGGGCGGAGCGCCATTTCTGCGCGCCTGCTTCCTGCGCAATCCAAAGCACATCGAAGATGCCGCCGATCGCTTGAGCCGGTACATTCTCGCACTGTGACAGTGTGGGCGGGTATCGATAAAATTTGAATGATCCGGGTAAGGCGGACTTTACCTTACCCTCTGATATTCCATGAAAATCCGTCATTTAGGCGAGCTTGGAAACAACTTTTAAGGTGCCATCTGGTTACCTCTTCCCAACAACAAGAAACGGGAAGAAGAATCATGGCGATCTTGGTAACAGGCGGTGCAGGTTACATCGGCAGCCATATGGTCTGGGCGCTGCTGGATGCCGGTGAAGATGTCGTTGTTGTCGACCGGCTGTCGACGGGCTTCCGCTGGGCGGTGGCACCCAAGGCCCGTTTCTATCTCGGGGACATTGGCGACAAGGATCTGTTGAGCCAGATCTTTGTCGAGAACAGCATCGAGGCGATCGTCCATTTTGCGGGCTCGATTGTCGTGCCGGACTCCGTCAGCGCGCCGCTCGAATATTATGAGAACAACACCTGTAACACCCGCCGTCTGATTGCCGCAGCCGTTGAGGCCGGGATCGACAAGATCATATTCTCCTCCACTGCAGCCGTCTACGGGACGCCGGATGTCGCGCTGCCGGTTACCGAGGATACGCCGCTGCGACCGGAAAACCCCTATGGCCAGTCGAAACTGATGAGCGAGGTGATGCTGCGCGATGCCTCTGCAGCCCATGATCTCCGACACGTCGTTTTGCGCTATTTCAACGTGGCCGGCGCCGATATTGCCGGCCGAGCCGGCCAGTCGTCGCTCGGCGCGACGCATCTCCTGAAGGTCGCCTGCGAGGCAGCCCTTGGAAAGCGCAAGACACTATCCGTCTGGGGCACGGACTATGACACCCATGATGGCACCGGCGTGCGCGACTATATCCATGTGAACGATCTGGTGGACGCCCATCTGGCTGCCCTGACCTATCTGCGCGAGGGCGGCCCATCAATGACGGCCAATTGCGGCTATGGCGTCGGTTATTCGGTGCTCGACGTGTTGCGCGCCGTTCGCCAGGCCTGCGGCCATCCCTTTGCCATCGAATATGGCCCGCGCCGTCCCGGCGACGCTGCCTATATCGTGGCGGATTCCAGCCGGGCACGCGCCTTGCTGGGCTGGAAACCACGCTACAACGACCTGCGGCTGATCGTGGAATCGGCTCTCGACTGGGAGCGCCGACTGAAGGAAGTGGCAACGCCCGATCTCGAAGGTCTGCGCCAGCGTCTGGCCAGCGGCTTCTGAGCCTCTAAAGAAACTCGACGTCAATCGAGGTTTCAGCCCGGCATGCTCTGCGCCATCTGATAGAGCCCGGAGCTTCGTGCACCGGAAGCACAATAGGCCAGCACTTTGCCTTCCGTTTCGCGCAGGATCGCCTTGAGCTTGGCCGCCTGCTCCATCGGCACCGCATTGCCGCCGACGGGCAGATAATGTGCCTCTATCCCCGAAGCTTTTGCGGCCTCGGCAATGGCCGCAAACTTCGGCTGGCCCCAGCCTTCGCCATCCGGCCGCATGCACAGGACGACCTGATAGCCTTCGGCTGCCGCCGCCTGCATGTCCTTTGGTTGCAACTGTCCTGTAACGTGATAGCGGGCTGTAAGTGGGCGGGTGCGCATGGAAATCCTTTCTGCGAACGATCTATCAAATACATAGTGAAAATGTAATGTAAATCAAGATGGCGCCGGTCAACACCATGAGCAGCCAAATCTGGGCATTTGATCCTTTTGCCAATTCCGGCCTTTGACGAGACGAAAGGCGCGCCCTTACAGAGACTTCGGAATTTCATGAACGCTCAAGGAACTCAGACTATGACGATCCGTATCCGATCCATCGCCGCCTTTGCCGTGACCGCCTTGTTGATGGCAGGGCCGGTTCATGCCGTCGAACCTGGCCCCTGGGCTCTCGAAAGCGCAGAGGGCACCTGCCACATCGAGTTTCAGAACGAACCCTATGCCGAGGGCATCTGGACAATTCTGCAGCATGACGGCGATTGCCCGGCAGCACTGATGGCCCTGTCAGCCTATTCGGAAAACAATGATGGCCAGAGCATCATGCTCTACACGACCGCAAACGGCCTTGAGATGACCGGCCGCGTGGACCGCGAGGACGACCGGCTCTATGTCGGCATGGTGGGCGATCTGGAAGTCACGATGACGCGACCCTGAAGCATACACTCGTTTTAAGGCGCATCACGGGCTCGCGAAACTGCGACCATGGTGCGCCTTTGTCTTTTGAAGGTCCGCAGCTGACAACAGATCATCACGCGATGATCGCGCGATCGCTGTCCAAATAAAATTCGGTAATCGGGAAAAATGGTGCTGCTAGAGAGATTTGAACTCTCGGCCTCTCCCTTACCAAGGGAGTGCTCTACCCCTGAGCTATAGCAGCATCTGGCGGGCGGCCATGGATGCCGGCCCGGAACGAGGGGCCTATTGCCACAGTCTGACTGGCAGTGCAAGCCGGAAAAGAGAAGTTGCGGCCAAGATTTGTTGCGGGGCGGGCAAACCCCTTTTGCGCCCGTGGTTTTCGCGCTATCAAGCCGCCATGATGAAAGATGTGGACAGGACAGGCGGGGAAGGTTCGGGCGCGCAGAAAGAAGATGCGTCCGAGGTCCGCAAGAAACGCCAGGTGCAGGCCTTGAGCGAGGCGGAGGTCAGGCGGCGCGAGCGCACGGCCGAAAAGCTGCGTGAAAATCTACTCAAGCGCAAACAGCAGCAGCGGGCGCGCCGCGCCGGAGACGCAGACGAAACGGATGGTCTGCCTGCCGCAATTAAGACTAATCGCGATGATTAATGCGAGGCGAGCGGCTTCGAATTGAACAGAAGTTGCTTTTCGTCTAAAGAGCCAGCCGCGCCAGGTCTGGCTTGTCCCTCTGGTCTCTCTTTCGGCCATGCCCTCAGGGCAGGGCCTCTCTTCGTTCAGGAAAGGCGGGCTTTGCCCGTATCGTAGGCTTACATGGATCGCATCAGGATTGTCGGCGGCAAAGAGCTGAACGGGATCATCCCGATCTCCGGCGCCAAGAATGCAGCGCTGCCGCTGATGATTGCTTCGCTTCTGACCAGCGATACGCTGACCCTCGAAAACGTGCCGCATCTCGCCGATGTCGAGGGCCTGGTGCGCATCCTGGGCAATCACGGTGTCGACATTGCCGTCAATGGCCGGCGCGAGCACCAGGACGGCTCCTATGCGCGCACGATCCATTTCACCTGCCGCACGGTTGCCGATACGACGGCACCTTACGAACTGGTGTCGAAGATGCGGGCAAGCTTCTGGGTCATTGGCCCGCTTCTTGCCCGAGAGGGCCGCGCTCGCGTCTCCCTGCCGGGCGGCTGCGCCATCGGCACCCGGCCTGTGGATCTCTTCATCGAAGGCCTGACGGCGCTCGGCGCCGAGATGGAAATCGACGGTGGCTATATCAATGCAACAGCGCCCAAGGGCGGCCTGATCGGCGCCCACTATACCTTTCCGAAGGTTTCGGTTGGCGCGACCCATGTGATGCTGATGGCCGCTTCCCTGGCGCGCGGCACCACGGTGATCGGCAATGCAGCGCGTGAGCCCGAAGTGGTTGATCTCGCCAATTGCCTGATTGCCATGGGGGCAAAAATCACAGGCGCTGGCACTTCGACCATCACGATCGAGGGCGTGCCAAGCCTCTCGGGTGCGCGCCATCGGGTGCTGCCGGACCGGATCGAGACCGGTACCTATGCCATGGCCGTTGCCATGACCGGCGGCGATGTCACCCTGACCGGAACAGACATGACGCTTCTCGACACGGCTGTCGAGGCGATCCGCCGTGCGGGTGCCGAACTCTCGGCCGTTGAGGGTGGAATTCGCATCATTGGCCATGGCCAGGCCATCCGTCCGGTTGACATCGTCACCGAACCCTTTCCGGGCTTCCCGACCGACCTGCAGGCTCAGTTCATGGGTCTGATGACCCGCGCCCAGGGTGTCTCGCATGTCACCGAAACCATCTTCGAGAACCGCTTTATGCATGTGCAGGAACTGGCGCGTCTTGGAGCGAAGATCAGCCTCAACGGTCAGACGGCGCGGATCGAAGGCGTCTCCCGCCTGCGTGGTGCTCCTGTGATGGCGACCGATCTGCGCGCTTCGGTATCGCTGGTGATTGCCGGCCTTGCTGCCGAAGGCGAGACCATGGTGTCCCGCGTCTATCACCTCGATCGCGGCTTCGAGCGGCTGGAAGAAAAGCTGACCCGTTGTGGCGCGCTTGTGGAACGCATCAGCGATTGAATTAGACTTCGGTCTATTTGTCCGGTTGCCTCTGGACAAGCGACAACCTATGTCAAAAGGATGAGCAGGGCGGAAGGCCTCACCTGAATAAGGGTGGAGCTGGATGCAGCAGTGACGGACAAGGTATTATGACGGATTTGAAACTACTCGCCCTCGACGCCGATGACCTTTCGGTCATCTCTGCTCATATGCAGGATGCGGTGTTCAAGGTGGCGGATCTGTCCTTTTCTGCCCGTTCGAGCCTGTTTTCGGTGGCCGTCAATCGCTTCGTCTGGGAAAAGGCCGATCGCGCCGCAAAAAGCTATGAGCGCCGTCGCGCCGTCTTGAGCTTCAAGCGGGTCCAGGCTGTCCGCTCAATCGGCTTTGACCGGAGCAAGGGCGATGATGTCCTGTCGCTGCTGGCAGTGCGGTTCCTGATCAAGGACGACGGGCCTGATGGCGTGATCGAACTTGTCCTGTCGGGCGGCGGTACCATCGCTCTGGATGTCGAATGCATCGAGGCGCAGCTGGCCGATACCGGTGGCGCATGGGAAACGGCTAGCAAGCCAGGCCATCCCGGCGACTGAGCGGACGACGACGGGCAGCATGAACGAGGGCAGGGGCAGGAAGGAAGACTGAGGACGTGGCAATCTGGCTTGATCAGACATCCGACGATTTCGAGGCGCGCTTCAAGGCGTTCCTTTCCACCAAGCGGGAAGTGTCCGATGATGTGAACGACATCGTTCGCAAGATCATCGACGATGTGCGTCAGCGTGGCGATGCGGCGCTTGCGGATTACTCGCGCCGCTTCGACGGGATTGATTTCGACACCCTGCCCATGCGGGTGACCGAGCAGGAGATTGACGAGGCCTATCGCTCGATATCACCGGAACTTCTGGCCGCACTCGAACTTGCGGCGAGCCGCATCGAGCGCCATCACGCCCGCCAGATGCCCAAGGATGATATCTATGAGGATGCCATCGGTGTTGGCCTCGGCTCCCGCTGGACGGCTATCGATGCGGTCGGCCTCTATGTGCCCGGTGGCACTGCGAGCTATCCCTCATCCGTGCTGATGAATGCGTTGCCGGCCAAGGTGGCTGGTGTGCCGCGTGTCGTGATGGTCTGCCCGGCAACCGGGGGCGCGATCAACCCGACAGTGCTGGCCGCAGCCAGGATCGCCGGCGTCACCGAGATCTACCGCATCGGTGGTGCGCAGGCCGTGGCGGCTCTCGCTTATGGCACGGAAACCATAGAGCCTGTTGCCAAGATCGTCGGCCCCGGCAATGCCTATGTTGCCGCCGCCAAGCGCCATGTGTTCGGTACGGTCGGCATCGACATGATCGCCGGTCCATCGGAAGTTCTGGTGATTGCCGAGCCTGACAATGATCCGGACTGGCTGGCTGCCGACCTGCTTGCCCAGGCCGAGCATGATCCGGGAGCCCAATCGATCCTGATCACCACTGATCGCGCCTTTGGCAAGGCGGTGGAAGAGGCTGTCGAGCGACAGTTGAAGAGCCTTAACCGCGCCGAAACGGCAAGCGCGAGCTGGCGCGATTTTGGCGCCATCATTCTCGTCAAGACGATGGACGACAGCATTCCACTTGCCAATCGCATTGCCGCCGAGCATCTGGAACTCGCCGTCGCTGACCCGGAACCGCTCGTCAAGGCGATCCTCAATGCCGGCGCGATCTTTGTCGGACGCCATACGCCGGAAGTGATCGGCGACTATGTCGGCGGCTCCAACCACGTGCTGCCAACGGCGCGTTCCGCACGCTTTTCCTCCGGCCTCTCGGTGCTCGACTATGTCAAGCGTACCTCGATACTCAGGCTTGGACCCGAGCAGCTGCGCCAGCTGGCACCGGCGGCAATCGCGCTGGCGAATTCCGAGGGGCTCGACGCCCATGCGCGCTCGGTTGCCATCCGTCTGAACCTGGAAGGGTGATCGAGCGATGAGCGAAAGCGCCTACCGGCTCTGTGATGTCTTTCTGGACGAGACCATCGGCCGCTCGACGCCGGATGTCGAGCATGAGCGCGCCGTCGCGATCTTCGACCTGATCGAGGAAAACAGCTTCGAGCCGGTAGGCCATCCTGGCGGTCCCTACCGCCTGCAACTGTCCCTGATGGACAGCAAGCTGGTTTTTTCGATCAAGACCGAGGCGGGTGCTGATGTCGCAACCCACATTCTGTCGCTCACGCCCTTTCGCCGGATCATCAAGGATTACTTCATGATCTGCGAGAGCTATTACGAGGCGATTCGCACGTCGACGCCATCGCAGATCGAGGCGATCGACATGGGCCGGCGCGGCATTCACAATGATGGCTCACAGACGCTGATGGACCGGTTGGACGGCAAGATCAGAATAGATTTCGACACGGCACGCCGGCTCTTCACGCTGGTCTGCGTGCTCTACTGGCGTGGATGACCGGATGGAAGATCCCGGTTCCGGCGATCTGAAAGACCGGCGTCCAGGCGCGATCCTCTTTGTTTGCGGCATGAACTCCATCCGCTCGCCCATGGCCGAGGCGCTCGCCCGCGCCATGCTGCCGTCGGGTATCTATGTGGCATCGGCCGGCGTGAAGCGCGGTGAACGCGATCCTTTCGTGGATGCGGTACTGGACGAGGAGGGTTTGAGCCTTGGTCGTCGTCAGCCACAGACGCTGGAGGATCTGGAGGACGATTATTTCGATCTCGTCATCACACTCTCGCCCGAGGCCCATCACGCAGCCCTTGAACTCACCCGCTCGACCGCTGTTGACGTGGCCTATTGGCCTATGCCCGACCCTACCGGAACGACGGGCACGCGCGAGCAGATCCTGAATGCCTATCGCGATGTGCGAGACCGGCTGAAAAGATTGATTGTCGAGCGCTTCGTCAGGGGGTAAAAGCCCCGACTGCAGGCCCTTTGAAACAAATTCCGAAAGCCTGATCTGCAAGGTTCACAAATCCTCGCCGATTGTGTAGTTTCCGCCAACCTTTTTAAGGGGGCGGCAATCGGCCCCCGTTTGAAACATCAAGGAAGACAACCGCTCTATGGCAAAAGAAGAAGTCCTCGAATTTCCCGGCGTCGTTACGGAACTGCTGCCGAACGCGACTTTCCGGGTCAAGCTCGAAAACGAGCACGAGATCATCGCCCACACCGCAGGCCGCATGCGCAAGAACCGCATCCGCGTTCTCGCCGGCGACAAGGTGCTTGTTGAAATGACCCCTTACGACCTGACCAAGGGCCGTATCACCTATCGCTTCAAGTAAGCCCGCCGCCTGCGGGAGGGTTCATGCCACTGAGACAGAAGCTGATACTGGCCTCCGGGTCGCCGCGCCGCCTTGACCTGTTGAAGCAGGCAGGCATCGAGCCCGCGCGCCTGATGCCCATGGACCTGGATGAGACGCCGGCAAAGTCCGAGCATCCGCGCTCGCTGGCCCGCCGCCTCTCCGCCGACAAGGCCAAGGCCGCCTATGCCGAGATACGCAAGGACCTGACCTGGAGGGATAGCCATATCCTGGCCGCCGATACGGTCGTGGCCGTTGGCCGGCGCATCCTGCCCAAGGCAGAATATATCGAGGAAGCCTCCTCGGCACTCCAGCTTCTGTCTGGACGCAGCCACTGGGTTTTCACCGGCGTCTGCCTGATCACGCCCGACGGCAAGCTGCGCCAGAAGATCGTCGAGACCAAGGTCCGCTTCAAGCGGCTCTCCGGCTATGACATCGAATGCTATCTCGCCTCTGGCCAATGGCGCGGCAAGGCCGGTGCCTATGCCATCCAGGGCATTGCCGGCACTTTTGTCCAGAAGCTTGTCGGCTCTTACACCAATGTCGTCGGCCTGCCGCTGTTTGAGACGCTGCAGATGCTCTCGGGCGAGGGCTATGACGTGCATACCGGCTGGACGGAAGGCTGACGCCATGGCAGGCGAAGACGAAAGGCCGATGGCAAAGGTCGAACCCTTGCGCAAGACCAGGCCCTGTCCCGAATGCAGCCGTCCCTCGACGCGCGAAAACTATCCCTTCTGCTCGGACCGCTGCCGCAATCTCGATCTTTCGCGCTGGCTGAAAGGCTCCTATGCCATCCCCGTTGCCGAGGATGAGAGCAAGGCCGAGGACGACGGGCGCGGCTGAAGGCTGAAAAGCCCGAAACTTCTCGCGCCACGACCGGCGACAGGCTCGCCCCCATGGCGCCGATCCCCTTGTTCACATTGGCCTTTCTGCCTTTTTCACATCTTCTTCAAAAAAGTGCGGCAAACCGCCTTGCCATGGCCGAACAAGATGTTATAACCCCGCTCGCTCCCGGGGAAATACCCCGACGGCCTCTTGCAGGAGAGGCCAATGGCTGACAACAAGGCCAGGATGCCCGGATAGCTCAGTTGGTAGAGCAGCGGATTGAAAATCCGCGTGTCGGTGGTTCAAATCCGCCTCCGGGCACCATTTTTCAAGTACTTAGCTGATAGTTTTCCCTTCGCGTGTCGTAGCAGTTGCGATTGAGATTCGTTGATTTTCAGTGGGTTTCTCCCATGCGCTGCAACTCGACGCGATATGAAATGCGACAAGCTCCTGCGTGGTCTGCGGGGTGGTCTCCGCTATTGGAGCCAAGGGCATCGTAGAATGTTTATGAATTTCGGATATTGCGATTGATGCGAATATTGCGGATACTGACTCGCTGCCATATCCCTGAAGTAAATATAGCGAAGGATGTCGCCCATGTCGCAATTGCTAGAACGCCCAATATTGCCAACGGCGGACGATACCGAATTGGCCGCTCAGGCTAGTCGCTACATATCGCGCGCAAAACACGAGGGTGCGGAACTCCGCGTCCAAGTGGACGGCGGCGAGCCGCTGAAGCTCCCGAGAGCCGTGAGCGAATTGCTCTACCACCTGTTGACGGAGATGGCCCAAGGTAATGCCGTAACGGTGATCCCTGTGCATGCCGAGCTCACAACTCAAGAGGCAGCAGATCAGCTCAATGTGTCGCGGCCCTACCTGATAAAGCTGCTGGAAGAAGGAAAAATCCCGTTTCACATGGTCGGCAGCCATCGCCGCATAAAATTCAGCGACCTCGATAACTTTCGCCGAAAGGCGGAGGATGAAAGGAAGCGGCTCATGGACGAGCTTGCCGAGCAAGCGCAGAAACTGGGGATGGGGTATTAAAAAATCACGATACACAGTCGTTCTGGACGCTTGCGTTCTTTACCCTGCACCGCTGCGCGACTTCCTCATGGAGCTCGCAGCGGCGGGGCTTTTTCGTGCCAAATGGTCGGAGCAGATCCATGATGAATGGATCCGCAATGTGCTGAAAGATCGACACGATCTAACGGCGGAGCAACTCGGTCGCACCAAAGACTTGATGAATGCCGCCGTGCCAGATTGTATGGTTGAAGGTTATGAGGATCTTGTCCCGTCTGTCACTCTGCCTGATATGGATGACAGGCATGTTTTGGCGGCAGCCATAGCTTCGTCAAGCGACGCAATCGTGACGTTTAACCTGAAAGACTTTCCCAAAGCCACCGTCGCAAAATACAACATCGAGGTACTCCACCCTGATGATTTTATATTCCACCAATTTGGATTGAACAACGCGGGCGTGATCATTGCGGCGCAGCGCTGTCGGGCGCGGCTACGGAACCCGCCGAAGACCTCGGAAGAGTACTTGCAAACCCTGGAAAGGCAAAGCCTCCCCAAAACGGTGGCTGAGCTCCAAGAGTATCTTTCGGTTCTGTAAGCTTTGGAAGCGCGATTGGCTTCCCCGCGTGTCCAAGTCAAATAGGCCCGCTGCGAATTCCCCAGCACCGATCATTTGTTCGACCCCCGGACGGCCTGAAGTCAGGCGCTCACGCACCTCCTTTGAGCAAAGCGAGTTTCGAGCCCTACCCCCCCGATAAACCATTCATTCATCCTTCTCCGGTAAGGCTTTGTTAGCGATCCTCGCCTGCGCGGCGGCGCGTGGGTGGTCGAGTTTTTGTTCTGCTTAGCTTGTGCGGGTGATCATGCGTCTGAAGGCTGTTTCTTCGATTGTGTTCGGTTGTCTGGTTCTTTCCGGATGCCGGTCGGCGGGGCCTGAAGAGGCGTTGACGCTGACACCCTCCTCGCAACAGGTGGCCTCCCAGCAGGGTGTGGGTGCACCCGTTCCTCAGGTGGCCGTCAGCGAAACGACCGGGGCAATCGGGGCTTCCGCCGGGCAGGACCGTCAGGCCCTTGCCTTTGCCAACGCATCGTCCGGTGTTTCCCATTTTGAAACGCCAGGAACGAGTGCCGGCATGCCGGTTCCCGATGCTCGCCCGGTCTCGACGCTGGCGTCCCAGCTTGTGCCCTTCCGCCGTGGTCAGCATCACAAGGTCTATGGCCAACGCTTCAGCGATGCCAAGCCGATCAATTTCGGCAAGGCGGCGCCGCAGCGTCACCCGGTGCATGGCGTTGACGTCTCTCGCTGGCAGGGTGAGCTGGACTGGCCGACGCTTCGCAAGAACGGGGCAAATTTCGCCTTCATCAAGGCGACCGAAGGCGGCGATCATCTTGATCCGATGTTCAAGGCCAACTGGAATGCCGCAAAGGCGGCTGGCGTCAAGCGTGGAGCCTATCACTTCATCTACTGGTGCCGCGTGGCAAGCCAGCAGGCCGACTGGTTCATCCGCAATGTGCCGAAGGACCCGGATGCGCTGCCACCCGTGATCGACGTCGAATATAACGGGGAATCAAGCTGCCGCTTCCGCCTCTCGCCGCGTGAGGTCCGCGAAAAGATGCAGGTCTTCATGGACCGGCTCGAGCGCCACTATGGCAAGCGCCCGATCATCTATGCGACCCCGGATTTCTACGAGGACAATCTGCGCGGACACTTCCGTGATTATCCCTTCTGGCTGCGGTCTGTCGCAGCCCACCCCTCCGTTCGCTATCCGGAGCGCAAATGGCTGTTCTGGCAGTATTCCGGCACAGGCCTTTCGCAAGGGGCAGGCGGAGAGATTGACCTCAACGTCTTCTATGGCTCGGAAAACGATTGGCAGCGCTTCATCCACGGCAAGGCCCGCTGGGATCAGGTGGCTGGCCTGCGCTGAGCAACAGGCATCATCTTGCGATAGCGTTCAGCTTGCATAGGATTGAAAGGAGGGCGGCAGAGGATGATTCCTCCGCCGCCTTTGGCTTGTCTGGCTGATCCTCATCCGCGAAAGAAGGCGCTTGCACTTGGCTCAACGACCGGCGGATCGCGGGTTTCATCGGGATTGGGCCGCGGAACCTCATCGGGCAGAACATCGGGTTCTGGCTCGGTCACCGGCACATCCGGCGCCCAGGTGGGAGCGGGCATGGGCGGTTGGTCGTCCGGCGGGGTATTGGGGGTTTCCGGCGTGCCGCCGGCGCTGATCCGTCGGTCATCGGCGCACTGCAGCCGATCCTGTTTCAAATGGCTCATGATAACGGCCTCCTTGGTGCTCGTGATCCCCTGAAGACCCAATTCCGCTGCCTGCCCATTGTTCCGCAATCCAGGTGTTTTCACGGCCCCTCGTTGCATGCCTCTTTGGGCATGGGGCAGGGGAACCTTCCGGTCTGCTCCCGTGTTTGCCTGCCTGTCGGCAATAAGGCTGGCGGATGGAGGGCGACATGATTGAGACCGGCTTGACGGATGCGGAACTGAAAGCCCTGCAACAGCCGGAATACCGGGTCTTTCCGAAGCGCTGGGGTGCTGAATATGTGGCCGCCGGAGAAGTCCGCTTTGCCCTCTGGGCACCGGGCCTGAGCACGCTTTCGCTTTGGCTGAATGGCGAAACCACCCCGATGTCGCCTGTCGGTGATGGCTGGTTTGAGCTTCTGGTCACCGGTGTCGTGCCAGGCAGCGAATATGCCTTCGTCCTGCCGGAGGGCATGCATGTTCCGGATCCTGCTGGGCGGGCATTGAAGCATGACGTCCATGGCCCCTCGCTGATCGTTGATCCAACGGCCTATCAGTGGCGGCATACGCAGTGGCGGGGCAGACCCTGGCATGAAGCGGTTGTCTGCGAATTGCATGTCGGCACCTTTACGGATGAAGGCACCTTTGCCGCCGCAGCCGAAAAGCTTGCTGATCTGGCGGCCACCGGAATTACCGTCATCGAGTTGATGCCGGTCGCCGCCTTCAGTGGCCAGCGTGGCTGGGGTTATGACGGAGTGCTGCTCTATACCCCCTATCCGCCTTATGGCTCTCCTGATGATCTGAAAGCGCTGATCGACCGCGCCCATGGGCTCGGCCTCATGGTGATCCTCGACGTGGTCTATAATCATCTGGGCGTCGACGGAAACTACCTCTCCGTCTATGCACCCGAATTCTTCCAGGAGAAAGGCACGCCCTGGGGACAGGCAATCGACTTTAGCAAGTCGCCGTGCCGCGATTTCATCATCGACAACGCGCTTTACTGGATCGAGGAATATGCCTTTGACGGTCTTCGCGTCGATGCCGCCAATCACATTCTCGATGATCGCTCGGAGCGTCATCTGGTGGAGGAACTGGCGCAGACAGTTCGGGAGGTGAGCGGCGAGCGGCATGTTCACCTCGTTTTCGAGGACAATCGCAACCAGACCCCTTGGCTTGAGCGGGATGATGAGGGGAAGCCGCATTTCTATGACGCCGTGTGGAACGACGGCTATCACCACCTTCTGCATGCCTGGGCTGCAAATGAGCCGAGAGGGCATTTCAAACCCTTTGCCTCAGATATTTGGACCCGCCTTGGTCGGGCGCTGGCGACGGGCTTTGTGTTGCAAGGTGAAAATGTCGAATATCTCGATCCCGATCTCCACGGCGGGCCGAGCGGGCATCTTCCGCCGACCGCTTTTGTCAATTTCCTGCAAAATCACGACCAGATCGGCAATCGCGCATTTGGTGAACGGTTGCTGGCCCTGGTCGATCAGGACCTCGCCGACCGGCTGATGGCGATGCTGCTTCTTGCGCCCCAGATCCCCCTGCTGTTCATGGGCGAAACCTATGGCAGCCGCCAGCCCTTTTTCTTCTTCAGCGATTACCCGACACATATCACCAAGGACATGCCGAAGGACCGGCTGGAACAGGCGCGCGGCTTCGGTGCGCATGATGATGTATCCGTCGACGATATCAGCGACCCCAATGACAGAGAGACGTTCATTCGCTCGAAACTGGACTGGGGTTTTGCATCGACGGAGATGGGGCAGAGGCAGCAGGCAAGGATCGCCGACCTGATCACAAAACGTCAGAATTTCCTGGTTCCGCTGCTCGCCGAGGCAGCGGGTGATGCTGGAGAGGTTCTTCTGGCGGCGGACGGTGCGGTCGCTGTCGATTGGCGGCTTGGCAAAGGCCTCTGGCAGTTGCGTGCCAATTTTTCCGATGAAACCAAACGAATGCCCCGTTTTGCCGGTGCCATTATTCATGCGGATGGCCTGATGGAGACGCTGGATGAAAAGGACGACATAGATCTTCCGGGCGCATCCCTTCTCTTTGCGCGGCAATCCTAGATCATCGCGACTGGAAAAATTACCGCTGCGCGGGAACCCTCTCGTTCAGCAAACGTTAAGAACGCGGCTGCACATGCACGGGGCATGTGACCGGAGGAGTGGCGATGGGCGAACACTATTGCGATATCGTTCCTGATGCGTCGGGATGGGTGGTGCTGACGGATGGCACTCAATCGCCGGCCTATCCGAGCTATGGACTGGCGGTAGAGGCGGCGAGGCGGCAGTCCGACCGACTTGCAGACGCGCGAAAGTCATTCGTGCTGCGCCATCAGGATTTGAAGGGGCATATGCGCGAAATCAGCGAAAAGCCGGTTCCTCCGTCTGGGACCAGTGGAAATGTCACTCCCCAATAGGGCAGATGGCGGCACGAAGGTGCATGAATGAACATGGGGGACAAGGCAGCGCCTAGCAATTCAGCGCAAGTCAGAGGCGAGTGGCGATGCATAAGTATATCGCATCGAGAACCTCGTCGTTTCGACCGGTCATCACGGCCGACCTGGCTAAGTCAGGTCGCTTTCGCTTGCCGTTACGCGAACCCGGCTAACCCCAGCTATGGCCATGGAAATCTCGATCGCGCGATCAAGTTCGTCCTGACTGTCGAACTTTCCGAGCAACAGGATTTCTCCGCGCCGGGCAATGACCCGCAAGGCACTTGCATCAACGCCCTCAGACGACGCAAGGGCGTCGGCCACGGCGGTCTCCAGCGTTGCATCAACGGGAAATTCTCGCCCTACTTCAGGTCCTTCCTCATGAAATCGTTGTGGTTTGAATACCATGAACCCGCTCTCCGGTTTTCTTATGCAGGTAACGCGCAGCGGCCTGATTGGTTCAAAAGGGGCCAGATGAGAATGCAAAGCAGCTCTGGTGCTTTCTGTGATGGGCGCGCCGTAGGTGAACGAGTCGTCAAGCGATGAAGCCTTTGTTCTCGAAATTTCCGACAGCGTCGATCCGTGCATACCTTATCGCAATGGCTGCCCTTGCGACCTTGCCGCTCATCCTCTTCGTCGTCTTCCTGCTCTTGCAGCTCGAGAATCAGGAATTTCAGCGATTACAGCTGCGGGCAGCACAGGATGCCCAAATGGTCAGTCGGGCCGTCGAGCGCAAGCTGCAGGACATGTCGACCACGCTGCGCCTTCTCGGCGGTTCAGCCGATCTACGGGATGCAGATCTCACGGTGTTCCATCAGCGGGTCAGCTCCAGTCTGCAAAGCGGAGACCTCTATGTGATGCTCTCTGATGGACAGGGCAATCAGCTTCTCAATACCCGCGTGCCACCTGGTGCTCCGCTGCGACCGCTCGCCCACACAAAACCGGTAGATGAAGCGCTAGAGCGAAACAGAACAACACTATCCGGCATCTTCTTTGGTAGCACCAGCCAGCGCTGGATATTCAGCATGGCCATGCCACTCGAACCAGACTTGCCATCAGGGGCGGCTGCAATCGTCCTCACGCAGGATGCCGGAAGCCTGGTCAGCATGACATCGACAGAGGGCCTCCCCATGGGTTGGTCGGCCGCATTGCTGGATGCGGATGATCGCGTCATTGTTTCAAGCGGCATGGATGACAGGCCGTCTGGCGAGCCCTTCGACCCGGCTTTGCTGGAGCAGATGACCGGTTCCGGCAATACTGCCGTGATCGACACCTCCAACGGAAAATTGATGGTGGGTTATGCTCGCACCGGAGAATGGCCGTGGCGGGTTGTTGTCTGGGGATCTGTCTCAGATGCTCAGGCGTCTTTCATCGACGCCTGGCGGAACCTGATTGCGGGTAGCCTAGTCATCCTTGCTCTCAGTCTCGGTATTGTTCTCGTTGCTGCCCAGCAATTGCAACGTGGTATCCGACAGATCGCCATCATGGCAGAGCGGATCGGCAAGGGAGAAATCGTCCCGCCTGTCATCACCAAGGTTGAGGAGGCCAATCAGGTGGCGATTGCCTTGTCCAATGCCTCTTTCGACCGTGCTGAGGCCGAGGAAAGGGTCCATTTCATTCTGCAGGAACTCGTCCACCGGACCAAGAACATCCTGTCTCTTGTTCAGGCCATGATGCGTCAGGTCGCGCGAAGCACCGACAGCGTCGATGATTTCCAGGCGGCAATCAGCGGGCGCCTGGCCGGCTTGGCCCGGTCGATCGAGGCACTGGCGAAACAGCAATGGGGTGGCATTCCCCTGACCAGCCTTGTGGAAATGCAGGTCTCCACGGTTCTTGGAACCACGGAGCGGGTGAGCATCGACGGACCTGCGGTGCTGGCCAATGCAAATGCGGTTCAGAACCTCGGTCTGGTCTTTCACGAGCTGACGACAAATTCGATCAAGTATGGAGCGCTCTCTGTTCCCTCAGGAAGAGTGGAGATCCGGTGGAGCTTTGTTGAAGATGGCAGTGATGAACCGAACCTCACATTTTCCTGGAAAGAAAGTGGCGGCCCATCCGTGACCATTCCCAGGCGGCGCGGGTTCGGGACCACGGTGATCGACCGACACGCCGCGAGTTCCTTCAGCGGTCAGGTCTCCATCGAGTTTGCCCCGGAGGGATTGCGCTGGACCATGACGGCACCATACGCGGCTTTTGCCAGCGGCGGTTCTGACCGCTGAGCGACAGTCGGAACTTTGCCGCTCTGTTCGGGTTGCTTTCTGACCAGGTTGGAAAGGAGCTTGAGATGACGAATAGAGATGGTAGGGATGCCGGCAACAGGGATGGGCTCAGCCGGATCGAAAAAGACGCCAAAGGCCAGTTTGCGGGAACTCAGCACGGTGGCGACAGCGATGGCGTCATGAGCGCGAAGCCAACAGTGGTGACTGGTTCGGAAGACGCGACCGCCAACAAATGGCCGCCGACGAAGAAGGACCCACCGAAGGATTGGGATGCCAATTTCGATATTCGGGACAGCGACGACGACCAGCGGAATCCCTAGCCAAAATCAGAGCAACAATCCCGAGGGTGTCGCAAGCGCCACTGCCAACAATGGACTATTGGCGGCCCGAGCCCATCCATCCGCCATCGAGGCGGGCCGGCACGGCAACAAGCTGACGCGACCGTTCACGAAGGGGAAGGTCGGCCCGCTCAGGTAGCGCGATCTGGGATTTTTCGGGTGGTTTTTCTTGGCTGTCGACTGCCGCGAAGCGAAACCAGCGATCACGCGCCTTTTTCAAGAGTTGCCACATAGTCTGTTCCTCCTGTTCAAAGTGGGTAGTTGACGATCCTCAGTCTGCGATGTTTGCGTCATCCTGCCGGACGCGACACAAGGCTTCAGCTCTCTCACGCGCGCTCATCAGGATTTGCCGGATTTCGTCGCCCTTCTCGGAACCGGATGCGTAGCCTGCAGACAGTGTCGCGCCAGGATCCTCGGACCCGTCACGTAGAAGCACCTCTTGTTCGAGGCTGCGCAACAGGTCCGCGATACCCTCTGGTCCGACCATTGCGGCGGCCAGGACCGAGATGAGAACCTCCCGGTGCGCATTCAGGCGCCCTTCCACATTCTCCTTTGCCGCGATCATCCACGTTCTCCTCCTACGCCGTCGATAGGGGAACATTGCAGCCTGCCCAAAGGTTTCCCCTGACCAAGATTTATTTTCCATGAGGATCAAAATGACCCGAGATACATCGAATGCCTCCCTTTGGCGCATGACAGCGGTCGTGCTTGCCTCTCTGCTCGCCCTTTCGCTCACAGGCTGCAGCGAGGAACAGGGCGAGAGCGAGCGGATGGACAGGGAGGCCGACGTGACGCTGCCTGCGACCAATACGGATCGTGATCCGACACCCCAGAGCGGTACCGGCGGTGAACGTCAAAATGCCAGCCCCTTTGGCACGACAAAATAAGGATCATCAAAGCCCTCGCCCGGAGTAAAATATCCGGGCGAAGGCTTTGATGACGTATCGACCTCAGTTGATAGGTCTGGACCGCTAATTGATCAGGCGTCTATAGAGCGCTGCATAAGTCTCGGCGCTGCGTTCCCACCCATAATTTGCACGCATGGCCTGGGTCTGGAGACGGGTCCAGTCGCGTTGGTCGCGATAGCTGCGCGCAGCGCGTCGGATTGCCTGCCGAAGACCGTCCGCCGTGACAGGATGAAACTGGAAACCGGTTGCAGCGCGTGCAGACAAGGCAGCATCATTGGCATCAATGATGGTTTCCGAGAGACCGCCAGTGCGCGCCACGACCGGAACGCAGCCATAACGCAAGGCGTAGAGCTGTGTCAGGCCGCAAGGCTCGAAACGCGAAGGCTGGATGATCGAGTCAGATCCGCCATGCAGGAGATGTGCCGTTGGTTCGTTATAGCCAATCGAAACGGCCATTTTACCCGGGAAGCGTTGCGCGGCGCACTTGAGGGCTGCCTCGATCTCATGGTCTCCCTGGCCAAGAACGATGAGGCGCCCACCCCAGTGGAAGATCTCGTCGGCGACCTCGGCGAGCATATCCATGCCCTTTTGCCACGTGATCCGGGTCACGGTTGAGAAGAGTGGCCCAGCGCCAGCGTCGAGCCCAAAGCGTTCGAGAAGCATGGCTTTGTTCTGTTTTTTGCGACGCAGACTGCGAACATCATAGCGGAATGGCAGATAGGGGTCAGTCGCCGGGTTCCAGATGTCCCCGTCGATCCCATTGACGATCCCGTCGAGGCAGTCGATCCGTCCTCTGAGCACACCGTCCAGACCCATGCCGAATGCCGGCGAAAGAATCTCGCGTGCATAGGTGGGACTTACGACGGTGATGTGGTCGGTCGTTGTCAAGCCGCCTTTCAGGTAGCAGATGTCACCGAAGTATTCGAGGCAGTCCGTCGTGAATACATCGGGCGGCAGGCCGATTTCGGGGAGAACCTCGGCTGAAAACTGGCCTTGAAAGGCAATGTTGTGAATGGTCAGCAAGGTCGGAACCTTGCATTGCATGTTGCGCATATAGACTGCGGTCAGGGCTGCCTGCCAGTCATGCAGATGGACGAGGTCAGGCTTCCAGCCCGGCATGACGCCACTTGCGATTTCTGCGGCGGCCAAGCAAAGCACGGCAAAACGCTTCCAGTTATCGGGGTGGTCGACGCCATTCCCGTCGACATAGGGCCCCCCATCCCGCTCATAAAGTGCGGGCGCGTCCAGAACGAACAGGCTCAGTCCCTCGATTTCGAGATGACGCAAGAATGCCCGATGACCAAGTAGGTCATCAAACTCGAGCAGCGGGGGATGGAGCCGCGCCAGCGCCAACAGCGAAGGATAACCGGGCACCAGTGTACGGGTCGAAACCCCGAAACGCTCCATCACCTTTGGAAGCGCGCCCGTGACATCCGCGAGCCCCCCGGTCTTGACCAGAGGGTAGATTTCCGAGGCAACGGCGAGCGTTTGTATCGACTTTCCCGCAGCTTCTGGCAGTGAAGCATCATTGTCGAAGACCGGCCCGATTCTCCGGAGCAGTCGGCCATGCAGCAGCTCGGTCTTGATTGAAGGGCCACCCATCGCCATCAGCCCTCAATGCCCTTGCGTGACGCGGCAACCTTTGTGTTGCGACCTTTTTTCAACGGCGCGGGCTCGACCTTATCGCTCTGGCCTTCCGTTGGCGTTTCTGTGGCGGCTTTGTTCACTCTCTTCAACGACTTTTCGCGTGTGACCACTGCGCTCTGCGTCAGCCTCGTCCACTCGTCGGAAGCCAGCCGCCAATGCTCACCATCACGACCGCCTGGGCGCCCTTCTTCTTCCCAGATCGCATATGCTCTCTGGGCAATCCACTCGCTAATCTTGTCCGCCATTTCGGGTCTCCGCATCTCGTATGCCCAGAAACGCTATCTGACGTGCAACAGTTCCAGAGCTGAGAGATCATTTCGCGCCATGGTCGATGACAGATCGGAACTCGCCTTTGTTTTTGGAAAAAGATGTTTTGATCAATGCCGAACGGCCCCAAAGTTCATTCCGGCAAGTATCTTGCAAGATCTGACGAAACCGCGAGATGATCTGACATGCTTGGTCTATGCGGCCCGGTGAATATTAGAAAAAACAATCCCCCGGCTAGGTTTCATTAACCTTCAGGCAAGGAATTAACCATAAAGATTGGCCTACACGACGGAGTGGGACTCGCTGAGTCTTCGTTGGGCATGAAGCCGTCCCGTCGTACCGGTCTCGGTCCGGTCTGTGTGTTTCAATCATGCGGTTCATCTCGAACAGCCGAACTGGATGCGGACGGATCGGAATACTGATCCCAAAACTGCAGCCTGGTGCGCGCGATCTGAACCCTGAAGTGGTCGAAAGACTACATATAGGCAAACGGGGCAAGTGTGAGTCAGGGGATCTCGGCAGAGCGCACGACAGGAGCACAGGCGGGCAGCCTGCGCGACCGTTTGCGATTTGCAGGCCTCGATGAAACGCAGTGCGAGCTTTTGCGACGCCATCGCCCCGGTCTGGACGATTCTCTCAAGGCGGGGCTTCGCGACCTGTTCCAGCGCTTTCAGACGTTCCCAGATGCTGCGCGCAGCTTTACCAATGAACGCCAATACGACCGCTTGCATGACCTGATGTCCTCTCACTGGGACGTTCTGACCGATGCCCGTTTTGACGCTCTCTATGCGGAGCGGGTCAAGGTTCTATCCGATGCCGAGAGCCGCATGGGGCTGGATCCCCGCTGGCATATCGCCGGGCACGCCGTTGTTCTTGAACACCTCATCCAGACAGCCTTATCGCAATCGGGCAGTGGCGGTCTGTTTTCCCGACGCCCATCGAACGAGAGCGCAGAACTGCTTGCGGCGCTTGTCCGCCTTGTCATGGTTGATCTGGAGATTGCCGTATCTCTCCGGTTCAACGAGATGCGTCTCAAGCACCATCGGGATCTGGCAAGCCAGCGCGAGCGCGACCGTGTTGAGATGGATAGCATTTTCCGCCCTGTCATCGAATCTCTTGCCGAACGGGATCTGACGGTTCGCGTGACCCCAGACGTGCCCGAGCATTGTCGGGATCTGGCAACGAAGATGAACGAGGCGCTTGAGCTTTTGCAGGCGGCGTTCCTGACTTCGGATGAAAAGCTGGCAACGGCTGGAGGCACGACCGAGAAGATGCTGACTGCCGTGCATGGCTTTGCCGAGAAGGCGGACGAGCAGTCTCACAGGCTGGCCGAAACGTTCCGTGTGCTTGAGAGCCTGGCTGACGGCGTCCGTGACAGTGCCGGCAAGACCAAATCAGCAGAAGCAACCGTTGCAGCGACCAGACAGTCTGTTGAGGCAAGTGGCCACATTGTCGGGGAGGCGATATCCGCCATGGCCGATATTGAAGCGTCTGCGGAACAGATCGGGCAGATCATCGGCGCCATCGACGAAATTGCCTTCCAGACCAATCTTCTGGCTTTGAATGCCGGAATTGAGGCCGCGCGCGCCGGCGATAGCGGTCGGGGCTTTGCTGTTGTCGCGCAGGAAGTCCGTGCACTCGCACAGCGTTCCGCCGACGCGGCACGCGAGATCAAGACGCTGGTGGCCACCACCAAATCCCAGGTTGACGCCGGTGTTGACATGGTCGCGCGCACCCAGGGCGCGATTGCCGATATCGTAACCCAGGTCAGTGATATCAGCGGCACTGTTTCGGATATTGCACGCGCAACAGATGCCCAGGTCGGTGAACTCGAAGGATTGACATCATCCGTCGACGGTATCAGCCGTGATATCGCTTCCAATGCTGACCTTGCGCGTGGATCGACTGCCCGGACCGATGATCTGCACAGGGTCATCCTAGAACTCGGTGCGACGATCAGAGAATTCCACATCGAGCGGCAGCCAGGACCCAAGCGTTCGCAGCGCCCCAAAATCGAGATTTCCGCAGGGGCACATGTTGAGCAGGTCGAGAAGAAGGCGGCATTGGTCACCGGTCCTGCTGAGCTTCATTTCGATGAAGACTTCGAATTCCCCGTCCGGATCGCAGGCCTTGGAGGTTGAGAAGATTGTTTACCAACTTGGCGTACAAGAATCGCTACGGGCAGGAAATGCATCCCCAAGATGTTCGGGCAACCCGGTTCGTGAATGTTGGGATCTGCATCTAAGTGACGGGCTCGTGAGACAAGGAAAAAAATGATGGCAAGCAAGAAAGGCGCACAGAAGAGTTTGAAGCTCGCCGCAGTGCTGGACCTGAATGAGGCCTCCAATCTGAAGGCCAATCTCTCGTCCTTGCGCGGGAATGCGGTGACCGTCGATGCCTCAGGCGTCGAACGGGTTGGTGCCCAATGTGTCCAGGTTCTTATGGCCGCAGCCAAGGCCTGGGAGGAGGACAAACATCCCTTTACCTTCGACAAGGCATCGGATGCTTTTCTAAAGACTCTTCAACTAATTGGCGTAAACATCGATCATCTGCTCGCTAAGGAGATCCGGCAATGAAGAAAAAAGTGCTTACCGTGGATGACTCCAGAACCATACGGAACATGCTTCTGGTCACCCTCAACAATGCAGGATTCGAGACCATCCAGGCGGAAGACGGTGTCGAAGGCCTCGAAGTTCTCGAGGAATGCAATCCTGACGTGATCGTGACGGACATCAACATGCCCCGTCTCGATGGCTTCGGTTTCATTGAGGGCGTTCGGAAGAACGACAAATACCGTGCAGTGCCGATCCTGGTTTTGACCACGGAAAGCGATGCAGAGAAGAAGAACCGTGCACGTCAGGCCGGCGCCACAGGCTGGATCGTAAAGCCATTCGATCCGACCAAGTTGATCGATGCCATTGAGCGCGTAACCGCCTAAGTCGGGATTTCTCCTATGGATATGAACGAAATCAAAGAGATCTTCTTCCAGGAATGCGAGGAGCAGCTTGCAGAACTGGAGTCCGGTCTTCTGAAAATGAATGACGGAGATCGCGATCCGGAAACGGTCAATGCTGTTTTCCGGGCCGTGCATTCAATCAAAGGCGGTGCGGGAGCATTCGGTCTCGATGACCTGGTTGCATTTGCACACGTTTTTGAAACGACACTTGATTGCGTTCGTTCCAACAAGCTTGAGCCTGGCCCTGAGGTCATGAAGGTGATGTTGAAGTCGGCCGATGTACTGGCCGACCTTGTGACAGCATCCCGTGATGGCGGAAGTGTCGATGATGCGCGCTCCAGCGCATTGGTCAAGGAATTGGAAGCCCTGGCAAATGGCGAGGTGCCGGTCGCTTCTTCTCCAGTCGCTGCTGCTCCCAAAGCCGCTCCAGCGCCGGTCGCCGCTGCTCCGGCCCCGACAGACGACAGTGGATTCCAGCCAATTCCCTTCAGCTTCGATGACCTGGACGGCGAAGAAGCAACCATCGTGCCCTCTGTCTTCGACGTTAGCTTCAAGCCACGGCGCGAACTTTACTCCAAGGGTAATGAAGCTGCACTTCTGCTGCGTGATCTCTCGCGCATCGGTGAGATGAGCATTAACTGCAATACGGACGAGCTGCCGAGTTTCGATGACATCGACCCGGAAGGTGCCTACTTCACCTGGAAGGCGCAGATCAAAACCGAAAAGGGCGAGGAGGGCATTCGTCAGGTCTTTGAATTTGCCGAATGGGACTGTGATCTGGAAATCAAGCTTCATGAGGCCGAATCCGCGACCAATGGAGAAGAGCTGCCCATGGTTCCGGTTCCGTTCGACCTGTCGGCTCTCGATGACGAAGGTGCAAGCGAAGCCAGCGACAACGCAGCAGACGCGAATGTTGCAGCCGCCGTCGAAGCGGCGGAAACGGCAAGCAATGTCATGAAGATGGCAGCGGGTGCAGCTGCCAAGCCGGAAAAGAAAGAATCCCCAGCCGCCGCTGCCGCAGCCGCCGCTGCTGCCGCCGCCGCTCAGGCCAACAGCGCCGCTGGCCAGACAATCCGCGTTGACCTCGACCGCGTCGACCGTCTGATCAACCTTGTCGGCGAGTTGGTGATCAACCAGGCGATGCTCTCGCAGAGCGTTATCGAGAATGACAATAACGGCACGTCGTCGATCAACATGGGCCTCGAAGAGCTTCAGCAGCTCACCCGCGAGATCCAGGATTCGGTCATGGCGATCCGCGCACAGCCTGTGAAGCCGGTCTTCCAGCGCATGTCACGTATCGTGCGCGAAGTGGCCGACATGGTCGGTAAGTCGATCCGCCTTGTCACCGAAGGTGAAAACACCGAAGTCGACAAGACGGTTATCGACAAGCTCGCCGAGCCGTTGACCCACATGATCCGCAACGCCGTCGACCACGGCATCGAAAGCCCCGAGAAGCGTGCGGCCGCCGGCAAGAACCCGGAAGGCACGGTCAAGCTCACTGCAAAGCATCGTTCGGGCCGCATCGTCATCGAACTCGTTGATGACGGCGCCGGTATCAATCGCGAACGTGTCCGCCAGAAGGCCATCGACAACGACCTCATCGCAGCCGATGCCAACCTGACGGATGAGGAAATCGACAACCTGATCTTCATGCCGGGCTTCTCCACGGCCGACAAGATCTCTGACATTTCCGGTCGCGGCGTCGGCATGGACGTCGTCAAGCGCTCGATCCAGGCTCTCGGTGGTCGTATCTCGATCACCTCGCGCCCGGGCCAGGGTTCGACCTTCACCATGAGCTTGCCGCTGACGCTGGCCGTTCTAGACGGCATGGTTGTCACGGTCGCCGGTCAGACCCTCGTCGTGCCGCTCACGGCCATCGTCGAGACGCTCCAGCCGGAAGCTCAGCACATCCATTCCTTTGGCGCCAACCAGCGCCTCATCTCGATCCGTAACTCCTTCTGCCCGCTCGTGGATGTGGGCCGGATCCTCAACTTCCGCGCTTCCCAGGCAAACCCGATGGATGGCGTCGCCCTCCTCGTGGAATCCGAAGGCGGCGGCCAGCGTGCACTGATGGTCGACGCCATCCAGGGCCAGCGTCAGGTCGTCATCAAGTCGCTTGAAGCCAACTACACCCATGTTCCGGGTATCGCTGCTGCAACCATCCTAGGCGATGGTCGCGTCGCTCTTATCCTCGACGTGGATGCCGTCGTTGCCGCCTCGCGCGGTCAGTCACTCAAACAGGAAATGTCGTTAGCCGTCGCAGGGTAGTATCATGTCGTATGCGGTCAAAAACTTGATTGAAGGTGCTCGGGAGCTCATTGCCTTCCGCATTGGTGATCAGGAATTTTGCGTGAACATCATGTCAGTGCGGGAAATTCGCGGATGGACACCCGCGACGCCTCTACCGCACGCACCATCCTACGTTATGGGCGTCATCAACCTTCGTGGTGCGGTGCTGCCGATCGTCGACCTTTCAAGCAGGTTGGGCATGAAGCCCGCCAACCCGTCCGAGCGCCATGTGATCATCGTGGCGCAGGTCAGATCGAAGGTCATCGGCCTGCTGGTCGAGGCGGTTTCGGACATCCTGACGGTAACGGATGAGAATATTCAGCCTACCCCCGAGGTCTCGTCGGACCTTGAGAGGCAATATGCCAGAGGGATCCTGGCAATCGACAAGCGGATGATCTGCCTGGTCGAACTTGGAGCCCTGTTTACAGACGCCGAAAGTGAGGCTGCATGACATTGACGATGACCACATCCCGAGCCTCTGATGACGAGGTACTGGCCAGCGGCGAATACCCGCTGACCCGTCGGGATTTGAACGAGATCGCGGCCATGATCTATTCCGATGCCGGGATTGCCCTCAACGATTCCAAGGCATCGCTCGTTTACTCGCGTTTGTCGAAGCATATCCGCAATCTTGGCCTCTCCGGCTTTAGAGCCTATTGCCAACTTGTGGCTTCTCCAGAGGGAGCAAATGAACGCAGGGAGATGCTCTCTCACCTGACAACGAATTTCACCCGCTTCTTTCGTGAGAACCACCATTTCGAGCATCTGCGTGATGAAGTCCTGCCTGGTCTGATTGCAAACGCCAAGGCCGGCGGTCGCGTGCGTATCTGGTCTGCTGCCTGTTCCGATGGTCAGGAGCCATATTCGATAGCGCTGACTGTTCTGCAGGCATTTCCAAATGCGGCAGATTACGACTTCAAGATACTGGCGACCGATATCGATCCCAAGATCCTGGCGATCGCAAGAGCCGGTGCCTATGATGAGCAGGCGCTTGAGACGGTCAATCCGTCGATGCGCAAGCAGTGGTTCAAGGAAGTAGAGATTGGTGGACGACGCAAATGGCAGGTCGACGACCGGCTAAAGCGTATCATTACCTTCAACGAGCTGAACCTGATGACGCAGTGGCCCTTCAAGGGCAAGTTCGATGTCATCTTCTGCCGTAACGTTGTCATCTATTTCGATGAGCCGACGCAGGTTCGTATCTGGTCGAGATTTGCAGAGCTCCTGCCGATTGGAGGACATTTGTATATAGGCCACTCCGAGCGCGTGTCCGGTGATCCGAAGAACGACTTCGATAATATCGGCATCACCACCTATCGGTATATCGGCAAGCATGGAGGGCGCAGATAATGGCCAATCCAGCGCGCGTTCTTGTCGTTGACGACAGCCCGACCATGCGAGGCCTCATCACGGCTGTCTTGAACAAGGACCCTGAGGTAAGCGTGATCGGACAGGCCGGGGATGCATTGGAGGCCCGCGCGGCAATCAAGCAGCTCAATCCCGATGTCGTCACGCTCGACATTGAAATGCCCAACATGAACGGTCTTGAGTTTCTCGAGAAGATCATGAAGCTTCGGCCTATGCCGGTGATCATGGTTTCGACCATGACCCATCGAGGGGCGGAAGCGACCCTGGCGGCACTCGAAATCGGTGCCTTCGACTGTGTTGGAAAGCCGGCGCCAGGCGATGCGCGTCCCTTTGGCGACCTGGCGGACAAGGTCAAGGCGGCCGCGCGTTCGCAGCATCGGTATGTGTCCGTCGCCAACCCCGCGCCTGTCACAAGCGCTCCTGTGGCAGACTTCAGGGTCGGCCGGAAGATCGTTGCCATAGGTTCCTCAACCGGTGGCGTTGAGGCGCTCATTGCTGTCCTGCAGAAATTTCCGCGGAATTGTCCGCCGACGGTCATTACACAACACATGCCGCCGACTTTCACCAAGAGCTTCGCTGAGAGGCTCAACAGACTCTGTGCGCCGGTCGTTGAAGAGGCAACCGATGGGGCACGCCTTGAAATCGGGAAGATATACCTCGCACCGGGCGGTGAGCGTCATCTTCAGGTTGCCAATGCGTCAGCGCCGTCATGCCGGCTTGTCGACAAAGCACCAGTGAATGGGCATCGCCCGTCCGTCGACGTGCTTTTTGACTCCGTCGCAGAACTCGCGGGCCGCAATGCCGTGGGCGTCATCCTCACGGGAATGGGTCGTGACGGGGCGTCCGGCCTTTTGAAAATGCGTCACGCTGGGGCCCGCACCCTTGGACAGAACGAAAAGACTTGCGTGGTTTATGGAATGCCCCGTGTCGCCCATGAATTAGGCGCCGTAGAACAACAGCTGCCGCTCGCATCCATTGGGGAAGAAATCCTCAAACTTACTGCCGCCCGAAAAGAAGGTATCGACTAATGTCTCTAGCAGAAAAAATAAAAGTTCTGATCGTTGATGATCAGGTCACAAGCCGCCTGCTTCTCAGTGACGCACTGACGCAGTTGGGCTTCAAGCAAATCACCGCCGCTGGCGATGGCGAGCAGGGGATGAAGATCATGCAGCAGCAGCCGCATCATCTGGTCATCTCCGATTTCAACATGCCAAAGATGGACGGTCTTGGTCTGCTACAGGCCGTTAGGACCAATCCCGCCACGAAGAAAGCGGCGTTCATCATCCTGACTGCCCAGGGTGACCGCGCGCTTGTTCAGAAGGCAGCCCAGCTTGGAGCGAACAACGTTCTCGCCAAGCCATTCACAATCGAAAAGATGAAGGCGGCTATCGAAGCCGTATTCGGAGCCCTGAAATGACAGACGAAGTTGCAGCCAAGCGCGTACACATCATTCAGGGGGAATGGAGGGTTGAGAGTGATCCAAACATCGTGATCTCAACGATTCTTGGTTCGTGCGTGGCTGCATGTCTTCGGGATCCGGTTGCAGGTGTCGGCGGAATGAATCACTTTCTTCTGCCTGGCTCTGCAGCCCCGGGGGCTGGCGGGGGAGATGCATCCCGCTACGGCGTTCACTTGATGGAGCTTCTGATCAACGGCCTCCTGAAGAAGGGCGCCCGCAGGGATCGGCTTGAAGCGAAGATCTTCGGTGGTGCCAAGACAATCGCGACATTCTCCAATGTCGGTGAACAGAATGCCGCCTTCGCCATGCAGTTCCTGCGCGATGAAGGCATCAAGGTCGTGGGGTCTTCTACGGGCGGAGAGCACGGTCGGAAACTGGAATATTGGCCGGTCAGCGGTCGCGCGAGACAGTATCCACTTACGGGCGCAGAAACGAAGAAGACGGTGGCTCTGGAGAGCCGTCCGATTCCTGCCGCAAAGCCCGTGGAAAGTTCAATCGAGTTCTTCTGAGTATTGGAGACAGAATGCAAAACGAACACATTGCGGATGCCCGAGGCCCCGAGGAGGAGCTGCCGGAAATCCTTATGCGCATCGTCAGCGAGTTGCATGACGTCGCCTATCTGATCGAGCGGATCGAACCGCAGCTCCTTGAGCTGGGTGGCTCCAAGGTGCTAGAGTCCCCGGACAGCATCAAGGTCATGCAGGGTATCGATCTCGCCGTGCAGAAAACCAGAGGTCTTGCTGAGTTTATCGATACGATCACGGGTACAATCCCTTCTGACTGGATGGTCGACATGACCACTGCACTCAGCCTCGTGAAACTGGCTGACATGCAAAAGGCGCTGGGGGCAGGCCTCCGTCACGGTCATTCGCAGCCATTGACCAAGGCCGCCGGAGACTTCGATTTCTTTTAAGCGATTGCCGCTGGACCGCGCGCTCTGGCGTGTGCCGACGACCCGGACAGTGCCGAAATGACTTCGGCATTTCCAGCTCCACGAAACTCTCGCACAAGTTTCGCTTTCTATTGTCTCACAAGGGGCAGAATTGCCCGACCCCTTCTTGTAGATGGTGTGAGACAGAATGAATCTGTTAGATCAACTAGTTCAGGTATTCAAAAACCTCGGAGCCATGGGCCAGACAAAGCTCATGGCGATGGCCGGGGTGACAATTATTTCTTTTGCACTTATTCTTGCCGGCGCATTCTACGTCAACAAACCAGCCTATGAGACCCTTTACGTCGGCCTTGAACCGATCGATCTGAACCAGGTTAGCATCGCCCTGGCCGAGTCCGGCGTCGATTTCGAAGTGGGTGCGGACGGGGCAAGCATCAGCGTGCCTGCCGGGATGACAAGCAAGGCTCGACTGCTTTTGGCCGAGCGCGGTCTGCCGAACAGCGCGAATGCCGGTTACGAGCTTTTTGATAATGTCGGTTCCCTGGGTCTGACCTCGTTCATGCAGGAAGTCACCCGCGTCAGGGCTCTGGAAGGCGAAGTGGCTCGCACGATCCAGCAGATCAACGGCATTGCTGCCGCCCGTGTGCATATCGTCATGCCGGATGTCGGCAATTTTCGACGCGGCGGCCAGACGCCGACGGCGTCTGTGATGATTCGGGCCTCATCCGAAGCGGGCCGCAAAGCCGCATCATCCATCCGGCACCTCGTTGCCTCATCGGTGCCGGGTCTTGATGTCGAGGACGTAACCATCCTGGATTCCATGGGCCAGCTGCTTGCAGCCGGCGATGAAACCGGTGGAGCCGCAAACCGCTCTCTGGGTGTGGTACAGTCTGTCCAGCAGGAAATCGAAACCAATATCGACAAGGCATTGGCCCCGTTCCTCGGTATGGATAACTTCCGGTCGAGCGTGACCGCTCAGGTCAATACAGACAGCCAGCAGATCCAGGAGACCATCTTCGATCCCGAATCGCGTGTCGAGCGGTCGGTGCGGATCACCCGTGAAGAACAGCGTTCGATGCAGCGGACTCCGGATACGGCGGCAACCGTCGAGCAGAATGTTCCTCAGGCCGCACCTGATGCTGGTGGCGCAGGTCCTGAATCGTCCGACGAACAGGACAAGAAGGAAGAGCAGACCAACTACGAAATCAACAGCCGAACCGTGGCCACTGTCCGCAACAGTTATTCGATCGAAAAGCTGTCTGTCGCGGTTGTTGTCAACCGCGGACGGATCGCCGCCATGGTTGGCGAGCCGGTCGACCAGGCCAAGATCGACGCTTATCTCGCCGAGATGCAGAAGATCGTGACGACGGCTGCTGGCCTCAATCCCGAGCGTGGCGATGTCGTTACCCTCACGGCCATGGATTTCCTCGAGAACCAGTTGCTCCAGGAATCCGCGACCGGCCCCGGGATCATGGAGATCCTGAGCCGCAACATTGGCGGCATCATCAACTCTCTCGCATTCGTTGCCGTTGCCTTCCTGATTGTCTGGATGGGTATTCGTCCGATGCTCCGCAGCGTCGGCGGTGGGGCGCCGGCAATTGCAGGTGGCGACGGTGAGCAGATGGCTGGTCTCGAACTGCCCGACTTCTCACCAGACCTTGGCGGTGCTGCTGGCGGTGCGTTGATGGATGGCTTCGGTGCCGACTTCGGTTTCGATAGCACCGATGATCTGCTCACCTTGGATGACGATCCGAACGGCGGCTTCAATCGCCGGGTCAAGGAAGGTCCGGAGCGGCGCCTTGCACGTATGGTTGAGCTGTCGGAAGAGCGGGCCGCCAAGATTCTGCGCAAGTGGGCAGTCGACAGGGCCGCCTGACGAATCACTGCCTCGCTGTCGAACAAAGAACCGCGCCGCGCCGGCGCGGTTTTCTTGTTTCATGGTCACACCATTTATCGCAGAATTCTCTTGTAATTGTGCGAAAGCATCGTCTTAAGTCGGGGATAGTATGTTTGTCACTGTGACCAATGTCGCTTTATATTTTATTCTTGCCATGATTCGTTGACGACATGAGGTCGATTCAACTCGGTCTGATTTGGGAGTGACAACTCGGTCCGGGTCTTATGATGAGCTTACTAGGTTTCCCGAGAGGCATCACGTGATGGACGCCGATACAGCTGCAAGTAACTCCGGCAAGAGGGTGCGAGCCGCATCCTCTCATGAGGATTTGCACGGCGCGTCTTCACGGGACATGCTGATATCACGCCTGATCGCGCCTGCGCAGGCGGGCAATATGGGCGCCTGCCTTCGCATCCTGAGCGCCTATGCGGGAGCGTCGCATTTTCTATTGGCTCGCTACGATCTCGTCCAGGAAACCGGCCTGGACTTCGTTGTTGCCTCCGACTGGCCTTTTGATTTGGTGCGGCGTCTTGATGCGGAGCTTTCGGCGACCTATTCCCGGTCAACCGAGCTTGAAAAGTGCATGGCTGTGCTGCAGCCGAAATACGACCTGCTCCCCGATGATTTGTTCGTTCCGGAAGGCATTAGCCGGCAATATTGCTCGTTTACGCTGAGTGTCGGGCGAACCCGGCTCGCGCTGATGTTCCTCTTTCCCGATGATTACATCATATCAGCCGAGCGGCTGCGGGAAGTCGGCTTGCTGGCGGGCTATGTCGTCAGCCTCTCGGTCAGCAAGGGGCAGAAGCCCGATCGTGACTTCGATCTGACGGAGCGGGAACTCGAATGTCTGTTCTGGATTGCCGAAGGCAAGACAAGTGATGAGATCGCGACGATTCTCGGTATCTCCAAGAACACGATCAACAACTACATCACAAGTGTGATGCGAAAGACTGCGACGAAGACCCGTTCGGAGGCAATTGCCTATGCGGTCCGCAACAATCTGGTTTAGAGGCGCTCATGGTGCAAACAACGAAAGCGGCGGGATCGGTTTTTGATGATGCCCCCTGGGCCAGCGGCAGAGCGGTGACATCCCGGTCCGATGTCTTTCCCAAGCTGGTATCCCTGCAGCGTCACCTGAACGCACGTGGTTTCGCAGCGTTTCGTGTGTCTGGAGCCAGCCTGCCGCATAAACGTCGCCTGCAGCCGGAATATGAGAACTGGAGTACCGGGCTTGGAGCGGGTCGCGAAGGCTTCCTTAATGCCTATGAGGACACGCTGCTTGCCCATATAGAAACATCCACGCTTCCTTTGCTCTGGAGCGCGCAAAACGACACCAGCTTCATTGAAGCATCGGATTTCACGCCTTTCGTCCAACAGATCGAACCCGCGCTGCTCAGCTATTCGGGGATCGCCTTTCCCGTAAGGCTCGGTGCGGTTGGGAATGGTTACGTGGTGTTCCCGACTTCCGGTGGGGTCGATCTTCCCGGGGAATTGATTCTGGCCGTACATAGCCGTTGCTACAAGGTCATGACTGACATTCTGTCCCTTGAGGAACGTCGTGTCAGTCAGGCTGAGGCACTCAGTGATCGCGAGATCGCCTGTCTGCAACTGGCAGGGGACGGACAGATTAGTGAAGAGATCGCTGAACGCCTTGGACTTTCGGTCCATACCGTCAACGCCTATCTCGGCTCGGCAACCATCAAGCTTGATTCCGTCAATCGCATTCAGGCAATCGCCAAGGCGATACGTCTTGGCTACATCACGTGATCCGAAAATTGCGGTAGAAGGGGACTGTTCAGCCGTAAAGCGGCGATGAACTGGTTTTGGCAAAGCGCGCTTCGTGAAGTCGTTCTTCAAGATGAAGTGTGTTTTCTTCAGGCGAGCGACCAGCCTCATGGAAGGCGATGTGATTGATCTCGAGCCCTGCCTGATCTTCCGTCAGTGTCAGGCGCGCATAAATGGTAATGTCGCGGGGTTTGATCTCCAGGTCCAGAGTAACGCTCGGCGGGCCGCCCCATTCGAGCCGATACTCGCCGCCAGTGCCAAACGTCACGGTGCCGGGGTGGAAGTAGAGTTCGGCGGCAGACGACACCAGGTCGGCAATGTTTCCATAGAGTTCGAAGCGCAGCAGTGAAATCAGATCAGCTGCATCGAGTAGCCGCAATTCGCTCGCAACTGGGCTGATCGCCTCGGCTACGATACGTTCACGCTGGTGAGTAAATGAGCATTTCTTCATTATGGCTGGCGCATCCGTCTCTTGTTGGCCTTGGACGCATAGACCCGGTGAACGAGTTCTGCGACCGCCTTGTAGAATATCGACGGGATAACGCTATCCACCGAGACTTGCGCAAACATGGAGCGGGCGAGTGGCGGGTCCTCAAAAATGGGGATGTCGTTTTCCTGGGCTATTTCACGAATTCTGAGCGCGATGAGATCCTGTCCCTTGGCAATCACGACAGGCGCTTCGTTTTCCTCACGCACATAGCGCAGAGCGACAGCATAATGGGTCGGATTGGTGATTACGAGGGTCGCGCGCGGCACGCTTGATATCATACGACGGCGGGCCCGATCGCGCGCAATCGATCGCTGGCGGGCTTTGACAATGGGATCCCCTTGCGACTGTTTGAACTCCTCCTTGACTTCATGTTTCGTCATACGCAGCTGTTCAAACCAGTGGTAGCGCGTCCAGAAGAAGTCGACAGCTGCAAGAAAGGCGGTCGCCAGCAGGATGATGATCATCATCTTGTGGAGGATCGAATCGAACTTCACAAAGATGACCTGGGGATCGGAAAACATTGCATCAAGAGCGCTGAAATAATCACTTCTGAGCGCGACGATCATGATGATCGAAACCACGACGATCTTGAAGAGGGACTTGCCGAACTCGACGAGGCCCTGGATCCCGAATATCTTTTCCCACCCCTTGAAAATGGAGACTCGCGATGACTGCGGACGAATGCGCTCGAAGATCAGCGCAGGGAAATTCTGCAATGCGTTGGAGCCTATCCCGAAGACAAAGAAAATCAGCAGTGCCGGCGCCAGAAGCGCCAGCATTTCCCAGCCAATGATTGTGAAAAGTGAAACAACGTCGGTGGCCGTCCCGATCTTCCACTGCTCGGGACGGTCAAGAAACTCGCGCAAAAACTGCGCAATCCGTGCTATCCCGTCATGCAGGAAAAAAACGACGTAGATGTAGAAGCCGAGTGCAGAGGCAAAGATCGGTATCTCGCGTGAGGAGGGCGTGTTGCCCTTCTCCATGGCATCGCGAATCTTTTTCTCTGTCGGATCTTCTGTTTTGCTGTCCTTGTCCTCATCGTCGGACACGTCCGCTCCCCTCCTTCAGGGGTTTACCGGTCCGAATCTGCATGACCGATAATGCGAGGTCGACACCAAAGATGGCAATTTTCTGCCGTTTCGCCCTTGGTGGAAAAAGTTACGCCTGCGCCGATCCTGGTTCAATCATGGCGCAGGCGTTCAAGGTCTTTTTCAACAGTCTGACACGGAATTTGCGATATCAGGCGGCTTGATCGCCGCCTTCCGTGTCCTTCAACTGGATCTGCCCGGCATTTGCGAGGCGAATCGCTTCCTGCGCGACTGCCCGACGGGCGATTGCAATCTCACGCGGATTAATGCCGGCCGTGCCTGCCTGCAGATCTGATTCGATCATGCGGCGTGAACGGGGGCTGATGGATGACAGCACACATTCCTTGATTTCCGCACTGGCGCCGCGTAGCGCCATGGTCAGAATGTCGCCGGAGATGTCGTTCAACAGCATGACGCGGCTGCGCTGCGGCATGACGAGAAGGTCCTCGAACAGGAAGATCTTCGGGCGGACCTTGTTGACGGCCTCCTTGCTGATCGATTCGAGCGACTGCAGAAGGGTATCGACTTCGGGCTTCTCGAGCTCGTTCATCAGTTCGGCGACCTTGGCCGATCCGGTCGAATTCTTCTCGGCCTCGATTTCGGCGATCAGGTCATGAACCCTGTTCTCGATGATCTGCGCCGCCTTGGAGCTGACGTTCTTCAGATTGACCGTCCGGTTCATGATGTCAGCGCGACGGCTCTCCGGCAACTTGAGCAGTACCTTGGCGCCAAAGGATGACGGCAGCATGGAGAGGATATAGGCTACGGTCTGCGGATGCTCCCGCATCAGGAACTTGGCGATGAAGTCGGGATCGGCATCCTGCAGACGATCCCAGATCGATGCTTCGAACGCCTGGAAAGCGGTCCGACGACCCAGAAGCCCGTCCACCTCCTCTGGCGTCAACCCCTCTTCCAGGATGCTTTCGATGGCCTTGGCATTGTCCATAAGGCCTGCACCCTCGGTGAACAGGTCCTCAAACTCGTTGACGAGTTCGGTCAGTTCATCCGGTGGAATGGTGCGAAGCGTCTGGGCAGATGCGATGATCATCTGCAGTTCTGCCTGAGTGAAGTATTTCAGCAGCTTGCCGGCAACACCCTTTCCCATGGCCAGCAGCACTGCGGCTGCCTTGTCGGCCTGGGAAAGCGGTTTACCGGAAACTGGGCCGCCAAAATCGTCAAAGTCCATCATGGTCTTTCCTCTCTGGCCCGTTCATGGGTCAGGACTTCTTGGTGCCCATCACTTCTATGAGCTTGACACCAAAACGCGTGTCATCATTTTCGAGAACCGTGATTTCACCGCGTGCAATCTTACGGCCATTCACCATGATCTCAACAGGTTCGCCAATCTTCTTGTCGAGTGCAATGATGGCACCCTCTTCCAGGCTCATCAATCCGGACACCTGCATGCGACTTGATCCCAGAACGATCTGAACATCGATCGGGATGTCCATGATCAGGTCCAGATTGGCCGTCAGTGCGCTTCCCGGAGGCTGTGATTTGGTACCGCCATCGGAGCCGAAGGCATCGCCACCGAAATCGCCACCACCAATCGCGTCTCCACCGAACGCGTCACCGCCAAAATCGCTGCCGCCACCGAAATCGCTTCCAAGGCCCGTATCGCTGCCGAAATCCGACGAAAAAGCAGAAAGATCATCGGACGGCGTGTCGTTCAGTCCAAAATCAGAACCGAGGTCACTTCCGAAATCGCCGCCGAGATCGGGAAGGCCGCCCTCGGCATCGGCCTTCAAAACACCGCGCAGATCGTCGACAGCCTGATCGAAATCGGCGTCGCTTCCTGGCATCGCCAGGGGATCGTCATCGGGGGTTGGGGTCTTCTTGGGTGCCATGAGATCATTATTCCTGTCGAAACTTGCCTCAAACTGCCCATCTCGGACAGCAGGACATGTCGGGCTAGTTCATCAAATGCCTTAGAATTTCATCTTCGCTACTGACATTGTCCTTTACCCGGACCGTGTAGTGCTCCCCGGCGCGTCCGAATTCACATCGGTACATGTCCTTGCTGTTGGCGCTGACATCGACCATGACATCCCCAATGTCCTTGAAGGGGATGACATCGCCAACCGCAAGACAAGAGATTGTCTTGAGGGTCAGGCTTTCCAGACGGATACGCGCTTCCAGCATGACCTGGGATCGCCGGACTTGCTCGGCGATCTGGTCCTGCCACTCCTTACGGGTCTTGGAGCCTTGGTTCTTGGATTTCGGGGTCGTCACAACCGTCTTCAGCAGCGCCTTTTGCGGAATGACGAGATAGAATTCGGATGCAATCGTGCCCAGTTCGATGCCGAGCTTGATCGTCGCGGCATATTCGTCGACGTGATCCTCATCGAACTTGGGCATGTCTTCGGCATTGCGCGGCTTCTCGACAAGAGGCTCAAAGCCGCCGCTTGCATTGACGCCGGAGCGCAGCACATTGGCGATCTTGTCATAGACCATCGCCGACAGATCGAGTTCGATATGCGAAAGCGGTCTCTGGATCGGCTCCTCGATCGTTTCGGGAAGGGCGCCAAGCAGGTTTTCCATCAAGGTGATGACGAAACTGTTTCCGCAGGCGAGATAGAAGCGCGGTGACCAGTTCCGCAGGGATGCCTCCACGATGCTGACATTGTCACCAAGATCGGCGATGAGATCCGTCATCATTCCGGTTTCATGCCCGTTGTAATGAACGGAAACGGTCAGGCCGGTTTCGCTGTGGATGATGTCCGGCAGAAATTCGGTGTAGAGCAGGCCGAAGTCGCTGCAGAGTTTCGCAAGCGTTTTCTTGTCTCCAAGCCCGCCCGTCAGCATGGCAAGCAGGGCTTTGTCGATCTTGGGTGCGGTTTCAATCGTCTCGTCGCTCATGATCATGCTGCCTTGCTGTCGCCACCACCACCGGGATTCATCATTTCCTGCTCAACGGCGTCGATCGACGGACGCTCGTGGGCAGAGATGGTCTTACGGCCATATTCGAGCGCCACCTGCGGAACCGAGCCGTTCATATAGGCCAGAAGTGTCTGCTTAACGATGATGTAAAGGCGATGCTGCTTCGTCCGGACGACCTTGATCTGCGCAATCAGCGGGCTGACAAGGCAGTAGGAGAGGAAGATACCCAACATCGTTCCGACAAGCGCCGCGCCGACCAGGCCGCCGATGACTTCCGGCGATTCGTTGATGTATCCCATGGTCTTGATGATGCCGAGAACCGCCGCAATGATACCGATGGCCGGAAAGGCGTCGCCGACGGTGTTCAGCGCATGGTAGGGCTTCATCTTGTCGTAAAGGATCGTTTCGATCTCTTCGTCCATCAAGGCTTCGATCTCATGGCTGCGGGCATTTCCGATGATGATCAGCCGGACATAGTCGCAGATGAAAGATGTGAGTTCCTTGTTCTTCAGCAGGTTTGGCGCGGCGGTGAAGATGGAGGATTCTTCCGGGTTGTCGATATGGGCTTCGATTTCGTTACGGGACTTGGTGCGCAGGTCGCGCATCAGCGAGTAGAGAACGCCGAGGACATCCAGATAATCGCGCTCTTTCGGGACCTTGTATTTGAAGGCTTCACCGACCGCCTTGCCGGTGTCTTTGATGACCTTCATCGAATTGGCCATGATAAAGCCGCCGACGCCGGCCCCGCCGATGATCAGCAGCTCGAACGGCTGATTGAGAACTGCGAGCTTGCCGCCCATGGCCATGTAACCGCCAAGGACGCAGCCCAGAGTTATCACAAATCCGACGATGATATTCATTTTGCCCGCACCTGAACGTTACAACTCGGGCCAAGCGTTACGGTCTGTGCCTTGCGTGAGGCTGAATCGCGCCTGTTCATTGTTTGTCAACCTCCAGACAGCTTCGCACAAGCCATTGCGGTCAATAAGAGCGATAAAGGACGTAGTTTAGGATAGTCCTATGAAAAGGTGCACAGACCGTGACCACGACCTATACAAATTACAAGTTGATCACGCAGAACCTCGACAAGACGATGGAGCGCGTGGCCAAGCAGCCTGATGTGGCTCGGGAGACGGAATACTACCTGTCCAAAATCGGCGACGTGAAATCGATCGACGACTTCATGGCAGACAGCCGTCTCTACAACTATGCCTTGAAGGCGCACGGATTGGAAGACATGGCCTACGCCAAGGCCTTCATCCGCAAGGTGCTTACGGAAGGCGTCTCCAATGATGAAGCCTTTGCCAATCAACTGACCGATAGCCGCTATGCCGAACTGGCCAAGGCTCTCAACTTTGAGGCCTTCGGTGCTGCGGCGACGGCATTTGATTCCGCGCAGAAGGATATGGTGTCCAGGTACATGCGCCAGACCCTTGAAGCCGATGCCGGTAACGACAACACCGGGGTCCGCCTGGCGCTTTATTTCGATCGCAACGCCTCGAAGATCAAGAGCGGCATGGATATCCTGGCGGATGATGCGCTGGCCCAGGTCGTTCGTACCGCTTTGCAAATCCCCGACGAAGTTGCGGCATCGGATATCGACAAGCAGGCGGGCTATCTGGAAAAGCGTCTCGACATCGAGAGCTTCCAGGATCCTGAAGAGGTCAGCAAGTTTCTCGAACGGTTCACCGCTCTTTGGGAGCTCGATAATCCGTCCGAGCCCTATGATCCGCTTGCCGTGTTCGGAAGCTCTTCCGGTTTCGGGATTTCGGCGGATCTTCTCATTTCAATCAATTCACTGAAACGCGGAGGCAGTTAAATTGCAATCCGGACTCTACGTATCCCTGTCCTCGCAAATGGCGCTTGAGCGTCGCCTCACCACGATCGCCGACAACATGGCGAATGTGAACACCGTCGGATTTCGCGCGACCGAGGTAAAATTTGACGAAATACTGAGCAAGACGCGCAACGATCTGAATGCCAGCATCGCTTTTGTGTCTCAGGGGAACGACTACCTTTCGACGAAAACCGGTGACCTTCAGCATACGGAAAATGTGCTCGACTTTGCCATCAAGGGTGACGCCTGGTTTGCGATCGAAACCCCGGTTGGTCAGGTTCTGACCCGTGATGGGCGCTTTACGATGACAGACACCGGAGAGCTGGTCTCCGTTCGTGGCTATCCCGTTCTTGATGCTGGCGGCGCGCCGATCCAGCTGAACCGTGCTGGCGGACCTCCGGAAGTGGGCGCCGACGGCCAGATCTTGCAGGATGGACGTCAGGTCACAAGCCTCGGCCTGTTTACGGCTGACCTGACCCAGGGCTTCCTTCGTTTTGAGAATAGCGGTGTGACCACTGTCGACAACCCGCAGCCTGTTGTCGACAATCCGGAAATTGCGGTCATGCAGGGCTATCTGGAAAGCTCCAATGTCAACGGGATCCGCGAGATGACCCAGCTCATCCAGGTCAACCGCGCCTTTGAAAGTATCAGCTCACTGATCCGCGATAGCGAAAATTCCCTGAGCCAGGCGATCAGGACCCTCGGTGGAAGTGGCAACTGACCCTGATTGAACAGTGACGAACGGACCATGATGGACGCTCTCCCGATCTCCCCGAAACTCAGCCAGCTTGCAGGGCTGGTCGGGCGCTATGCGAAACCGGAATATTCGGTGACGCAGGGTGGACATGTGCGCACGATCGCCGCAGGACACTACACCGTGACCGGGCTGTCCCGGCATGTTCGTCTGGGCGAGTTTGTCGCCCATCGTTCACCCTCGGGAATCCATCTGGGCGAAGTGGTGCGGGTAGAGCCCGACATAGCCTATGTCTGTCCGATCGAGCCTGGCGAACCGATCGGTATTCATGATGTTGTCATTCGCAAAGGTGCGTTTCGGATTGCTCCGGAAGACAGTTGGTGCGGTCGCACCATCAATGCCCTTGGCGATCCGATTGATGGTGGCGCACCGCTGAAGCCCGGCGACATCCGTCGCCCGATCTACGCAACCGCACCACCCTCCATGACGCGCCGTCGTGTCGAAGAGGCTTTCCGAACGGGAGTGCGCGCGATCGATATCTTCTCGCCACTTTGCCTTGGACAGCGCCTAGGCATCTTCGCAGGCTCGGGCGTCGGCAAGTCGACCCTACTGTCGATGTTGGCGCGAGCTGATGCGTTTGATCGTGTCGTCATCGCATTGGTTGGTGAGCGTGGCCGCGAAGTGCGGGAATTCATCGAGGATACGCTCGGGGAGAACATGGCCAAGGCCGTGGCGGTCGTCGCAACCAGCGATGAAAGCCCGATGCTGCGCAAAATGGCGCCGCTGACTGCCATGACAATTGCCGAACACTTTCGCGACAAGGGTGAAAACGTCCTCTTCATCGTCGATAGCGTCACCCGCTTTGCGCATGCTATCCGTGAAGTTGCGACCGCTGCTGGCGAACCGCCGATTGCTCGCGGCTATCCGGCCTCAGTTTTCACGGAACTGCCGCGACTGCTTGAACGGGCAGGTCCAGGTGCCGAGGGGGCTGGTACGATAACGGCGATCATTTCGATCCTTGTCGACGGTGACAATCACAACGATCCGATTGCAGACTCCACCCGCGGCATTCTCGACGGCCATATCGTCCTGGAACGCAGTCTCGCCGACGAAGGGCGCTACCCGCCGATCAATCCTCTGTCCTCGATCTCGCGTTTGGCGCGCAAGGCCTGGAATCCCGAGCAGGAGAAACTGGTCTCGCGGTTGAAGGCACTGATTCATCGCTATGAAGAGACGCGCGATCTGCGACTGATCGGTGGCTATCGCAACGGCAGCGATCCGGACCTGGACATGGCGATCAAGCAGGTTCCGGTCATCTACGAGGTCTTGAAGCAGACACCGGCTGAAAAACCGGCGGCAGACGCCTATGCCGACCTCGCCAACGCATTGAAAAACGCGGTCGCCAACCAGCCCGGCGGCATGAGAAGGTAGAAAACGTGACAGATTTCGACGACGACGAAGGCATCGAGGCCCCGAAGGTCGAAAAGCGACAGAGGGTGCTGACGGTGGACCGCATGATCGGCGGCACCGGGATTGCGCTTGCCTGCGCGGCTGCATTGTTTCCCTGGTATGTCTTCTTCAATGAAGAGCAATTCGGGGTGCGTCTCGCTGACTGGGGGCCGACACGCGATCTGCCGGAAGGCCCGGGGCGCAATGTCTTTAGTGTTTCTCCCGCGGCTCTTGTCGACAATGACGACGACGAGGAAGACAACTCAAATCAGGTGATTGTTGACCAGATCACGACGGCAACCATCCCGACCCTCGGCATCGAGCGACCCGAAGGCCTTGAAGCGCCCTTGATGCAACCTTTCCCTGGTCGAAGCAGCTTTCGTCTGCTGCATGTGGCCAACGGTCGAGCGCTCATTGAGGATACCTCAGGAATGTACATGGTGCGGGTCGGATCGATCCTCCCGGACAACAGCCGCGTGGCGACCCTTGAGCAGCGTGACGGCAAGTGGGTGATCGTGACGTCAACGGGCGAAGTCTACGCCAATAACTGACCGGAGCTTCTGGCTGGGCAAGTCCCACGCAAGATTACAGGCCTAGGCTCCGGTTAGTAAAAGACGGAGTAAAGCCTATGAACCCCATCCAGTTGTTTGAACTGGCATCCAAGCAAGCCGAGTGGCTGCAGGTGCGTCAGCAGGTTGTGGTTGGCAATATCGCGAACGCCAATACGCCGAAATATACGGCCAAAGATATCACCCCGTTCAGCGCCGTGCTGGATAACACCATGCCATCGCAGCGCATGGCGACCACGCATCCGGGTCATATGGAGGCCTACGCGCTGTCGGACGAGAACATCGATGTCCGGGAAGCCAGGCTGAACAATGAGATCGGGATTCAGGAGTCCGGAAATACCGTGGCTCTGTCCCAAGAACTTTCCAAGACTGGCGAAATCAAACGCCAGCATGAACTGAACACCTCTCTGGTGTCCTCCTTCCATCGCATGATGTTGATGACGGTGAAACGCTGATGTCTGATCCCTTAAGTGCAGCCTCTAGAATTGCAAGCAGTGGTCTCGAAGTCCAGTCCACGCGCCTGCGTATCGTATCGGAGAATATCGCCAACGCTCGCTCGACGGGCGACACTCCCGGTGCCGATCCCTATCGTCGCAAAACGGTGACTTTCGGTACGGAGCTTGATCGAGCCATCAATGCCGAACTGGTGCAGGTGCGCAAGCTTGGTGTCGATCTCTCGGATTTCATCGAGGAATACGATCCCGGCAATCCCGCAGCCGACGAGCGCGGTGTGGTGAAAATGCCAAACGTGAACATCCTTGTAGAGATGGCTGACATGCGCGAAGCCAATCGCAGCTACGAAGCCAATCTTCAAAGCATCAAGCAGACACGCGAGCTCGTGTCCCAGACGATTTCACTTCTGAGGGCCTCGCAATGATTGAAGCTGTTACGAGCATCGCATCGCTGTCCAAGGGACGCGGCCTCGAATCGCTCAGCGAAACAACGACAACAACGACCGGTATTTTGGGTGGGCAGCCTGTACAGACGCCCGGTATGGTCGATGGCCAGTCCTTTGCGAGCGTCATGAGCAACATGGCGACGACAGCCGCCAATAACCTCAAGGCGGCAGAGCAGGCCTCTTTCGACGGAATGACGGGCAAGGCGCCTTTGCGTGAAGTCGTTGATGCGGTCATGGCTGCCGAACAGTCGCTCCAGACGGCAATCGCCTTCCGCGACAAGGTCGTCAACGCCTATCTCGAAATCACCAAGATGCAGATCTAGTCAGCAGGGAATCATTAGATGAGAGCGCTCGCAATTGCAGCCACCGGCATGGATGCCCAGCAGACCAATCTGGAAGTCATTGCCAACAACATCGCCAATATCAACACAACGGGTTACAAACGGGCTCGCGCCGAGTTCACCGATCTGCTTTACCAGACCGAGCGGGCCCAGGGCGTGCCGAACCGCGCAAACCAGGCCATCGTGCCGGAGGGCGCCAATATCGGTCTCGGTGTTCAGACTGCAGCGGTGCGCAACATCCATTCGCAAGGGCAGCTCGCGCAGACCAGCAACGAGCTGGACCTCGCCCTTGTCGGAAGAGGCTGGTTCCAGATCGAGTCGCCCGATGGCACCACCCTTTACAGCCGCTCGGGTGCCTTCAACACCAATGCCGAAGGCCAACTGGTTACGATTGACGGCTACATCGTTACCCCGCAGATCAATGTTCCGCAGGACGCCAGTGAAGTGATCGTCTCCCGTACCGGGCAGGTTCAGGCCCGTATCGGCAATGACGCGGACTTTACCGAGCTTGGTCAGTTGACCATCGCGAACTTTGTCAACGAGGCCGGTTTGAAGCCGCTCGGCGACAACCTCTTTGCCCAGACGGCAGCTTCGGGTGAAGCGATTATCGCAGCACCGGAAGATCCTGGCTTCGGCTACATCAAGCAGGGCTATCTGGAATCGTCGAACGTCGATTCCGTCCGTGAAATCACGGATATGATCTCGGCCCAGCGCGCCTATGAAATGAACTCGAAAGTCATCCAGACTGCAGACGAAATGGCTCAGATCGTCAGCAAGAACCTGAAGTAATCCGACGGAGGCAAACATGACGTTTCGCCAGAAAAACAGGACAGCCAAAGCAATCAAACTTGGCGTGCTGCTATCGGCAGCGCTGCCGGTCCTGGCGCTTGCGCAGGGGACGGCAGTCGTGCCGGTGCAGATCATCTATCCTGGCGAAACCATATCCTCCTCACAGATCAATCAGGTGGATGTCACCAACCCGAACCTGACCGGCGGCTATGCCAAGACCAAGGGCGAGGTGATCGGCATGGTCTCTACCCGGACGTTGCTGCCGGGCCGGACCATTCCGCTGAGCGGGCTGCGTGAACCCCATGCGATCAAGCGCGGCGCCAATGTTCGTCTGACTTTCTCCATCGGCAATATGGTGATCAGCGCCTCGGGCACGCCGTTGACGGACGCTTCGGTCGGTGACGTGATCCGCGTCCGCAACATCGATTCCGGTCTGATCGTGTCTGGCACGGTCATGGCCGATGGCACCGTGCAGGTAATGTCCAAATGAGATGGCTGTCAGTTTCCCGTATCACGTTTCTGGCGTTGGCACTGATCATGCCGGGTCTCCCACAAACCGCTCAGGCGTCGAACTCGCGCATCAAAGATATTGCATCATTGCAGTCAGGCCGTGACAACCAGTTGATAGGCTATGGTCTGATCGTTGGCCTGCAGGGAACAGGCGACAGTCTGCGTTCTTCGCCTTTCACCGAGCAATCGATGCGCGCGATGCTGCAGAACCTGGGAATTTCCACCCAAGGCGGCGCCTCCAACGCGGCAAACGTCGCCGCCGTCATGGTAACCGCAAATCTCCCGCCCTTTGCAAGTCCTGGCAGTCGCATTGACGTGACGGTCAGTTCGCTCGGAGATGCAACCTCGCTGCGAGGTGGCACCTTGATCATGACTTCGTTGACCGGGGCAGACGGCCAGATCTATGCCGTTGCCCAGGGATCCGTAGTGGTGTCCGGCTTCAACGCACAAGGTCAGGCCGCGGCAATACAGGAGGGCATTACCACGTCCGGTCGTGTGCCGGCGGGTGCCATCATCGAAAGGGAGTTGCCGTCCAAGTTCAAGGATTCGGTCAATCTCGTCCTGCAATTGCGCAATCCCGATTTCACAACTTCGTTGAGAGTGGCGGACACAATCAACGCCTATGCGGCAGCCAATTACGGTGCACCGATTGCCGAAGCGAGGGACTCAACGGAAATCGTTGTACAAAAGCCGCGAACGGCCGACCTCACCCGGTTGATGGCCGATATCGAAAACCTTGTCGTGGCAACGGATTCACCGGCGCGCGTCGTGATCAACGAGCGCACCGGAACGATCGTCATCGGCGCAGATGTGAGGATCTCCCGCGTTGCCGTCAGTTACGGCACACTCACCGTCCAGGTTACGGAGACGCCTCAGATCATTCAGCCGGAGCCATTCTCCCGTGGTGAAACCGCCGTCCAGCCGCAGACGGATATCTTCGTGCAGAAGGAAGGCGACGGCGTCGCGATCGTCGACGGGCCGGATTTGCGCACCCTCGTGGCCGGACTGAACAACATTGGCGTCAAACCGGACGGCATCATTGCCATTCTGCAAGGCATTAAATCGGCCGGCGCACTGCAGGCGGAGCTCGTATTGCAATGATGAAGACAAAATCCTCTCCCATTTTGCGAAACATTTTCTTCCTTGGTGCGATCTCGTTGGCGCCGGCCTTTGTCGATCAGGCGGTAGGGCAGCAGAGCCAGACGGAAACTCTGTCCGAGGCTGAGATCCGGCAATTCTGCACAGGCATCGCCGATGCCGCCCGGGACCAGCGCTATCTGCTGCAACGCCAGGAACTGGAAAAGCTCCAGGCCGATATTGATAGCCGTATCGCTGTTCTCGAAGAGCGCCGTGCCGAATATGAAGACTGGTTGTCGCGCCGCAATACCTTCATGCAGCAGGCAGAAGGGCAACTGGTCGAAATCTACAAGAACATGGCAGCCGATGCCGCCGCACCGCAACTGCAGGAAACCGATGTGCTTCTCGCTGCGGCCATCATCATGAAACTGCCTGCCCGCCAATCAAGCCTGATCTTGAGCGAAATGGAGCCACAGAAGGCGGCTGAAGTTGCTCAGATCATGTCCAGGGCAAGCGACCCGAATACCTCGAAGGATCCATCATGATTAAGCGCTTCCCGGCTTTGCTCGCCGTGCTGTTTCTCGCCGGTTGCCAGAGCCAGACCATCAAGGAAATCGGGAACGCGCCCTCGATGAGCCCGATCGGATCGGGCCTGCGCTACAGCCAGACACCGCAGATGGCGCTCTATCCGAAACAGCCCCGCCAGACGGCGAGCGGATATTCCTTGTGGAGCGATAGCCAGAGCGCGCTGTTCAAGGATGCGCGTGCCTTGAATGTCGGCGACATCCTGACCGTTAATATTGAAATAAACGACCGGGCTTCGTTCAACAACGAGACCGATCGCAGCCGCACCAATTCGAGCGGTATCAATTGGGATGCCCAGGCAAACATTCTCGGTCGTACGCTTCCGACGCTGACGGGTGATCTCTCGTCGGGTTCCAATACAAGCACATCCGGTGCCGGCTCGACCGAGCGTTCAGAGCGCCTGACATTGCTCGTGGCTGCGGTAGTCACCGGCATTCTGGAAAACGGCAATCTTCTGATCAGCGGCTCGCAGGAAGTGCGTGTGAATCACGAAATCCGCATCCTCAACGTCGCTGGTATCGTGCGTCCGCAGGATGTCGATGCCGACAACACGATTTCCTATGACCGCATCGCAGAAGCCCGCATTTCCTACGGTGGTCGCGGACGCCTGATGGAAGTTCAGCAGCCGCCTGTCGGGCAGCAGGTCGTAGATCTCTTCTCGCCGATCTGATTGCGACCGATTAGCATAGGACGACCTTTAAATGGATCCGATCGAGGAAACAGAAGGCAAGAAAAAGTCAGGCATCATGGCGCTGGCAATTCCGCTTGTCATCCTGACCATTGTTGGCGGCGGCGGCGGCTGGGTCATTGGCAACATGCTGGCTCCACAGGTGAAGCAGGCTGAGGAAGCGGCCGCGGCGAAAGAAGAGGAAGGCAAGGACGGTCATTCCGGCGAGGAAGAGGGCGGTATCGCCAAGATCTCCACCGAAGCGAACGGCGTTGTTGCCCTGGAACCGATTACTACCAACCTTGCCTATCCGTCCGAGAACTGGATCCGGCTTGAAGTGGCCCTGTTGTTCAATGGGGCGCCGGACGTGGCCATTGCCGAGGCGGTGCACCAGGATATTCTGGCATATATCCGCACCGTATCGCTGCAGCAGGTCCAGGGGCCGCGGGGCTTTCAATATCTCAAGGATGACATAGAAGAGCGAGTTGACCTGCGCTCCGAAGGCCGCGTATCGAAGGTTATGTTCAGAACTTTCGTGATCGAATGATTCGTTTTTTGACCTTCGCCACCATCATGATGATGGTGCCGGCGCTGGCCGTAGCCCAGCAATTGCCGACCGACATATTCAACACGCCGGTGGATGGTTCTGTCGCGGCCTGGATCATCCGCACATTCGGTCTTCTGACCGTTTTGTCGATTGCTCCCGGCATTCTGATCATGGTGACCAGTTTTCCGCGATTTTTGATCGCGTTCTCGATCCTGCGCACCGGCATGGGCCTCGCTTCAACGCCATCGAACATGATCCTGACAAGTCTTGCGCTGTTCATGACTTTTTATGTGATGGCACCCACGATGGATCGCTCCTGGCGTGAAGGCGTTCAGCCGCTTCTCGAAAGTCAGATCACCGAAGCCGAAGCGGTCAGCCGGATTGCCGAGCCTTTCCGCGAATTCATGATGGCGAACACCCGCGACAAGGACCTGGCCTTGTTTGTTGACCTTGCCGAAGAGCGCGGTCAGGCCGCAATTGTCGACGGGATGGTTGACTACCGGGTTCTGATCCCGGCCTTCATGCTCTCTGAAATCCGCCGCGGCTTCGAAATCGGCTTCCTCATCATTCTGCCATTTCTGGTGATCGACATGGTTGTCGCCACGATAACAATGGCCATGGGTATGATGATGCTGCCGCCGACATCCATTTCGTTGCCATTCAAAATCCTGTTTTTTGTATTGATCGACGGTTGGAATCTATTGGTCGGCAGCCTTGTGAGATCGTTCGCATAGTCGGCCGCAGCCGCATGCTATAAGCTTTGGCAGTTCGAGCCAGATCCCGTTATCGATGAAACAAACGTGATGTGACGATGGCGAGCGAAGCTTATGCAACTTCTTTACGGTCATGAGGCTTGATGATGGCACGGGCTCTCTCGGCTGAGCGGCAGGTCCGCATCAGCCGGAGCGCACCCGGTGCCTGGCTGCGTGCTCGCGCATGCACATTTGGAAAGGTCCGCATCCGCATCGGATCAGAACCGACCAGACATCCTGAAACATCGACGCGCCTGGTCCGATGTGCAGCTTGATCTCGATCCGCAAAAGCTCGTTTTCACAGACGCGACTGGTCTTCGAACGAAGATGGTCCGGCTGCGCGGGCGGGCAATTCGAGGTGAGTGCTGTCGAGCTGGCGTGCTGCATGGACATTCGCAAACAACGAGATTCGCCGGTGCTTTGCGCCTGAGCGGAATAGCCGCGCCGTTTGGCTATGACGGATCAATGAACCGCAACGTCTTCTTGTCCTATGTCGAGGAGGTGTTGCTGCCGATCCTCCAGCCCGGGGATATTCTTGTCATCGACAATATCCCCGCACATAAAGCATCCGGGGTGCGCGATACCATGGAACGCATGGGCGCCAAGCTCATGTTCCTGCCGCCCGACCGCCCCGTCTTTAACGCCTTCGAAAATGCCTTCTCAAAATTGGAAACCATGTCGCGGGCTGGGGCGGAGAAAAAGATCGACGCTTTGTGGGACAGTGTCGGTACATTCATGCCCTGATTCATCCCGGAAGAATGTGAACACGACTTCAAGGCTGTTGGATATGACCCGGATTGATCAGATTTGAGTCGCTTCCGACCGGGCCGGAAGCGATTTTGGTCCGTTTGCGCTTGTTTGCGAAACACAGCGTCAGGCAGAGGCACGTTTGGCTTGGCGCGACAACTCGGCCGGTATCGCAAGAAGCGGGAGTTCTGCAGCGTTCTGCTGGCTCTTTTCGGCAGATGATGCGAATGTTTGCGTGTTGAGAAAAGGTTGCGTCCGCTCCGGCAAGGCGGGCACATCAATATGGTCTGGCTCCATTCCCATTTTCGCGCGCTCGACCATCATCTCATATCCCCGCTCCAGATGGCGGCAAAAGCGTTCATGATCGAATAGCGGTTTCATCAGCCGGTTTTCCTTCAGCCGTCTGCTGTAGCCGGAGAGCCTTTCTCGATCATTGTAAAGTTCCACGGCAAGGCGGAAGTATTCCGCTTCGTTATCGGCAACTGTTTCGGGAAGCCCAATCGCGTTCAGCAGACTTTCGCTGACACGCGAAGCAAAATGTGTTCCCTTCAGGGTAAGGACCGGCAAGCCTGCCCACAATTGCTCCGAAGTGGTCGTATGACCATTGACCGGATAGGTATCGAGGCCAAGGTCTGCAAGCTCTATACGAGCCAAATGTGTCTCATAGGAAACGCGTGGGGTAAAGATTATACGCTCGCTGCCGATACCTGCGGCCCGCAGCTTCTTCTCCATGTTGAGATGTGATTCTTCGCTTACACACATCATCCAGATGATGCTATCGGGCGTGGCCTTCAGAATCCGGATCCATAAGTCGATCGTCTGCAACGATATTTTTCTCGTCGCATTGAATGAGGCGAAAACGAACTTGTCGTCCGGAAGGCCTGCTTCACGGCGTGTGATTAGGGTCGGGCGGGGCCGGTAGATCACATCATTGGGCTGGTAACTGTCCGGCAATCTGCAAAATTTTTCCCAGTAGTGGGGCTTTGCATGGTCCGGGAGAACAAAGCGGTCACCAATGACATAATCCAGATCCACGTTCACGGTTGACCCCGGGTAGCCGAGCCAGGCAACGTGAATGGGCGCGGGCTTGTTGTTGAGGATGGTGGCCCGGCTTTGTCGCGTATGGCCTTTCATTTCGACCAGAATATCGATGTCGTGCTCCCGGATCGTTTTGGCGGCCTGTTCGTTGGTCAACTCTCTGATGTTGACGATCCGCCCCCACTTTTCACGCACCGCGACAGGGTCGAGGCGGTTCTCGTCGGTGTAACAGAAGAGCGTTACGTCGAAGCGGTCGCGGTCATGTGATTCTAGAACGCCGCGCACGAGCTTCATCGTGGCATGAGGAACCCAGAAGTCCGAAGACAGATAGCCGACCCTGATCTTTTCGCTCCATCGATGGTGCTTGGAGCGTCGCGCTGCCGTTAGTTGAGGTGTAACCACCTTCTGGTCATGGCCGATCAATTTGTTGATGGATTCATCCGCGAGCCAGTGCAGGTTGTAGAATGGCGACTCTGTCGCCAGGAGTCGAGGATCCATGTCTTTGATCAAACGGTCGAGGACAGGCTGATACTGCGCCATGGCTGCGAAGTCGTTCACCTCGCGACATCCAATCATGTAAGCTTGGATCAGCACGATGCTTTTCGGGAACTTCTTGAGCAGTGTCTTGATGGTTTGTCGGTCTCGGCTGTCTTCTGGCATGTTGGATAGAAGCAAGACGGCGAGACTGTTGTGCTTGGTGTCTTTGCTTTCAGCCAGGATCGGGAGAAAAAGGCGAACGCTGTCTTTCTCCTTGCGCATCAGGAAGCTAGAGGCGATGATGAAAGCAAGATCAGCATTCTTCTGGGCCTTCGTGATCAAGGGCCTCGCAACACCGAGCGCCCTGTCATGATTGTTGAGATCAAACCAGATCTTCATGGCCTGTTCGCTGAACTCTTCGCATCGGTCGGGGTCCTCGGCGGCGGCCACCTCAAGTATTTCTGCCGCATCGGCATTCATCCCCTTCTTGAGGAGGATTTTTGCCAGGAGAGCGTATATTTTTGAGTTTCTTTGCTCGTCCAGCAGGTCGTTGATGGACCGCAGTGCATCGTCGTAATCACCACGCCTCATGCTTTTCTGAGCGGCAAGGAAGAGGGGATGATGTGACAAGGGACGCCTCCAAACCCGCAGATGCGGGGCTTACGGTTTGTTTTGAGCCGCCGGCGAGCCTAAGAGTGCAAACTTGCCCGAGGCCTTTGTTGCTGGCTCCGTCAAACCAATCGATTCCGTGCAATCCATTTAAGGGTTTGGCAATGAATCCTTGCGACTATGCTGACAGATGACGGGTTTGGTCTTGGTTTCGCGCCAGATCGAGTGGGCATGATGCCAAACGTCATTACCGGTAGTTTAGCCCGGTATGTCCCCAATTGTATCTCGTAACCAAGGGACTAAAGTTCATGACAAGCATTATGACCAACAGTGCAGCGATTGCTGCTCTCTCCACGCTTCGCTCCATCAACAGCAGCATGGAAGCCACTCAGAACCGGATCTCCTCCGGTTACCGTGTTGAAAGCGCGGCCGACAACGCTGCCTACTGGTCGATCGCAACGACAATGCGTTCGGACAACAAGGCCCTAAGCACTGTTAAGGATGCGCTGGGTCTCGGTGCAGCCACCACCGACGTTGCCTACACAGCATTGACCAGCTCAATTGATGTCGTTGACCAGATCAAGACAAAGCTAACGGCTGCATCTCAGCCGGGCGTCGACAAGAATAAAGTGCAGAAGGAGATCACGCAGCTGCAAGATCAACTTTTGTCGATTGCAAAATCGGCTTCGTTTTCTGGTCAGAACTGGGTTTTTAACGATCCCGCCAATGCCACCGGGACGCAGTCAATCGTGGGCTCCTTTAATCGTGATGCATCAGGCAATGTCAGTCTGACCACATTGCAATACAATACGGGAAGCTCGTCTTTGATTCTTATGAATGCGACTGGCTTTGATAACACTGGCGGAATACTGACAAGGGAGCGCACGACCCAAGAGTACGTCAACAGCCTAGGAGACACTGCCTCCGGTACCTTTACTGGTGTCATGCAGATTGATATCGAAAACGCCACTTTTGACGACCTGCAGCTAAGTCTGGTCGGTGTTGAAGCGGCTCTCCAGGACATGACAAATGCCGCAGCAGATATTGGCGCTCTGAACAGCCGTATCGACCTTCAATCCAGCTTCGTTGCTGACTTGATGGATTCGATTGATATGGGTGTCGGCAAGCTCGTCGATGCCGATATGAACGAGGAATCCACCCGACTGAAGGCCCTGCAAACTCAGCAGCAGCTTGGTATCCAGGCCTTGTCGATTGCGAACAACAGCTCTCAGAATATTCTGTCGCTGTTCCGTTAATACTTTTAGCTTTGGCTGGAAGTTTACAAAGCCGTGCCTCGAAAGAGGCGCGGCTATTTGTCGTGAAGTAAATTTACTTTTATTAACCAATATTAACTATAAATTTTTTCGCCTTGCTTACGCTTCGTTAAGCATAACACGGTTAATTCTTTCATCAAGCGGTGCGTCCGATGGTGAAAGGCCAGATGGACCGAGCATGAAGCTGAGCACCACTATCCGGCGCAGTACCGGAATGTCCTCAATCATTCCTTGCCAGTATAGAGGTACACCCAAATGACGAGTATCATGACCAACGCGGCAGCGATTGCTGCTCTCTCCACGCTACGTTCCATCAACAGCGATATGGAAACGACGCAAAACCGGATTTCCTCCGGTTACCGCGTTGAAAACGCGGCCGACAACGCTGCCTACTGGTCGATCGCAACGACAATGCGTTCGGACAACAAGGCCCTAAGCACTGTTAAGGATGCGCTGGGTCTCGGTGCAGCCACCACCGACGTTGCCTACACAGCATTGACCAGCTCAATTGATGTCGTTGACCAGATCAAGACAAAGCTAACGGCTGCATCTCAGCCGGGCGTCGACAAGAATAAAGTGCAGAAGGAGATCACGCAGCTGCAAGATCAACTTTTGTCGATTGCAAAATCGGCTTCGTTTTCTGGTCAGAACTGGGTTTTTAACGATCCCGCCAATGCCACCGGGACGCAGTCAATCGTGGGCTCCTTTAATCGTGATGCATCAGGCAATGTCAGTCTGACCACATTGCAATACAATACGGGAAGCTCGTCTTTGATTCTTATGAATGCGACTGGCTTTGATAACACTGGCGGAATACTGACAAGGGAGCGCACGACCCAAGAGTACGTCAACAGCCTAGGAGACACTGCCTCCGGTACCTTTACTGGTGTCATGCAGATTGATATCGAAAACGCCACTTTTGACGACCTGCAGCTAAGTCTGGTCGGTGTTGAAGCGGCTCTCCAGGACATGACAAATGCCGCAGCAGATATTGGCGCTCTGAACAGCCGTATCGACCTTCAATCCAGCTTCGTTGCTGACTTGATGGATTCGATTGATATGGGTGTCGGCAAGCTCGTCGATGCCGATATGAACGAGGAATCGACACGACTGAAAGCACTGCAGACCCAGCAGCAGCTCGGCATCCAGGCACTGACAATCGCAAACAGCAGTTCGCAGAACATTCTGTCTCTGTTCCGGTAGTCATTCGAACCCGGCTCCCTTGAAAGTTAGACTTGGCCGCATCGAATAGATGCGGCCTTTTCTTATCTGCTCCCTCGGATCGAGAACCGGAGCTGGGGCGGTCAAAGTGGCCGAGGCTGAAATGCCGTGCCGCAGTCAAAACGCTTTGTTCATATTTCTTTACAGCCGGTTTATAGCATTTACGCTTCATTAACCATGTTGAGTTTATCTGGTGCCAATCAAGCGGTGCGTCTGATGGCGAAGCGGCCAAGCCAGACGAGCATGAAGCGGAATACCACTTGCCGGTCAAAACCGGAATGTCCCTAGATATTTCAAGTCCGCATAGAGGGGCAATCTAATGACGAGCATTATGACGAATACGGCTGCAATCGCAGCTCTCTCCACGCTGCGCTCCATCAACAGCGACATGGAGATAACGCAGAACCGCGTTTCCTCAGGCTACCGTATCGAAAATGCATCCGACAACGCGGCATACTGGTCTATCGCGACGACAATGCGCTCGGACAACAAGGCACTGAGCACTGTCAAGGATGCCTTGGGCTTGGGGGCTGCGACCACGGATGTCGCCTATACGGCTCTCAAAAACTCGATCGAAGTCGTGGACCAGATCAAATCCAAGATTACGGCCGCATCACAACCGGGCGTCGATAAAGGAAAAATCCAGAAAGAAATCGATCAGTTGCAGGAGCAACTCCTCTCGATCTCCAAATCGGCATCATTCTCGGGTGAGAACTGGGTTTATCACGTTGCAGGCAACAATACTGTTGGGACGCAATCTATCGTTGGATCGTTCACACGTGATGCCTTGGGCAATATAAGCCTCACGACGCTGCAGTTCGACACAACTAATTCCTCCTTGATCGCTGAAACAGCAGTATCAGGAGTCTACAGTACGACAGAGGGATTGCTGACCCGGATCGAAGCAAATGTTACCTACACAAATTCTGCGGGTGCCTCGACAACTTCTCCTGCTGACTCCAGCCTTCTTCTTCTCAACATCAGCATGATGACGCCAGACGAACTGGCCCTTGCGCTATCTGCCACGGAAGCAACTCTGCAGGACATGACGGATGCGGCCGCCGATCTCGGTGCGATGAACAGTCGTATCGATATGCAGACCAGCTTTGTCGAGGACCTCATGGGTTCAATCGACATGGGCGTCGGCCGCTTGGTCGATGCAGACATGAATGAAGAATCGACGAGGTTGAAAGCGCTACAAACCCAGCAACAATTGGGTATCCAAGCACTAACGATCGCAAACAGCAGCTCTGAAAACATTCTGGCACTCTTCAGGCAGTAGAAGAAACGCCTCATCTTATTCATGCTCAAGGCCGCGCCCGCTAGCGCGGTCTTTTCGCTGTTTTTCTCACGTCTTCCAAAGTTTCAGGCGCGGTATTGTTGCGGCCGTACCGAAAAGTGTTTGCGTTAACCAGTCATTAACCTTATAGAATGGGCGCATTCGTTAAGAGCGCCGGGCTGGTGACAGGGCAATGATACCACCAGCGAGCATGATGCTGCCGCGCGTTACCGGTTGACGACTCCGGTATGTCCCGTAACCACACAGGGGCATTTCTATGACCAGCATTCTGACCAATACCGGCGCCATGGCGGCGCTCCAGACTCTCAGAAAAATCAACGATTCCATGGAGACAGTGCAGAATCGCGTCTCCTCGGGCTACCGCGTTGAAACCGCTGCCGACAACGCAGCTTATTGGTCAATCGCGACCACCATGCGCTCGGATAACGGCGCGCTTTCCACTGTTCAGGACGCGCTCGGCCTCGGCGCGGCCAAGACCGATATTGCTTACACAGGTCTCGAATCAGCCATTGATGTGGTGACGCAGATCAAGCAGAAGATCACGGCAGCGAGCGAGCCTGGTGTCGACAAGACGAAAATCGACAAGGAGCTGCGAGAGCTGAAGAACCAGCTGGCCTCGATTGCGGAATCCGCTTCGTTCTCCGGGGAAAACTGGCTTTACAACACCGCAACCGCAGGTGCGACCACGAAGCAGATCGTTGCCTCCTTCAATCGTTCGCCCAACGGCGCCGTCTCTCTCACGACACTCGACTATGACGCATCGCAGTCGGTGATGATCGATACGCACAGCGCGGGGCGTGGAATCTTGACAAAGGATTGGGTTGTCAATCAGCCATTCGGCAGCACTGCGACCGCCAGTTACTTCCTGCTGAGCGTGCCGGGTACCGCTGGAACGGGAACCCAGATTACCATCGATAACTCTACAACCAATGAAACCCTCGGCGGAATGCTGCAAGCTGTTGAAAACATGCTGCAACAGCTGACGGACTCTGCGTCTACGCTCGGTGCGATCACAAGTCGCATCAAGATGCAGGATGAGTTTGTGGCCACCTTGATCAACGTGATCGAGAAGGGCGTGGGCCGTCTTGTTGATGCCGACATGAACGAGGAATCGACCAGACTTAAGGCGCTGCAAACACAGCAACAATTGGGTATTCAGGCGCTCCAGATCGCCAATACCAATGCCGAAAACATCCTTACACTCTTCAGGCAATAATCCTGAGGAAACCTTTGCGTCGAGCCGCCGGTCATCGGCCTCGCGCACGGCTGGGTCGCAATATGCCCTGTTGCGGCCCAGCACCTTAATCTTCGCGCAAGTTTAGCCCCCTAGGATTTTAGCCTATCCGTATGCCCGGCTCGCGCTGGCAGATGCGGCCAATATCAGGGCAGATTGATGATTTATTGGGTAAGAAACCGTACTGAGCACAGATTTAAAGGGCAGCACGCCTCCCGAATATGCCTGTCCGGACCCATGACAGGTGAGGGTGCAAAGGCCGGGGCAGGGGGCAACTGATGGGTATGCCACTTTCCCATTATCTGAAGGATTTTTCGGCCCCGCCTCCCCAGCAAGCGCCCGGCATCGACTTTACCTTTGGCGATGCCAACGCGGACGATCCGTTCCAGATGGACTTTCAGGGTTTGCCGGAGCCAGACCCGGTGGATGTCGAGGCTGAAAAGCAGCAGGCATATGCCGAGGGATACCGGGCTGCCGAGGAAGCGATGCGCGAGGCGTTCGAAGTCGAGCGACAAGCGCTGGAAACAGCGCATGCGGCAGCCGTGGCCCAGCTCGAAACGCGCCTGCGGCAAGAAGCAGGTTCACTGTTCGGTGAGCAGTTTGACACACTGGGTCGCACGATATCGCTGGGTGTGAGCCAGCATGTGGCAGAAGCGCTTGCTCCGTTTTTCGAAGAGCAGGTGGCAGCCAAGGCGGTATCCGATCTTGCAGAGCTCATCTCCGGGACACTCGCTGCGGGCGAAGCGACGATCATCACCGTTCGCGGCCCTGCAGGTCTTTTTGAGATGCTCTGCGAACACCTTCCTGAGCAAGCCAGCGCTCTTCGCCATATAGAGGCCGTGGATCTCGATCTTCAGGCTGAAATCAACGATGCCGTGCTGGTCACGCGTCTCTCCGCCTTTGTTGCGAGTTTGAAGAAAGTGCTGGGATGAGCGACGAAAACCATCACCACGGCAAGAACGAGATTATTGTTGTCAAGCGCCACAAGGGCGATCACGACGGACATCACGGTGGTGCCTGGAAGATTGCCTTTGCGGATTTCATGACGGCCATGATGGCATTCTTCCTGGTCATGTGGCTCGTCAACGCGGCGAATGAAGAAACCAAGGCATCGGTCGCCTCCTATTTCAATCCGATCAAGCTGTCCGATGAAAAGCCAACCGAAAAGGGTTTGAAAAAACCGGTCGATCAGGCCGAAGGCGAGCAGAAGAAGGAGCGGTCGCAGGTCGACGAGCAGCAGGACAAGGTCGGCTCCGCTGCGGCAACCGGTGAGGATCAGACTGCAGCATCCGGCGAACAGTCGAATTATTCAGAAGCAGATTTCTTCGAGAACCCTTACTCTGTCCTGGCAGAAATTGCCCAGGAAGTCGGGCAGCAGGCAAATGTCAGCGCGAGAGGCGAAGGCGGCGCGGCAGACTCCGGCCCATCAACGGGCGCGCAAGGCGGTGAGGCTTACCGCGACCCCTTTGATCCTGACTTTTGGACCCAGCAGGTGCAGACGGCAATGTCGCCTCCGGGTGAGGCAAGTGACACCGTCGATACGCCTGGAACACCCATCCAGAACCAGGCCGAAAGCCTTCCGGACGAGGCCTCCACCGATCCGGCGGAAGCAGTAGAGCCCCAGCCAGAAATTGCTCTGGTCATTCCTGGACAACGACCGGAAATCGAAGATCCCCTGCAGCAGGATAGCTCTGCTGCCCTGCCCGAGAGTGGAACAACTGATCAGATTGAAATCGGCGAAGGTGAAAAACCGGACACGGCGACGGCTGAAGAGCAGTTCGAAGTGGCTCTCAGGGCTGCAGACGAACTGAAGGCGGATATCGAGAAGGAAATCGGTGGTATCTCCGGCAAGCTTGCCGAGGGGTTGATTGTCACACCCGCGGAAGGTGGTCTTCTGGTTACGATTTCCGATCAGAGTGATGCGCCGATGTTTAACGTCGGATCAGCAGTCCCGCGTCGAGAGATGGTGCTGGCTATGGAAAAAATCGGTCAGCTCCTCCAGGAGCGTCCGGGCAACATTGTGATCCGAGGCCACACTGATGCCCGCCCGTTCCGAGGAACGGAGAATGACAACTGGCGTCTGTCCATGGCTCGTGCCCACAGCGCTTATTTCATGCTCATGCGCGGGGGGCTCACCGAAGACCGTGTCGAACAGGTCAGCGGCTTCGCCGACCGTCGTCTTTTGGTCCCCGAAGATCCCTTTGCGGATGCAAATCGCCGGATCGAGATCCTGATCCAGGCTGACGAGGGATAACCGATGTCACGCCGGCTTTGCGCGATTGTTCTGGCTCTAGCGACAACGACCGTTACAGGCTTGTCGCTGGCTGAACCCGTGCATGCGCAGGACATCGATAGCGTCGCCCCCTATCGTCTGCTCCGCTCACTGCAATTCGTCCAGGACTCTGTCGTCCTGGGCGATCACTCAGCGGCGGAAATGCAGCGCTTCATGCTGACGACAATTGACGAGAGGCTGAGGTCAGCCGATCCGAGCGTCTTTCAGGATCCGCGAAACGTCGATGCCGCACTGATTTACGCGATGAGCGGCGGAAATCCGCAAACGCTGGAGTTTCTCGTTGCACGAGACATCGACGGCAATTTTGATAACCGCCTGACGGATGCCCTCCGTCGCTATCTCGGCGGCAAGGGGATGCTGACAGCGCGGTCACTCGGCGAAATGGTCACCGAGTATCGCAATACGAAAATTGCACCCTACCTCGCATTGGTCGCCGGGAACGTTACGATTCCGCTCGACCCCGCCGAGGCCTTGAAGTTCTATGACTGGGCGAGGCTGACGGCACCTGGCACCATTGTCGAGGAGGCTGCACTAAGGCGTTCTCTTGCTGTGGCGGTCGATGCCAAAATTGTCGACAAGGCGTCGCTCTACGCCAACAGCTATGCGCGTCGCTTCCTCTACTCCCCCTATGCCAGCCAATTTGCAGATCTCTTTGTTCAGTTTGTCGTTGAACATTTCGAGAAACTGGATCGTGAGGGCATCGAAGCGACACTTGGCTACATGGATGTGGACCGCCAACGCGAGGTTTATCTTCGAATGGCTCGCCAGGCTGCGATCACCGGAAAGAACGAATTGGCGGTCATGGCGGCTGACAGGGCCAAGATGCTCTCGGGCTCTGCAGAAGGTGCGGATTTGCTGGCAACGCTTTATCGCAACCTTGCCGTCATCCCGACTGAAAACGTCGATGCGGCCATGCAGGCGATTGTCGGCATTCCCGACGAACAACTGTCGCCCAGAGATCGTGCATTGCGACAGGCAGCTGAAGCCGTTGCCAAGGAGGTTTTGCGTGAGCCAGAGCTGCCCACCGAAAGCCCGGTGCAAGCTGCTGCAAGTACAACTGAGCAAGTACCGCAAGGCGCCATGACGGCTGACGACCTCCAGGATCCCTTCGCGGCACCCGCTCCGACGGTGACGCCCGCCCCCTCCGATACGGGCGATCTGGCAACGCCGACCGTCGAGCTGGAACCTGAAATGCGCACCCTGATTGAGACTGGCCGCAGCAAGCTGCAGGCTATCGACGATCTTCTGAAACAGGAAGGCCCTTGAAAATGATGGATGCTGTTGCAGCACCAAAGGTACCGAGCAAGGACGCTGTTGTATCTCAGGGTTCCGGACGAGCGGACAAATCCGATGAAGGTGGCTTTACTGCCGTGCTATCAAACTCGGGCTCGAAGCGGGAAGATGCGAAGGCCAAAGAGGCAGAGGCCGATCAAGAGATGCCGCGCGATGGCGAGCAGGCTTCGTCAGAGGCGCAAGATCCGGGTAAGGCTGAGAAGCGACCCACGATCGACATCTCATTTACCGGTCTGCCAAAAGCGCAGCCCACAGACAGGCAGTCGCAGCAGTCAAAGCAAAAGGGCGAAAACACCGACCTGAAAGATGGCACAATAGCCACCGAGATGGTTATGGCGGATGCAAGTGCGGAAAAGGCCGAGGAAGTGCCGGACCCTCACCGTATTGCTCAATTGTTGAAAGAGGCGAGTACACCCAAAACGACGGGCATCGAGGAGGTACCCGGGCAGGAAGCCACTGACGAGAAGGCCGCGGTCGTCCCTGCCGATGAATCGGTCATGGATTTGGGTGATGTCCTCCAGCTGCTTGCGGGCGGTCAGAAGAATGCCAAAGCCCCGGATGCCAAGGGTTCAGACGGAGGCAGCGCTTCCAAGGATGATCTGGCAAAAGCCGTTGAGAGTCGGTCAAACGGTCAGGCCTTGCTTACGGACGAAAATGGTCGCAATAGCTCGGACGACGATTTGCCGTCTGACCAGGATCGGTCTTTCCGTTTTGTCCGGGCCGATGGCAAAGGTCAGCCTCTAGCCTTGCAGGCTGGGAATGAACGTTCAGGATCAGACACTGTCGAGACGCCGAGGCCGGCTGGAATAGAAACGATCTCAGTGATCGACAGCCGGCGCTACATCGCACCGGTATCGACAAATGCGCTGAATATCAGTTCGGCAATTTTGGGAGACGGTGACTGGGTACGAGCCATGTCTCCTGGGTCTGAACTGGCGAACGCAGCGGCCCAGTCGACTGCCGGTAAGGTGGTCCACACTCTGAAGCTTCAGATGAGCCCGATTGAGCTCGGCAATGTCACCGCAACTCTTAAATTGAACGGCGACCAGCTAACAGTTCAGTTGACGGTCGAGAACCATGCAGCGCAGGCCCAGCTGATGAAGGATCAGGACGAAATGCTCAAGGCTTTGAAGGCCCAAGGCTTCGCCGTTGAGCAGGTCCAGGTCAGTGTTCAGGTGGCCTCCACTGACCGCAGTGCAGACAGCGGGCAGAATGGAACGAACCAGCAAAACGGTCAACTTGCTCAGCAGAGCAATCAAGGAGCTGATCAGCAGGGCCGGCAGACAGGCCAGTCCAGTGCGGGCAATAGCGGCATGAGAGGCGACGATGCAAGTTCGGCACCGAAAGACAGTGGTCATGATCGCGGCCGCGATGCTGACAGGTCTGGCGGCATCTATATCTGACGCGAGAGCCAATACGCCTTCCTGCGAGCCACAGATAGCAGCTGCCGCCGCCAAATACGGGGTACCTGAAGGTATCCTCTACTCGGTGGGTTTGACAGAGACCGGTCGCAAGGGTTCCTTGCAGCCACTTGCGATGAACGTCGAAGGCAAAGCCCATTACTTCGAGCGACTGGATGATGCACTTGAAGCTTTTCGGGCTGCGAGACTTGGCGGGGCTAAACTGATCGATGTGGGCTGCATGCAGATTAATCAGCACTACCATGGTGAGCACTTCTCATCCGTCGAGGCGATGTTTGACCCCAAGGCCAACGTCGACTACGCAGCACGCTTCCTTGCTGATTTGCATGCGCGGCACGAGACCTGGACAATGGCAGTTGCCAGATACCACGCCGGCCCCAACAACGACCCTGCGCAGAAGCGATATGTGTGTCGGGTGATCTCGAATCTGGTAGCAACGGGGTATGGCAACTGGACGCAGGGCGCTCGCGCGTTTTGCGGTGAATAACTACTTAAAGTTGCTTGCGGTCATATTTGTGCCGACTTGTTCGAATGTGGCGACAACGCGCTCTACCGGTCCCAGGCAATAGCTTGCGTGAAGCTTGTGTTAACTTTTCCACTAAAAATTAGTGCCTGATGTGGTTAACAGCTACTATATATGGATCAAATCGGGACTAAAATCTTAATCAATTATTAACATCTACCATTAACTTTCTACAGTTGCCGCTGAATCCCTCGATTCGTACCCATATAGACATCGAGGCACCACACTGATTCGGAGGCGGCGAATGATCGTAGTGGTTGATGAGCGTGAGCTCGTGAAAGACGGGTACGCGTCCCTGTTTGGGCGTGAAGGCATTCCTTCAACCGGATTTGATCCGGTGGAGTTTGGGGAATGGGTCAATACAGCGGCGGATACGGACATTGCGGCCGTTGAAGCATTTCTCCTGGGGCAGGGCGAAACGACACTCGAATTGCCACGTGCAATTCGCGACAGAACCCAGGCTCCCGTGATCGCAGTCAGCGATCAGCCTTCTCTGGAAGCCACCCTTGCGCTCTTCGACTGCGGCGTCGATGATGTTGTTCGCAAGCCAGTGCATCCAAGAGAAATTCTCGCCCGTGCGGCGGCTATCCGCCGTCGCCTGAAGGCTGTGAGCAATTTCACCGAAATCGGACCGATCCGCGTTTTCTCGGATGGTCGTGATCCAGAAATCTCTGGTTCAGTGTTTCCACTGCCGCGCCGCGAGCGCCGCATTCTCGAATACTTGGTCGCAAACCGCGGTCGTCGGGTCTCGAAGACCCAGATATTCAACGCGATCTACGGTATCTTCGACGAAGAAGTCGAAGAGAATGTTGTTGAAAGCCACATCTCAAAATTGCGCAAGAAGCTTCGCAAGAAGCTCGGTTTCGATCCCGTCGATTCCAAGCGTTTTCTCGGTTACTGCATCGACTGGAACTGATTTTGTTGCGCGCCTTCGGGCGCGCCACCGGCCTGCAACATCGGCGACCAAAGCCGCAAGACAGACAGCTTCACGCAAGGCCCACCTCCTACTGTCTGACCTACTAGCAAGCGAGGATTTTCAATGAGTCTTTACGGAATGATGCGCACCGGTGTCTCCGGTATGAATGCCCAGGCAAACCGCCTGAGCACAACTGGCGAAAACATCGCAAACTCCAGCACGGTCGGCTACAAAAGAGCCGATGTGCAGTTCTCGTCGATGATCCTGCCTTCGACTGGCGGTGCATACAATCCGGGCGGTGTCGAGACGCAGGTCCGCTACTCGATCTCCGAGCAGGGCTCATTCAGCTACACCACGTCGAAGACCGACCTTGCCATCAAGGGCGACGGCTTTTTCATCGTGTCGGGCGGTGACGGCACTGAGTATCTCACCCGAGCGGGCTCGTTCGTTGTTCAGGCAGACGGCACACTGAAGAACACTGCCGGCTTCACCCTGATGGGTTATGAATACAGTACAACCGCCGATCCGACGATCGTGGTCAACGGATTTGATGGTTTGCAAGAGATTAATCTGTCGGGCTCGGCTGTCCGAGCTGAGGCATCGACAGCAGGTACTCTTAGCGTAAACCTTCCCTCGAACGAAAACGTTGGTTACGTCAAAAGTACTTCCTTGGTTGCTTTCGACAGTCAAGGCAACACGCGCTTGATTGAATTCCGGTATGAGAAGACTGCGGCCAACAACTGGACTGTACGCGCAGACTATGCCGGTCCTCCGGCGGTGGCTGTTGTGCCTCCAACTGTAATGACCTTTGACGCAAATGGTGTGCTGACAGCACCAGCTGCTGGCACGCTTACTACCGCAGCGTTCGCGGTCAACGGCGCCAATATGAGCGCGATGACAATCAATATTGGAGCATCAACGCAGCTTGCAAAGGATTTCTCGGTGGAGACCGGGCAAATCAATGGACAGGCGGCATCGACAGTAACTGGGTACGACATTGATGCTGAGGGCATCGTTTCGCTGAAGTATTCAACAGGCGAATTGGTTCCGCGCTTCCGTGTAGCCCTGGCCAGCGTTCAAAGCCCCGACAACCTCACGCCAGTAGCGGGTAACCTGTACCAGCAGAGCAACAATTCTGGTGTGATCATCATGGGATATGCCGGCACCAGCGGCTTTGGAACGCTTCAATCAGGCGCCCTTGAAAACTCGAATGTCGACATCGCGGAAGAATTGACCGGGATGATCGAGTCGCAGCGCAACTATACGGCCAATTCCAAGGTCTTCCAGACTGGTTCTGAACTGCTGGAAGTTCTGGTCAATCTGAAGCGGTAATACCGTAGCAAGGGCAGCCCCATGTCGCTTACCACCAGTCTCAATACCGCCAAGGCGATCTTTCGGAACACGAGCGAACAGACCTCGGTCCTTTCGACGAACATCGCCAACACGGAGAATGAGAACTACGTCCGGCGGTCAGCGACGGTTGTCAACACGATCTATGGTGCGACTGTCACCAGCACAGACAGGGCGCAGCAGCAGGCCTTGCTGCGCCAGTTGACCGAAGCCAGCTCTGCACAGGTCGGCCAGAAGACGTTGCTCGAAGGCCTTACCACGATGACATCGTCTCTGGGTGGCAACGAATACGAGCTGTCGCCGTCGACCTATCTGAGCAACCTCCGCAAAAGCCTCGAAACCTACGCAGCATCGCCGGGGCAGTTCACCCTCGCGGCCTCTGTCGTATCGGATGCCGAGGATGTGGTTCGATCTCTCAGCAATGCAACAGATGTCGTGCAGAGGGTCAGGCGGGACTCGGATGCGGCCATTGCGACCCAGGTCGAAAAGCTGAACAAGGCGCTTGCTGAATTCGAGGTCGTCAACGACAAGGTCGTCAATGCGACGGCAGTCGGCGAGCAGGACTTCGATGCTCTGGACCGTCGGGAGACCCTCGTCAAGGAAATCTCCGGGATGATCGGCATCAAGGCTGTCGTCCGCCCAAACAATGACATGGCGTTGTACACCTATGACGGCACCACCCTATTCGAAACGATCCCTCGCACGGTAAGCTTCACGCGCACACTGTCCTATGATGCGACGGTGACTGGCAACGCCCTGTTCATCGATGGCGCTCAGGTCAATCCGGGACAGGGCGGCAATACAACGGCACAGGGCTCCTTGCCGGCGCTTCTGCAGTTGCGTGACGAGATTGCACCAAAATACCAAAGTCAACTCGATGAGGTGGCGCGCGCCCTTGTCGAGGCATTCCGCGAGAGTGACCCAACAGCCGTCAATCCTGATCGTCCGGGCCTCTTCACATGGTCCACGGCGCCCATCCCGCCGACTGTTCCGGCATCCGGGACGGTCGTTCCAGGTCTCGCTGGCCTTCTGAGAGTGAATTCGGCTGTCGTTCCAGCGTCGGGTGGCAATCCCCTGCTCTTGCGTGACGGCGGCATCAATGGCGCAGCCTATATCCGCAACACCACCAACAGCGCATCCTACACGACGCTTCTCAACAACTACATCAATCAGATGAGTGTCGATCGGGCCTTTGATCCCGCAGCGGATCTGAAGAGCAACACGAACCTGCTGCAGTTTGCAAGTGACTCGATCGGTTGGATTGAGGAACTGCGGTCCAATGCCACTGCTGGCAACGAAAACAAGACCGCTCTCTATGAGCGCTCGTTCCAGGCCTATGCATCCGAGACTGGCGTCAGCCTCGATGAAGAACTCTCCCTGCTGCTCGATGTTGAGCAGTCCTACAAGGCAGCAGCCAAGCTCGTTTCCACGGTCGACGAGATGCTGGCGGCGGTCATCCAGATGGCAGGATAAGATATGTCGACCTCCTACGTCTCCAACATATCCACCCGCACGCAGATGCGGCTCACGATGCAGGAAGCACAAAGTGAGTTGCTCAAAGCCCGAACCGAAATTGTTACCGGCACCTTTGCAGACATTGGCGCAACGCTCGGTGCCCAGACAGCGACTGTTGTCGACATCACCCGTGACAGTGACCGGCTGGATTCGCTGAAGACCAACAATGCGATCGCCGACCAGCGCCTGAATGCCTCGCAGGAAGCCCTCTCACAGATGGCAACCGCTGCGGACAACATGATCAAGGCTCTGACGGCATTGGCCGGCACAACGGGCGGCACGACTCTCCAAACCGTTCAGCAGTCGGTAGATGCCTCGCTGAGCACCTTTACCAGCATGGCGAACCTTTCATTTTCGGGCGAGTTTCTTTTTGCCGGTATCAACACGGACGTAAAACCGCTTCAGGAATACACACCCACTTCCGCGGCCAAAACTGCCTTCGATAACGCGTTCCTAACCTATTTCGGCTTTAATCAAGCAAGTCCGAATACAGCTGCTATTGTGGCAACCGGGCCGGCGCCCAGCATGGACGACTTTATCACGAACGTGATCGAACCGATGTATTCCGGGGCGAATTACCTGACAGACTGGTCGAGCGCGACAAACGAGGTCATTACCAGTCGGATCACGCCGACCGAAACAGTTGTCAGTTCGGCCAGTGCGAATGAAACCGGAATGCGCTATTTTGCCCTGGCCGCAGTGGTGGCGAAGGAACTGCTGGGCCTCAATCTGAATGAGGCGGCCCGCAGTCAAGTCAGCACAAAGGCCATCGAGTACACGGGTGTCGCAAACTCGAACCTGACGACGGTGCGTGCTGAACTGGGTCTGTCGCAGGCACGACTGAAAAGCGCAAATGAATCGCTGCAGGTGCAGATCGATATTCTGAAACGCACCTTTACCAGCAAGGTCGGCGTTGATGCCGAAGAGGCATCAACGAAAATCTCCAATCTGACGGCTCTGGTTGAGGTGTCTTATACACTGACGTCCAGGATCCAGCAGCTCAGTCTGGTGAACTACCTTTGATGACCAAAGGGAAACATGAAGATGAAGGGCAAGTGAATGTATCAGTTTTCCTACGCCGAGATCATGGAGGACGGCATTGCCGACGCCAAGGATCGCGAGCGCCAAGCTTTGGCCCGTTCGATCCAGCTCATGACAGCGGCGCGCGACAAAGAAGGTTACTCCCGCGAGGCCATTGAAGCGCTTTATTTCACGAGACGCGTCTGGGTTCGCTTGATCGAGGACCTGCGAGATCCGGAAAACCAGCTTGCCCCGGACCTGAAGGCCAATCTCATCTCCATTGCCATATGGATACTTAAGGAATGTGAACTGATCCGCATGAGGCAGTCCACTAATTTCCAAGGCATCATCGACGTGACCACCATCATCAAGGATGGACTTAAATGAAGAGCACACTGCGCATCTCGCTCAAGTCGGGCGAACGTATTTTCATCAATGGTGCGGTTCTGCGCGTGGACCGCAAGGTTGCACTTGAGTTTCTGAACGATGTCACTTTCCTCTTGGAAAACCACGTTCTCCAGCCTGAGCAGGCAACGACACCGCTGCGACAGCTCTACTTCATCGCTCAGATGATGCTGATCAATCCTGAAGGCAAGGAACAGTCTATGGCGATGTTCCGCAAGTCGATCACGATGCTGCTGGCCTGTTTCCAGAACGACGAAATCCTTGCCGAACTGAAGCGCATCGATGCACAGGTGTCGTCCGGGCGCGCCTTTGATGCGCTCAAGGCGATCCGTTCGCTCTATCCGCTGGAGGATCGCATCCTGAACACCCAGGAAATGGCCCCTGCAACGGTTGAACACATCCGTAAGGAGATGGCTCCATGGCAACGGTAGACCCACTCTCTGCCAATACAGCGACGACGTCAGCGAACAGTAACACGGCCGCCGGCGCTAAGGCGAAAGCCAATCTCGATTACGACTCCTTCCTGAAACTCTTGATCGCGCAGATGAAGAACCAGGATCCAACAAACCCGATGGATGCGACCGAGCAGATATCCCAGCTCGCGACCTTTTCGCAGGTTGAGCAGACGATCCAGACAAATGCGAATCTGGAAACATTGATCACTGGCAATGCTTTGACCAATGCTTCCACCTATATCGGAAAGCAGATTACGAGTGCCGATGAGAAGATCACCGGCACTGTTGCCTCGGTTCGAGTCTATGCCGACACCATGGTGGCGACAACGACTGACGGCAAGGAAATCCCGATTGTTGTTGGCGTTCGCGTTGGAACTCCGACTGCTAATGGCTCGACCTGAGCCAAAGGCAATGTTACTTCGATAGCGGCTGCGCGATTCCCGCGCAGAACTGGGTGAATGATTCGCCATGAATGAAGCAGATGCGCTCGATATCATGCAGGCCGCAGTCTGGACCATCCTGGTTGCTTCCGGTCCTGCGGTCGGTGTCGCCATGTTGGTTGGCGTCCTGATTGCGCTTGTTCAGGCGCTGACCCAGATCCAAGAAATGACGCTGACCTTCGTGCCGAAGATCCTGGCCATCCTTGTTACCGTTGGCGTTACCGCACCCTTTGTCGGCGCCCAGATTTCCCTGTTCGCAAATCTGGTTTTCTCGCGGATTCAGACGAGTTTCTAATCAGCCGTCTTCGCGATCAATATCGATCCGTTACATTCAACCGCGTTGACATCCGTCAGTTGGTTGGCGGTTGTGGCAAGGCAGCTACTCCCGGTAAAGTGATGGCCGCGCTTTGCGAGAAGGTCACTGGTACCACCCTCGCGCAAGCTTCAGCACCTACTCCTCGTTACAAGCTACCCGAAGAGTGTGATTTCGGGTGCCTTCTCATGAAGAGACGGAACTGGACATGGCGCAACCACCTGCAATCGTAATTCCCAAAGTCAGCCCGGCCGGACGCGACATTGGATTTGCTCTTGGCATAGTCGTAATCCTGTGCATTCTTTTCCTGCCTATTCCGCCCTTCCTGATCGACGTCGGCCTCGCATTTTCGATTGCCTTCTCCGTGCTGATCCTGATGGTTGCGCTCTGGATCCAGCGTCCCCTCGATTTCTCGTCCTTTCCGACAATTCTCCTGATTGCGACGATGGTCCGTCTGGCGCTCAACATCGCCACGACGCGCGTGATTTTGTCGAATGGACATGAGGGCCACGATGCCGCCGGCGGCGTCATCGCCGGCTTTGCCGAGCTCGTCATGGGCGGTGACTTCGTCATCGGTTTGATCGTCTTTCTGATCCTGATCACCGTGAACTTCATCGTCATCACCAAGGGTGCGACCCGTATAGCGGAAGTCGGCGCCCGCTTTACCCTGGACGCCATCCCTGGCAAGCAGATGTCCATTGACGCCGACCTTTCGGCCGGCATCATCAACGAAAAGGAAGCCCAGCATCGCCGTCAGGAACTGGAGCAGGAAAGCTCCTTCTTCGGTGCAATGGACGGTGCCTCGAAATTCGTGCGTGGTGATGCCATCGCTGGTCTGATCATTACTGCGATCAACGTCATCGGCGGCATCATCATTGGCTATTTCCGCCATGACATGCAGATCGGCGAGGCCGCTGACGTGTTTGTTCGCCTGTCCGTTGGCGACGGTATCGTTTCGCAGGTGCCGGCACTCGTCGTTTCACTCGCTGCCGGCCTCTTGGTCTCTCGTGGTGGTACGCCGGGTTCAACCGACCAGGCTGTTGTCAATCAGTTGAGCGGCTATCCGCGCGCCCTCTCAGTCTCTGCCGCGATGATGGCGCTGCTTGCTCTTGTGCCTGGTCTCCCATTCCTGCCCTTCATGGCTCTTGCGGGCATCATGGCCTTTGGCAGCTGGTTCATTCCCCGCCAGATTGAGGCCGAGAACAAAGCCAAGCGCGAGCAGGAGGAAAAGAAGGTCATCCAGAACAAGGAAGCGGAGAAAGATTCGGTTAAATCGGTTCTGAAAACCTCCGAAATCGAGCTGGCACTCGGCAAGCTGGTTTCGACGCGCCTTCTTGGCGCCCACCAGGAGCTTGCCTTCCGCGTTGGCAAGATGCGCAAGAAATTCGCGAGCCAATACGGCTTCGTCGTGCCGGAAATAAAGGTGACGGACGACATCGCCATCCCCGAGAAATCTTATCAGATCCGGATTCACGGTACGACCGTGGCTTCAAACAACCTGCGCGTTGGCGAAGTGCTGGTCGTGACGGGCTCTGGCCGAAAACCCTCCGTCCCGGGCGACGAAATCCGCGAGCCTGCCTTCGGAATGCCAGCCGTTTCCATCCTGGAAACCTTCGCCGAAGACCTGAAGCGCGAGGGTTTCCATCCGATCGACAACGTTTCGGTTGTCCTGACCCATGTCAGCGAAGTGATCCGCAACAACCTGCCGCAACTTCTCTCCTACAAGGATGTGAAAATCCTGATCGACAGGCTGGATCCCGAATACAAGAAACTGGCGGACGAGATCTGCTCGTCGCACATGTCATACTCCGGACTGCAGGCGGTTCTGAAACTGCTCCTTGCCGAACGTGTCTCCATTCGCAACCTGCACATCATTCTCGAAGCGGTCGCCGAGCTGGCACCCCATGTCCGCAAGACCGAGCAGATCGTCGAGCATGTCCGTGTTCGCATGGCGCAGCAGCTTTGCGGCGACCTTGCCGACAACGGCGTCCTGCGGGTATTGCGACTCGGTTCGAAATGGGATCTCATCTTCCACCAGGCACTGAAGCGCGATGCAAAGGGCGAGATCGTCGAATTTGACATCGATCCGCGCGCGCTGGAGGAGTTCAGCGAGCAGGCAAGCAAGGTTATCCGTGAATTCATGGACCGCGGCATGCCCTTCGTTCTTGTCACGTCGCCCGAAACACGTTCCTATGTGCGCATGATCATCGAACGCTTGTTCGCCACTTTGCCGGTCCTTTCCCATGTCGAACTGGCCAAGGGCATCGAGATAAAGATACTGGGCTCCATCTCATGATAACCGACCCCGAGGGCACCGTCCTCGCCCTGTTTGCAGCCTTCTGCCGGATCGGCGGCTGCATCATGGCGCTTCCCGGTTTTTCCTCGGCACGTTTATCTGTAACGACACGTTTGTTCCTGTCCTTCGCGGTTTCTCTGGCCATTCTTCCGGTTCTTTGGGACACCATCTATCCCCGGGTTCAAGGAACGGCCGGCAGCGCTGGTTATCTCTATCTCGTCGTCGCTGAACTTCTCATTGGCACCATGTATGGGCTTATTGCACGCTTTTATGTGCTGGGTCTCCAGTTCGCCGGAACGGTCATCGGCATGACGATCGGTCTAAGCCAGCCAAGCGGGGCGGACATCATCGAAGACACGTTCGAGAACCCGCTCGCCAACATGCTGAATTTCAGCGGGCTGATGCTGCTGTTCATGCTGGATTTTCATCACGTCGTCTTTCAGGCGCTTGTCGATTCATACGCGCTGGTTCCCCTGGGTGGTTTCCCCGATGCGCAGAAGATGTTGATTACATTAACCGATACGCTGGCTGAGACCTTCATGCTCATGCTCAGGCTCGCCAGCCCCTTCATCATCTTTGGTCTCATGTTCAACTTTTCGATCGGCTTGATCAACAAGCTGGCGCCGCAGATCCCGGTCTTCTTCATTTCGACGCCCTATCTCCTGATCGGAGGTCTTTTGCTGCTCTACTTCTCGATTGCGGCCATGATCATGCAGTTTGCTCGCTACTTCCCGATGATTTACGAGGGATGAGGGAGGTCGTCGTTGGTTGATCGGAAGAAATCGGACAAGCTTAAGCGCCTCGTTGCCGTGCAGCGTCACATGGAGCGCATGGCCGAAAGCGACCTTGCGGTAACGGCACAGCGGCTGGAAGAAAACGCGCAGTCCATGAACACTGTCATGGAAGCCATCGGTTCGCTTCAGCCCTTGCATCGTCTCTTCGCACAAAACTATGCCGAACGTTTCGACAGACTGTCCAACACCGACAAGCAGCTGAACGGTCTGCAGCAGGTTCAAGAAATGAAGCTTCTTCGGGAGCGCACAAAGGCTGACAGGTTGCAGGAAAACATGCTGGAAGCCCGCAACGCCGAAGACCGGGAGGGGGATGACGAAGCGATCTATGATCTGATTGACCTCCGCTTCTCGACGCCAGCCTCCAGCAAGCTTCAGAAGTAATATTCGCCACGAACAACATCGGAGATGTCATCGTGGCTATTTCACCGCCAAGCGACCTGGTTCTTGACGTCGTGCGTGCTGCTGACCCCCAGCAGGTTGCCGTCGCTCAGGAAAAAATGAAAGCCAGCCGTGCGCAATTCATGGCGACCAACCTGGCCGAAAAAGGAGCTGGTTTTGGAGCCGCAGTCGACATCCTGAAGGATGTTCAGTCGACTGAGGCGGGCCTTGGTAATCTGAATGTCAGGCAAGGCGGAACGGTTGAAACACCCAAGGTGTATCGCGAGTTTGAAGCCGTCTTCTTGAGCAATTTCGTGAAGTCCATGATGCCGGAAGACAGCGAAGAAGTGTACGGCAAGGGCAATGCCGGCGAAATGTGGAAGAGCATGATGGCCGAACAACTCGGCTCGGTGATCGCTGAATCGGGTGGGGTTGGCGTTGCGGAACAGATGTATCGTGACGCCTTGGCACGCCAGCGCGGTGGCACCGAAATCAATGCCTCCACCAATGAAAATGATCGCAGCATGGCGATCAGCATGATCCACGATCTTGAGCGCCGGACACTGGGTGTCGCTTCGGCGGACGATCAGAAGAACTAAAACAGAAATAGAATGCTTGAGGGCCAGACGATGGAAGTTGTGTCCAGTGATTATCGTATCAAGACGGTTCTTGGCCGCCTCGAACGCATTATCGACAATGAAAACGAGCGGATCGGCAAGGATCCCGACTTTGATTTCAAGGTTTCGAATGCCCACAAGAGCCGCTGCCTCTACGAACTGACGATGCTTTGCCGCGATACCGACCCGCGCGACATGGCAATCGCTTATGTCGAACAGCTCCACAGCCTGAAAAAGAAGCTCGAACTCAACGCCCGTCGCGTCGAAGCCCATCTCAATGCAGTTCGCGCCGTTGCCGATCTGTTGAAAAATGCGGTCCGCGAAGCTGATGGTGATGGCACCTATTCGCAGGAACAGTTCACCTATAGCGAGTACTGATGGTCAAGATACTAGCTGCCGGAATCTGGGTTTGTCTCGTCACTCTTGGAGCGGTTTATTTCTCCATCAGCATGGCGACGGCGCCGGCTGAGGTGGCCGAGGAGCAGGCGACGCCCCTGCAGCTTGTCCCCGGTGAATCGATCACGATTCCCCTGATCGCCGATGGTGCCGTGAATGGTTATTTCCTGACCCGCATTTCCTTCATGATGAATGCGGACAAGCTCAAAAATCAGGAACTGCCGATTACCGAATTGATGACGGACAAACTGTTCACGCTGCTGGTCGGCAACGAGATGGCCGATATCACGCGGGTATCCAGTTTTGATGTTGAGGCATTCCGCGAACAGATCAAGACGAGCATGAACGAACAGTTCGGTGAGGGGATGGTTGAGAGGGTGCTGGTCGAGCAGTTGGATTATGTTTCGCGCGAAGCTGCCCGTCGGGCTGCCGATGGTGAAACATCGGGTCCGATGGAGCGCACCCAATTTGTTGAAGGTGAACAGCCTTAAGGCGAGAAACCTGCTTTTTAGGCAAAACAGGGGCGCTGCAGCAGAGTTGCCCGGTGTCTGGACCAGGTAAACCCAGGTAAACGAAAACCTGTTTGTCTTGTTAAAATGATCGCGCAGAACTTAACGTGAATTTTAGCGCGGCTTGATATTCAGCCTCTGTGAATCCGGGCGTCACCGTCTTGGTGGGTCAGAGCCCGGTAAAAGGGGCAAAATGAACGCGATTTCTCATGCATGGCCAAAGGCTTCGGCAAAGACCATCCTTGGCATCCCCGTCCATGATTGGAACTGGTCCGAGGCGCTTGCTGCTGTTGAGACCATGCTTCAGGGAACGCGACGCTTTACGCATTTCGCCTTCCTCAACGCAAACAATGCCAATATCATGGTTCAGGATCCCGAATACCGCCGGGTCCTGGAACGTTGCGTCGTCTTGCCCGATGGGATCGGCGTCGATATCGCGTCGCAATTCATTCACGGCAAGCGCTTTACCGCCAATCTGAATGGGACGGATTTCGTGCCGGCTTTACTGACATTCGTGGTCAGGCCCTTGCGCGTCGGACTGATCGGAGGAAGCGCTGATGTGCTTGCTCAGGCGGCCGCAAACTTCAAGCTTCACACGCCTTGGCACGAGTTCATCCCTGTTGCCGACGGATACTTTGACAGCAAGGGTGGCGAGACCATTCTGGCCAATCTCGCTGAGCAGCCGGTTGACCTTCTTTTGGTCGCCATGGGAACCCCGCGTCAGGAAAAATGGATTGACCGCCATGTCACCGCCGACCACGCTAGGGTCGTCATTGGTGTCGGAGCGCTCTTCGATTTTGTGTCTGGACGCGTTCCGCGTGCGCCAGTCTGGATCCGCCAGATTCGTGCAGAATGGTTCTATCGCCTCTGGCTTGAGCCGTCCCGGCTCTGGCGGCGCTATGTCCTGGGTATTCCGGTTTTTCTGTTTTACATCCTGCGCGACAGGATGACCAATCCCGTCGCTCGACCAACCTAAAGCACAGATTGCTGCGACAAACATGCTTGCCTTTGGGGCTTTTTTGACAGCATAGGACGTTGGCAAGCCACCGGGCCGGCGTGTCCGTGGCTAGGTTGGCGTGGACGATAACGAGGGACAGCAGTCGTGACAACTGTGATTGATGGCAAGGCAGCGGCCGCTTCGGTCGTTGCATCGGTAACCTCTGCTGCTGCGGAACTGGAAAACGCCGGCCTGCGTAGACCGGGCCTCGCAGTGGTGATCGTTGGCAACGATCCGGCCAGCCATGCTTACGTTGGCGCCAAGGGCCGGATGGCCAAGCAATGCGGCTTCAACTCCATTCAGCACACTCTGCCGGAAGAGACGAGCCAAGAAGACCTGATGGCGATTGTCGAAACGCTGAACGCCGATCCCGATGTCGACGGAATCCTCGTGCAATTGCCTCTTCCAAAGCATCTGAACTCTGAGCCGGTAATACAGTCCATCCGACCGGAAAAGGACGTGGATGGTTTGCACATCATCAATGCCGGCAAGCTGGCGGTGGGCGATCTGCAGACGGGGTTGATTTCCTGCACACCAGCGGGCGCAATGCTCCTCGTCCGTCAGATCCATGGTTCTGACCTGTCCGGTTTGAACGCGCTCGTGATCGGGCGTTCAAACCTGTTCGGCAAGCCGATGGCGCAGCTTTTGTTGTCCGCCAACGCGACCGTAACCATCGGTCATTCCCGCAGCCGCAATTTGCCAGAACTTGCCCGGCAGGCTGATATTTTGGTTGCTGCCGTCGGACGCGCGGGTATGGTCAGGGCAGATTGGGTAAAGCCCGGAGCTACGGTGATTGATGTCGGCATCAATAGAGTTCCTGCGCCCGAACGTGGCGAGGGTCGCACCAAGCTTGTCGGTGACGTCGCCTTTGACGAATGCAGGGAAAAGGCCGGTGCGATTTCGCCCGTGCCGGGCGGAGTTGGCCCAATGACAATCGCCATGTTGATGGCCAATACGGTCATTGCGGCCTATAGGGCTGCGGGCAAGGCGGCACCGCGCTTCTAGAACAAGCAGCAAAGTCTAGGCCCGTGGAACCGGTCCTGTCGAAGCGCGGACGACGAGGTCGACCTTCCACAACTCCTGTTGAGGATAGTTGTTGTCAACGCCTTTGATTGTGCTGATGAGCCGCTCGGCGATCCGTTTGCCGGCGGCTTTCAGAGATGAACGCGTGGTGGTCAGGGGGGTTGAAAAATGCTCAGGCTTCAAGAGAGGCAATTCGTCGTCATGGGCAATGAGCGACACATCCCTGCCGAGTTTCAGTCCAGCCTCGTTGATGGCGCGAACGGCCCCAAGCGCCAGCACAGTACTTGCACAGAGCACGGCAGTCGGCCTGTTTGGCAGACGGAGGATCCCGGCCATGCCGCGATATCCTTGCTCGTCCGTCATGAAGCCATGACGCGTGGTTGCAGGATCGAGTGAAAGCCCGGCCTCCTTCAACGCTTTCTCAAGACCACGCTTGCGCCGGACCGCAAAATCAAGTTCAGCCTGACCGTTCAAAAGCGCAATCCGTTGGTGTCCGAGCTGCAGCAGAAACCGCGTCGCATCGAAGAATGCACCTTCATTGTCGACGTCGAGATAGGGGTAGTCCAACTCGAGGCCTTCGGAACGGCCATGCACGATAAAGGGCAGGGGGAGCGATTTTGCCATCAGGATCCTCGGGTCCTTTTCTCGCACATAGGCGATGTAATAGGCGTCGACACTACCGCTCGCGACCAGCCATCGAATTGCCTGTTCCTCGTCCTGCATGCGCGCCGGCATGATGACGAAATGAAAGTCATGCTCAATCGCGACTTCGGCAAGGCCGCTCTGGAATTCGGCGAAATGCATGTCGGAGCTGTGATTGGTGGAAATCGGCATGATCAGGCCGATCGAGCCCGCCTTGCCGGTCGCAAGTCTTTGTGCAGCGCGATTTGGGCGATATCCAGTTTCTTTCGCGACCTTCATAACGCGCTGCCGGGTCTCCTCGTTGACCTCGGGATAGCCGTTCAGCGCCCGGCTGATCGTTGTCTGCGACAAGCCGAGCAAATGCGATAACTCTTTCAGATTCACAGCTTTCTTGTCCTCTCCGTCGCCGCTGGCCGTCGCATCCCTGCTCCTCCACGGCAGCCAAAGCGCTATGACTATGCCGCATACCCCTAGTTTTCGACAAGCGATATTTTGCCCTGTTAATTCGCACCTGCACAATCGTGGGGGTGTAAATTGCGACTAATTCGGGCAATCTCATAAAAGCTCTTGACTCAGTTCGGTTCGGAATGTGATGAATTGCGGGTCAAAGCGCTTTGAAAGCGTGTGCCTGCGTGAGGACGTTTGGCTGTCTAGATGTGATGGGAGGTATGTCACATGAAGAAAACCTTTTTGATGACCGTTGCCGCAGCCGCGCTGCTGGCCGGAACGGCAAGTGCACAGGAATTGAAGTTTGCTCCCGGCGAAGATCAGAAGTTCAACTGGGCAAGCTTTGAGGAGCTGAAGAAGACCCAGCTGAACGGCGAGCAGCTGACTGTGTTCGGCCCCTGGCTCGGTCCGGACCAGGAACTGGTTGAAAGCGTTCTTGCCTATTTTGAAGCGGCCACTGGCGCTGACGTTCGCTACACCGGCTCTGACAGCTTCGAGCAGCAGGTCGTTGTTGATCTGGAGGCAGGTTCGGCGCCAAACATCTCCATCTTCCCGCAGCCAGGCCTTGCTGCCGATATGGCCAAGCGCGGCTTCCTCGCAGATCTTGGCTCCGAAAACGCCGACTGGCTCCGTGAAAACTATGCTGCCGGTCAGTCGTGGGTCGACCTTGGGACCTATGCCGGTCAGGACGGCAACCGGGCTTTCTTCGGCTTTCCCTACAAGACCGACGTGAAGTCGCTGGTCTGGTATTCGCCGGAAAACTTTGAGGACGCGGGCTATGAAGTTCCGCAGTCGATGGAAGAGCTCAAGGCCCTGACGGAGAAGATCGTTGCTGATGGCGGTACGCCCTGGTGCATCGGTCTCGGTTCGGGCGCTGCCACCGGTTGGCCGGCAACCGACTGGGTTGAGGACATGATGCTGCGCACAGCCTCGCCGGAAGACTACGACAAGTGGGTTTCCAACGAGATGAAGTTCACCGATCCGGTGGTCATCAACGCCATCAACGAATTTGGCTGGTTCGCAAAGAATGACGCCTTCGTAGTCGGCGGCGCCGGCGCGGTCGCCTCGACCGACTTCCGCGATAGCCCGAAGGGCCTGTTTGCCTCTCCGCCGCAGTGCTACATGCACCGTCAGGCCTCCTTCATCCCTGCCTTCTTCCCCGAGGGCACGGCGATCGGTGAAGATGTCGATTTCTTCTACTTCCCGTCCTATGCGGACAAGGATCTCGGCAATCCGGTTCTTGGTGCTGGCACAACCTTCACCATCACCAAGGATAGCCCGGCGGCTCGCGCCTTCATCGAGTTCCTGAAGTCGCCGATTGCACACGAAATCTGGATGGCACAGAAGGGCTTCCTGACACCGCACAAGGGTGTCAATACCGAAGTCTTTACCGACCCGACCGTTCGCAAAATGAACGACATCCTGTTGCAGGCAACCACCTTCCGCTTCGACGCTTCCGACTTGATGCCGGGTGCCGTCGGTGCCGGAAGCTTCTGGACCGGCATGGTTGACTTCGTCGGTGGCAAGTCCGCTGAAGATGTTGCGTCTGGCATCCAGACCTCTTGGGATGCTATCAAGTAGAATGCCGTGAAGCTTGCTGTTATCGTCCGGGCCTCAGGCCCGGACGGTTCCCAACGATAAGAAAAGCTGGCGGGGGGAGAAACGTCATGAATCCAGCATTGCAGGCTCTGATCACCATAATTGTGGGCGTTGGCGGTTGCGTGGGGTATTTCTACTTCTCCAATCTGTTCATCGACAAAGTTCTCTTTCCGGCCAGCGGGCCAAATGCCGGTCGCAATATCAACCGTGCGAATATGGTGCGTCCCTGGCTTTTTCTGTTTCCAGCGATTTTTGCACTTGGTCTCTATCTGGCCTATCCGGTGGTCGCGACCTTCTGGCTGTCGCTGACGGATCGTGATGCTGGCGGTGCCTTCGTCGGGTTGGCGAATTATCAGCGCATGTTTGATGAGCCAAAGTTCTGGGAAGCGATCTGGAACAATATGCTGTGGCTGACCGTCGTGCCCGCAGCCTCAACCGCATTCGGGCTTCTCGCAGCGCAGCTGACCGATCGTATTTCCTGGGGCAATATTGCCAAATCACTGATCTTTATGCCCATGGCAATTTCGTTCGTGGGTGCATCGGTCATTTTCAAGCTCGTCTATGACACCCGTCCGGCAGGTGAAGAGCAGATCGGCATCCTGAATGCGATCTGGTTGGCCTTCAACGGGGACTGGTTTTCAGTCCTCGTGTTACGGATTGCGCCTGTGCTGATCCTTTTGGCCTTCATCGCATTTGTCGTCTACGGGTTGTATCAGACCCTGATTCCATTGATGGACGAGCGTCGGCGGGCCACGAAGTCCGGGATGGCCAGCCTGATTTTTCGTGGCCTCATTTCCCTGGTTGGCCTGTGGCTCTGCTACGAGGCTCTGGGCGCCATCGCATCGGTCGTCGTGTTCGACTATCCCTATGGTGAGCCACAGACATGGCTGACTATCCCGTTCTGGAATAATTTCTTTCTGATGGTGGTGCTGATCTGGATCCAGACCGGCTTTGCCATGGTGATCCTGTCGGCAGCCCTGCGCGGCATTCCGGAGGAGACGATCGAGGCTGCTGTCATCGATGGCGCCAATGACTTTGAGATCTTCTTCCAGATCAAGGTCCCGCAGATCATGGGGACGGTCGTCGTGGTGTGGACCACCATCACCCTCGTGGTGCTCAAGGTGTTCGACATCGTTTTCGCCATGACCAACGGGCAGTGGGAGACCCAGGTTCTGGCAAACTACATGTTCGACAAGTTGTTCCGTGCCAACGACTGGGGCGTTGGCTCCGCCAGTGCCATGGTCATCATGTTCCTGGTCCTGCCGATCCTGATCTGGAACATCTACAACGCACGCAAAGAACTGCGCTGAGGGGGAGGGAGCCATGTCAAACATCGTGGGCAAGAAATCCGGCCTGGTCTGGGCGGTTCATATCTCGGTCTTCGTGTTGGTAGCCCTCTGGCTGATGCCAACCATCGGTCTTTTCGTGTCGTCGTTCCGGACGGCGGATCAGATCGCGACCAGCGGCTGGTGGAACTCCTTGTTTGCCCAGGAGCAGAACCTGATCCTGCGAACTGCCGCACCCTCGACACAGCGCGAGGAGGGCGGGGTCTTCGTGATTGACGGCAACATCTTTTCGCAGAACGGCTCGTCGGTAACGGCGGCTATATCCGCTTGGGGAACATCTTCCCGGGCCATCAGCGATTTCCAGCCTGGCGATACGGCCCCACTTGGTGATGGCGCCGAGGTCACGCTGCAGGAAAACGGTGACTATCGCATCGAGAGCCCCACGGAAATAACCGGAAGCCGTGGTGAACGCCTCTTTATTACGGCGGAAGTGCCCCCAGAATTCACCTTGCAAAACTATGATACCGTGCTGCTGTCTGGGTCCAGCACAGATTCCATGGCGCGGGCCTTCTTCAACACGCTGACCGTGACGATACCAGCCACCATCATCCCGATTGTTATTGCTGCCTTCGCGGCCTATGCGCTGGCATGGATGCAGTTTCCAGGAAGGGCTCTGTTGATTGCAGCCGTCGTTGCGCTGCTCGTGGTTCCGCTTCAGCTCGCTCTCATACCGCTTCTGCGGCTCCATCTCGAGATCGGTATTGGCAAGGGCTATCTCGGTGTGTGGCTCGCCCATACCGGCTTTGGCCTTCCTCTCGCGATCTATCTCCTGCGCAATTACATGGTCGGCCTTCCTCGCGACATCATCGAATGCGCCAAGGTCGATGGGGCAACGGACTTCCAGATCTTCACCAGGATCATCCTGCCACTGTCATTCCCGGCGCTGGCCTCCTTTGCGATCTTCCAGTTCCTGTGGACCTGGAACGACCTGTTGGTCGCCAAGGTGTTCCTGATCGACGCCACAGGCGAAACAACCGTCATGACCAACCAGATCGTCGAGCTTCTCGGCACGCGTGGCGGAAACTGGGAGATCCTGGCAACGGCTGCTTTCGTGTCGATTGCCCTGCCGCTTCTCGTCTTTCTCTTCATGCAGCGTTACCTCGTGCGCGGTCTCCTTGCCGGTTCGGTCAAGGGTGGCTGATACCAGGACGCAATCAACTCCAGCAGGACCCAAGTAAATGAGTGCATCTACACCTCCATCGCCTCTTGCCGCCGACAAGGACTGGTGGCGTGGCGCGGTGATCTACCAGATCTATCCGCGATCCTTTCAGGATTCCAATGGCGATGGCATCGGTGACCTGAAGGGGATTACTGCAAGGCTTCCTCATGTAGCGGCACTGGGTGCTGACGCGATCTGGATCTCGCCATTCTTCAAGTCTCCGATGAAGGACTTCGGTTACGACGTGTCGGATTATGTCGACGTGGACCCGATGTTCGGTTCGCTCGCAGATTTTGACGGATTGATTGCGGAAGCCCACAGGCTTGGCGTGCGGGTGATGATTGACCTCGTCATGTCCCACTCTTCCGACCAGCATGCCTGGTTTGTCGAAAGCCGCTCGAGCCGCGTCAACCCCAAGGCTGACTGGTATGTCTGGGCCGATCCCAAGCCGGACGGCTCGCCGCCCAACAATTGGCTATCGATCTTCGGTGGGTCTGCCTGGCAATGGGACCCGACGCGAATGCAGTATTATCTGCACAACTTCCTGACCTCCCAGCCGGACCTCAACCTCCACAATCCGGAGGTCCAGGACGCCTTGCTTGCTGCCACCCGTTTCTGGCTTGATCGCGGCGTCGACGGCTTCCGGCTCGACACAATCAACTTCTACTTCCATGACAAGGAACTGAGGGACAATCCACCGCTGGCACCGGAGCGGCGAAACGCCTCCACGGCACCAGCCGTGAATCCCTATAACTTCCAGGAGCATATCTACGACAAGAACCGACCCGAAAACATCGCTTTCCTGAAGCGCTTCCGGGCTCTCCTGGACGAGTATCCGGCAATCGCTGCCGTTGGTGAAGTCGGTGACAGCCAGCGCGGTCTGGAAATTGTCGGCGAATACACGTCCGGCAATGACAAGATGCAGATGTGCTACGCCTTCGAGTTTCTGGCCCCGGAACCTCTGACCCCCTCTGTCATAGAGCAGACGCAGAAGGCATTTTCGGCAGCTGCACCGGATGGCTGGGCCTGCTGGGCTTTCTCAAACCATGACGTTGTCCGCCATGTGTCCCGCTGGGGCGCCGATGTGCTGGATCGAGATGCCTATGCCAAGATGCTTTCGGCTCTTCTACTGACGCAGCGTGGCTCGGTCTGCATCTATCAGGGCGAAGAGCTCGGCCTGACCGAGGCCGACATTGCCTTCGAGGACTTGCAGGACCCCTATGGCATCCAGTTCTGGCCAGAGTTCAAGGGGCGTGACGGCTGCCGGACACCAATGGTGTGGGACACCCATGCCAATCAGGCTGGTTTTTCGACTGCCGACAAGACCTGGCTCCCCATCCCTGTGGAGCACGTGCTGCGTGCCGTGAATACGCAGGAAGGCAGGCCGGAGACAGTGCTGGAGCATTATCGGCGTTTCCTTGCGTTCCGCAAACTACACCCGGCATTCGCAAAGGGCGATATCGAGTTTGTCCAGATGCCGGAAAACCAGCTCGCCTATACGCGCTCAGCCGGCAACGAAACGCTCCTCTGCCTGTTCAATATGACAGGAGAAGTGGCAAGCCTGGCCTTACCGTCGGGCGAATGGGTCGCGCTTGAAGGACACGGCTTTGAAAGCAAAGTGAACGGAACTAACGTGGACTTGCCGGCATGGGGCGCATACTTCGCGCGTCATGCCTGATTGGGAGGAATAAGAATGACGGGTCTGGTTCTCAAGGACATCCGCAAGGCATACGGGCAGGTCAAGGTCCTGCACGGCATCAACCTCGAGATCAAGGAAGGCGAGTTCATCGTCTTCGTTGGCCCGTCTGGCTGTGGAAAGTCGACGCTTCTTCGCATGATCGCGGGCCTTGAGGACATTACCGGCGGCGAGATGTATATCGACGGCCAGCTTGTCAATGATGTTCCCCCGTCCAAGCGTGGCATCGCCATGGTGTTCCAGTCCTATGCGCTTTATCCGCACATGACTGTCTACGACAACATGGCCTTTGGCATGCGTATTGCCGGCGAAAGCAAGGACGAGATCGATCGTCGCGTTCGCGCCGCAGCGGAGATCCTGCAGCTTGCGCCCTATCTCGACCGCCTGCCAAAGGCCTTATCAGGCGGTCAGCGCCAGCGTGTGGCGATCGGTCGTGCAATCTGCCGCAATCCCAAGGTCTTCCTGTTCGACGAGCCTCTGTCCAATCTGGACGCAGCCTTGCGTGTTGCAACGCGTATCGAAATCGCCAAGCTCAACGAGAGCATGCCTGACACGACGATGATCTACGTCACGCATGACCAGGTCGAAGCGATGACGCTGGCGGACCGGATCGTTGTCCTCTCGGCAGGCAAGGTCGAGCAGGTGGGACCACCGCTCGAGCTTTACGAGCGCCCGGCAAACCTCTTCGTCGCCCGTTTCATTGGCTCACCGGCAATGAACATCATGCCGGCGACCATCACCGAAACCGGTAACGCCACGCGCATCAAGCTCAAGGACGGCAGTGAAGTGGCTGTCGATATCCAGACGGCATCGTCGGAACAGGGGAAGGCGGCAAGTTTTGGCGTCCGGCCCGAGGATCTGTCCATCACGACTGATGATCACTTCCTGTTTGAGGGCACCATCTCGATCGTTGAAGCGCTTGGCGAAGTGACGATGCTCTATGTTGATGGGCCCGTGGAAGAAGAGCCGATCGTCGTAAAGCTTCCCGGTATCGTCGATATCAAGAAGGGTGAAAAGGTTCGTTTCGTCGCCGACCGTACCCAGTTGCACCTCTTCGATGCAACCGGTCACACCTATCGCCGATAATGAGCGGAGTTTAAGGCTCTGTTCACCACAGAAGTGCAGAGCCTTGCTCAACCCCGATTTGAAAATCGGGGAACACCGAGTGTTAAGCAATCCGCGCTAGCTTTTTCCTATAACAAGGAAGAAAAATAGGGCGGCAGCAATGAGAACATCGACAGGATCTCATTTTCTCAAGAAGGAAGAGTCATTCATGTATGACCGGGAGAACCGGTTCCGCATGGAAGACACGATGAATGCAGGGCGTCTTGAATATACCGAGAACGGTATGACGCACATGGCTTCAAGACGTTGCGACGTCATCCGGATTTCGAGAAGTGGTGCAGTTGTCGCCTTGCTGGCCAATGTCAATCTGCCGAAGCAGTTCTACCTTGATATTCCGGATGCGCGCATCGCGAAAGTTGGTGCCCTGCTGATGAAGACCTACACGAACAACACGGCAGAGATCCGCTTCCTACGTCTCCTGAGTGAGAAAGAGCTCGACCGGATCTTCGTCTTCTCGACCCATCCGGCTCACAAGGATCGCGTTCTGGACGTGAGAAGCTGGTAGTCAGTTCGATCGGGCAGGCGCCACGTTAGCGTCTAACTTCGTTCGCAACAGCTTCAGGATTTCTGACTGGACATAACAGGCCAAGGCTTGTCTCTTCTGCCGCAGGAACAGAGGAGCCAAGCCATGTCATTTGCTAAAGTTGCCATTGTGATCGCCGGTGGAAGCGGCATGGGAGCCGCATCCGCCCGCAGGCTTGCTGCGGATGGATACCGGGTAGCGATCCTGTCCTCATCTGGAAAAGGTGAAGCTCTTGCAAATCAGCTCGGCGGCTTTGGTGTGACCGGGTCCAATCAGTCGAATGAGGATCTCAAGAAGCTGGTTGACGAAGTGATGGCGAAATGGGGCCGGATCGACGCATTGGTCAACAGTGCCGCCCATGGCCCCCGTGGGGCAGTTTTGGAAATCAGTGATGACGACTGGCACAGGGGTCTGGATATCTACCTCCTGAACGTTATCAGAGCGACGCGACTTGTCACCCCGATCATGCAGACGCAGAAGTCCGGCGCAATCGTCAATATATCGACCGCTTGGGCTTTTGAACCATCAGCCATGTTTCCCACATCAGCCGTTGCGCGGGCTGGCTTGGCTGCATTCTCGAAGTTGTTTGCAGATACGTATGCATCCGAAAACATCCGCATGAACAATGTCCTGCCTGGCTGGATAGACAGCCTGCCCCAAACAGAAGAGCGTCGTGCCACAGTTCCGATGCAGAGATATGGGACCGAAGCCGAGGTCGCCGCGACCGTCGCATTTCTTTTGTCTGATGGCGCAGGGTACATTACCGGCCAGAACATCAAGGTAGATGGTGGCCTGATGCGCTCGGTGTGAAGCGACCGATCTCAAGCACCGCTTGTTCATCGTTGTGATTAGTCGCAAACAGTGCGGTCATGTAAACGACTTGGTTACCAAACATATTCATTATTTGTCAGTAGCGCTCGGATGGCCGAGGACATTCGGGCGTGTGTATTCAGGTCGGCTGTAAACGCCGACCAAGTGCGTCCTGTAGCGAGTGTGAGTATGGTTTTGCCAATCAAGCCTGTTGCGTTTGGCCTCTTGGATGGCGTCAAGGGTGTTGTATCTCGGCGATCTGATCGGGGATCTCTGGTTCCTGCCGGCACGATAGTCGCCATTGCTGCCGCACTCTGGCTCACCGCTACGTTGGCAATGGTCAAGGGGCTGTCAGGGGCGACTATGCCCGTTGCTGTGGCGCCCGGCCATGTCTTGCCCCGTCCCGAGATTGCGACTGCAGTCATACCGATCAAGCAGGCTCCCTTTGCAAGTGATGAGCGCTCGTCCGTTGAGGAGTATCGCGCCCTGAAGGCCATGCGCGAGCGTTTTGCGGCTGTCATTGCCGAGACCGATCACATCAGTCTTCTGATGCTCCCGCCCACTATGGAAATGACGGAGATCGAGAAATCGGATCGTCTGCTTCTGGCGAGGCGCCACGCCTTCTCTGAACCTCAGGCCTTTGAAATCCTGCGTGATGTTCTGCTGGAGGCCAAACGGCATCGCGAACAGGCAAGCCGGGCTGTGAACGCGCATGAAAAGCGCAGCATTGTCGATGACGTCGATCCGGTCATGACAGCATCCGTGCCGACCAGAGCAACCGCCTCACAAACGCTGGCTCTCGGCTATGCCTCGCCTGCCAGCGCCAATGTTTCGGCCCTCGGTACTGATGAGAGCGAATTGCCCTTTGTCGAGCTCTTGTCCGAACCGCCCAGCGATCACATCACTCTTCCTGAAGCCGGCCCGCTGCCGAGCGCCAGACCGCAGGCAAGACCGCCCATCCAGCGAATACCAGCACCTGAAGCTCCAGCGGTCGCTCAAAGCCCGGAGAAGCCAAAGAAGACGCTGTTGAATATGCTGGCCTATGCCAAGCCCGACAATCCCATTACCACGGATGACGGGGCGGGTGGCATCTTCAACCGCAAGTCCAAACTGCCCGGACCGGGAAGCCGCATTGCCGTTTATGTCATCGAAGACGCTGTCGTCCACATGCCGAATGGCGATAAGCTGCGTGCTCATTCCGGTCGAGGGCACATGCGCGACAATCCGAATTATGTGCATGTGAAGAATAAGGGCGCCACGCCACCCAATGTTTACAGCCTGCGCATGCGCGAAGCACGCTTCCATGGTGTCGAGGCTATTCGCATGACGCCTGTCGGCTCAGCCCCGATGTTCAACCGGGACGGCTTCCTGACCCACACCTACCTGCTGCGCCGCCGTGGCGACAGCTCAGGTTGCGTTGTCTTCGAGAACTATGATCATTTTCTCAACGCGTTCAAACGCGGTGACGTGAAGACATTGGTCGTCGTACCAAGCATGCGAGAACTGCCAAGATACATGGCAATGCTTTGACCAATGAGAGCTCCGCGATAGTGTCACGGAGCTCTTTTGGGTTCATGCCCGCCATTTCATCTGCCGGGCACGACCGGGCACCTGGTCACATGGCGGGGATCACGGTGATCGACCTGACCATGTCAGGCGCACCCGTGATGTCACCGGCCTTCGTCGCCGCGCCGGTTTTCAGGTCGACAGTGTAAAGCGTGCTATCGGCAACCAGCCAGGCGGTGTTCATGCCGTCGGCACCTGCCTCGATGTCGAAGGCATAGGTCTCCGGCATGCCTTCGATTCCGAGCTTGCCGATGGCCTTCAGAGTGCCGTCATTTGGTTTCGTCTGCTGGACGAGCGCACCGATCGTTGCGTCGATGTTATACATCGCGGTCTTTTCCGGCTTTCCGACAGAATTCGTATACGCGGCAGCGACGGTGTTCGGAGTTTCGCCCTTGTGCATGTCGCCCTCTTCGAAGGCCAGGCTCCCGTCCACGGTCACTTCGCCGGTGTCGGGATGCACACGGTGGTTCGTGGTGCCGGCCATGTAGCGCAGCCGGTCTGCTGCCGGATTGAAGTTCACGACCACAGGCGCGTCGCCAATGGTCAGTGGCTTGTCCATTTTCGCAAGCTCGGCCGCCGCTCCGGTATCCGGATCGATTGTAACGATTACGTTTTCCGCCGTCACGCCAACGATGGTCTGGTTGGCCGGGCGGTAGTCGATACCGACGAGCCGATCGACACCGGTGACCTCCATGGACTTGCTGATCTCGGGGCTGGCTGTGTCAAACATCACGAGCGTCTTGTCTCCTGCGAGACCGACGACTTGGGCGGCCTGGGCGCCAAAGGCTGACAGGGCGGTGGCGGTTGCAAGGCTAAGGATACGGATGCTGGTCATAAAAAACTCTCCCGTTTGCATGGTGGCGACACCGGCCTGGTGCCTCCTGATGCCAAGACACGCGGCAAATGCCGTTTGGATGCAGAGCGAAAAAGATTTTTTTGCTGCATCCAATTTTCTGCCTGCCGTGTCCAGCCGTCGAAGGAGAACGCTGTGCAGGTAACGATGAAGGGCGCGGGTTTGAGGCAAAGAAGGCTTGCCGACCGTTGCAAAACGCGTGTTCATGCCTACTTCCGAGCCATGGGCACACAAGGAGCGGGCATGTGGGAACGGCAGGACGAACTCGAAAAGGCGCTGACGGCTTGCGCGTCGGGTGACCGCAACGCACTGGCCGCGATCTACGAGAGCGAGGTGCATCGCATGGTCACGGTGGCTGAGCGCATCCTGAGGCGCCACGATCTTGCAGAGGAAATCGTCCAGGAAGCCTTTGTGCAGATATGGCATAAAGCCTGGCAGTACGACCCATCCCGCGGCTCCGCCCAAGGCTGGATCTTTGCAATCGTTCGCTCGCGATCGTTGAATGCGCTGAGGGATGGCCGTCGTGAAGATCCAACGGAGACGGAAAGCCTCGAACGGCTCCAGGACGAAAGCGCGGACGCACTCTATCACGATCTTTTCGATCAGCTTGATACCGCAAGTCGCCTGCGAGCCTGCCTGGGCCGTCTCGATGAACTGCGCCGGAAGACCGTGATGATGGCCTATGTGTCAGGCTACAGCCATGGAGAAATTGCCGGTCGGCTGAAATTGCCACTTGGGACCGCAAAGGCCTGGATCCGCCGTTCACTGGTGGCGCTGAGGGAGTGCATGGCATGAGCACCTCGCACACCTTAAGCGAACGCACCGATGCCTATGTCCTGGGGTTGATGGATGATGACGAATCTCGCGCCGTCGAACGGGAAATGGAACACAACGAAAGCCTTGTCCGTGCCGTGGCAGACTCACGCGACCGGTTTCTGGAACTCGACCTCGTCGGGCCGACTTCACCCGTCTCGGCTGATCTCTGGGCAAGAATTGAACGGCAACTCGGTCCGCAGCAGCGACCGGGGAGGGCCGCCGTGCAGCCAACGGCGGCCAATGACAACGGGCTCTCCTGGTGGCGCAAATTCGGCCTGTCCGCTGCGGCCGCCGTTATGCTGCTCGTCGGTGCCTTGTCTTACACCCTTGTCAGCCGCACGGAGCCGCAAGTCATCGCTATCCTGATGAATGCCGAGGGCGAGCCGGTCGTCATGATCGAGGATTTCGGCAATGACACCGCGAAGGTTACGCCGCTGATTGATATCGCTGTCGCGGATGACCGGTCCTTGCAGTTGTGGACGCTGCCGTCTGCAGATGTCGGTCCCGTCTCACTCGGCGTGCTTGATGATTGGCGAACGGCGACAGTCCGGGGACCTGATCTTCCGATCCCGATCGAGGAACAGCTTTACGAAATCACGGTCGAACCTCTCGGTGGATCACCGACAGGCAAGCCAACGGGCCCGATCATTGGCAAGGGTTTTGCCAAGGCGCCGAGGCCTTGACAATAAAGAGGCCACGCTTGCGCGTGGCCTCAAACGCAGTCCAGCTTGATCAGGTCGATCAGAAGAAGACGCTGGCGCCCTGGTCGGCGGGGCCGGTGATACGGCGGAAGCTTGCGAATAGCTCGCGACCCATGCCGTATTCGTTTCCTTCGAGATCGATCTTGATGGCTTCGCGGGCATTGAATTCGGCAGCCTCGACCAGCACTTCCAGTGTGCCGGCCACGGCATCGAGACGAACCATGTCGCCATCCCTGATCTTGGCGATCGCTCCTCCGTCGACTGCCTCGGGTGTCACATGGATCGCGGCGGGCACCTTGCCGGAGGCACCAGACATGCGCCCGTCTGTCACGAGAGCCACCTTGAAGCCCCTGTCCTGAAGTACCCCAAGAGGCGGGGTCAGTCTATGCAATTCCGGCATGCCGTTCGCCTTCGGACCCTGGAAGCGCACAACGGCAACGAAGTCCTTTTCAAGCTTGCCGGCCTTGAACGCATCTTGCAGTTCCTGCTGGTCGTTGAAGACGATGGCTGGTGCTTCAACGACATGCCGCTCGGGTTTCACAGCCGAGATCTTGATGACCGCCTTGCCAATATTGCCGGTCAGCATCTTAAGGCCGCCATTCGGCTGGAACGGCTTGTCGATGGTCGTGAGCACCTTCGGGTCGGCGCTTTCTTCGGCCGAGGGTGCCCGCAGAACCGTCCCATCTTCTGCAAGCTTGGGTTCAATCGTATAGGCGGCAAGACCCTGACCATAGACGGTGCGAACATCGTCATGCAGGTAGCCTTGCTTGAGCAGTTGCTTGATCAGGAAGCCCATGCCGCCAGCAGCATGGAAGTGGTTTACGTCGGCCAAGCCATTTGGATAAACGCGGGCGAGCAGCGGCACGATGTCGGAGAGTTCCGAAATGTCCTGCCAGGTGAGCTGGATCCCACCGGCACGCGCCATGGCGATCAGGTGAATCGTATGGTTGGTCGAGCCGCCGGTCGCATGCAAGCCCACGACACCATTCACGATCGAGCGCTCGTCGATCATCTCGCCGGCAGGCGTGAACTCGTTGCCGAGCGCCGTGATCGCAAGCGCCCGCTTCGTCGCCTCTTTGGTGAGCGCGTCGCGCAGCGGCGTGCCGGGATTGATGAAGGAAGCGCCGGGCATGTGGAAGCCCATGATTTCCATCAGCATCTGGTTCGAATTTGCCGTACCGTAGAAGGTGCAGGTACCGGGGCCATGATAGGACTTCGATTCCGCTTCCAGCAGTTCGGCACGACCAACCTTGCCCTCGGCATAGAGCTGACGGATGCGGGATTTCTCGTCATTTGGCAGGCCGGACGTCATGGGTCCTGCGGGAACGAAAATCGCGGGCAGATGACCGAATGTCAGAGCGGCAATCATCAGGCCGGGGACGATCTTGTCGCAAACGCCCAGATAGAGTGCCGCGTCAAACATGTTGTGCGACAGGCCGACGCCTGCAGCCATCGCAATGGCGTCACGGGAAAAGAGCGAGAGCTCCATGCCCGGTTGACCCTGGGTCACGCCATCGCACATGGCCGGAACACCACCGGCAACCTGAGCGACACCTCCGGCCTCGGAGGCGGCCTGACGGATCAGCGCCGGATAGGTCTCGAACGGCTGATGCGCCGACAGCATGTCGTTATAAGCGGTGATGATACCGAGATTGGGGACGACATCGCCGGCAAGCTTTGCCTTGTCCCCGGCGGAACAGACGGCAAAACCGTGGGCGAGGTTCCCGCAGGACAGTGTCGAACGATGGACCCCCTTGGAAATCGCACGCCGTGTACGATCAAGATAGGGCTCACGTGTCGGCTTGGAACGCTCGACAATCCTCTTGGTGATGGCTTCAATGCGACGGTCTGCACTCATTGAGTTTAACTCCTAAGCTGGGCGCGAGCATAGAGATCACGCATCGCGCGGGCCGATACGGCCCCGTATCTGTCCATTGGCGCTGCATGCCGCCGACAGTTGCGTCGGCGGATAGGGCTTCCCGATCAAGGAGCCCAGAAAATGTCGGGCGCGGTTGCAGCCCGTTCAAGCACGGCGCGGATTGGCATTTCCGCCTCATTCTTCGCCGAAAGTGCCTTTTCCAGCACGGCTTTCTTTTCAGCCCCTTCGATATGCACCACCAGAAGACCGGCGTCATGCAGTGCGGAAAAGGAAAGTGTCAGGCGCGCTTCACCGGCGCCCGGTGCTTCCATCGTCATCACCCGCCGCGGCTTCGACAGGTCGAGCGAAGCGGCCAGATGATCGCCTCCTGGAAAGAAGGAGGCCGTATGTCCATCTGTTCCCATTCCCAGGATAACAACATCGAACGGCTTGGTCATGCCTGGCACCGCGCCTGATGCTGTGACAGCGGCTTCCTCAATGGTGGCTTCGGGTCGATAGAGGGGTGCGAAATCCGCCTGCGCCGCCTGGTTCTGGAGAAGATGGGTTTGCACCAGCAGGTGATTGGAACGTGGATTGTCCGCCGGAACGAAACGCTCATCGACCAGTGTGATCTTCACCTTGCTCCAGTCAAGCTGACGGGTCGACAAAGCCTGAAAGAAAGCTTTCGGCGTCGAGCCGCCAGACACTGCCAGGGTAGCTTCTCCATTGGCGGTGATCGATGAACGCAACTGAGCTGCTACGCGGTCTGCAAGCGCCGTGGCCAGTTCCCCGCCATTGTCGAATATGTGCATCTGATGTGGCATGTTTCCGTCCAGGCCTCAGTCGTTTTCGTGCCAGGTGCGGCCATCACGCTCAATCAGGGCGATGGCCTGGCTCGGACCCCAGGTGCCAGAGGTGTAGCCTTGAGCTTTTTGTCCAACCTCTTCCCAGCCCTTCAGGATCGGATCGACCCATTTCCATGCGGCCTCCACTTCGTCGCGGCGCATGAAGAGCGTCTGGTTCGACCGGATGACGTCCATCAGGAGGCGCTCGTAAGCGTCCGGATTGCGGACCTCGAAGGCCTGGGCGAAGCTCATGTCGAGCGAGACGTGACGCAGACGCATGCCACCTGGACCTGGGTCCTTGATCATCAGCCATTGCTTGACGCCTTCATCCGGCTGCAGGCGGATCACCAGTTTGTTCGCCTCGATCCGACCTGCGGCATCACCGAAGATCGAATGCGGGATGGGCTTGAAGGCGATGACGATTTCCGACATCCGCGTCGCCAGACGCTTGCCCGTTCGCAGATAAAACGGCACGCCCGCCCAACGCCAGTTATTGATCTCCGCCTTGATCGCTACGAAAGTTTCGGTATCGGAGGGCGCACCGAGTTCTTCCTGATAACCCTTCACCGCACCGCCAGCGGACGCTCCCGCACGATACTGGCCACGTACCGTCAGCCGCTCAACACTTGCTTCGCTGATCGGCTTCAGCGACCTCAGGACCTTCAGCTTTTCATCGCGCACACCCTCGGCATCCATGGAATGCGGCGCCTCCATGGCGACAAGGCAGAGCAATTGCAGGATATGGTTCTGAACCATGTCGCGCAGCGCGCCGGCCTTGTCGTAATAGGTCACGCGCCCCTCAAGGCCGACCGATTCCGCCACCGAAATCTGCACATGATCGATATGGGCCGAATTCCACAGGGGTTCATAAAGGGCATTGGCAAAGCGCAAAGCCATCAGGTTCTGCACGGTTTCCTTGCCAAGATAGTGATCGATACGGAAGATCTGCTCTTCCTTGAAGACGCGTCCGATCGTGTCGTTGAGGACTTGCGCGGAGGCAAGATCGCGGCCGATCGGCTTTTCCACGACGATCCGGGTCGATTTCGTGATCAGCTTGTGATCGCGGATCTTGTCGGCGAAATCTCCGAACAGGGACGGCGATACCGCGAGATAGAAGGCACGCACAACGTCTTTCGCATTATCAAGCAGCGCTTTGAGCTTGTCCCAGCCCTGATCCGATTTCGCGTCCACTCCGACATAGTGCACACGGGCGAGAAACTTGGCCAGTTCGTCTTCCTGCAGTTCCTCGGCCTTCAGGTGTTCCTTCAAAGCCTTGAGCGTGACCTGACGATACTCGTCATCGGTCATTGGAGTCCGCGATGCACCAATAATCCGCGTCGGCTCTGTCAGTTGCCCGGCCAACTGGCGGTGATAAAGAGCTGGCAAAAGCTTGCGTTCAGCAAGATCGCCGGTGCCGCCAAAGACGACGTAGTCAAAGGGTTCAACGGGAATAATCTGGCTGCTCATGCTGCGTCTCTCGTTCGACGGAATGCTGCACCAGCTTCTAATCTAATCGATTTAAAAAAGCTACCCCGAAGCATCGGTTTTTGTCTCTGGAGCAGGCGCCAAGCCAGTTTCGAGGTCATGTGCGACAATCAATCACACAGCGACGTCAGATGCCTCAGGCGGTTTCTGGCTGATTATCCAGGTTTTCAGAACCTGTCTCTCAGCGCATACCAGGTGAGCGCCAGAAACAGCAGTGGCTTGCGCAGCGCGGTGCCACCCGGGAAAGCCGGAACCTCAAGTTCCTTGAAGAGGTCCAGCTCGCTGCCATTGCCAGCTACCAGATCCGCATACATCTTGCCGCTATAATTGGACAGCATCACGCCGTGGCCCGAATACCCTGCGATCGACGTGACACCCGGCATGACATCGCGGGCGAAGGGTTTGCGCGGCAGCGTGATCCCAACCGATCCGCCCCACGAATGGGTTATGTCAATATCCGAAAGCTCGGGGTAAATCTCCGCGATCTGGCGGCGGATGTGAACTGAGATGTCACGCGGGCTGTCAGCGGTATAGGCTTCCCGTCCCCCGAACAGTAGCCGCCCGTCCCGTGACTTGCGAAAATAGCGCACGACGAAGCGACTGTCGGCGATCGCTTCCGAACCCGGTATCACCTTTGGGAAATCATCAAGCGGAACAGTTGCACCAATAAAGGACCGGATCGGCATGACATGCGCAGACGTGACCGGTTCGAGATTACCGATATAGGCATTGGTTGCTATCAGTGCGCGGTCAGCCGTGATTGTCCCTTTGTTTGTGTCGATCATCGTCTTTCCACCCGTCTGCCGGATGGCGGTAGCCGACGTCATTTCATGAATGGCAGCTCCCGCCTCGGACGCGACACGCGCGAGGCCGATGAGGAGTTTCAGGGGATGGATGTGCCCCGTTCCGACATCGCGAATGCCGCACTGATAGCGGTTCGAGCCGACGCGCTCTGCCGTTTCAAGGCGATCCATGAAGGTGATGTGCGGATAGTCGTAGCGGATCGCCATGACTTCGGCTGCGCGACGATACTCGTCTTCCTTTCCAGGCTTGTGCGCGACATTGAGCTGACCCGGCAGGTAATCCATGTCGATGCCATGCTGATCAGCAAAGTCGAGCAGGTAGCGCTTGGCATTCTCTGCCATGTCGAACAGGGCCTTCGACCGTTCGAAGCCCAGTTCGGCCTCCAGCTCATCCGGCCATGCCCGCTGGCCACTGCCGAGCTGCCCACCATTGCGACCCGAAGCGCCATCTCCGAAACGCCCACCTTCAATCAGGACAACCGAGACACCGAGGCGGGCAAGGTTATAGGCTGCCTGAAGACCGGTGAAACCGCCGCCGATGATCGCCACATCCGTCGAAACAGATCCATCAAAGGCGGGATATTCAGGCCGCTCGTTCACACTGGCCTGATACCAGGATATCCCCGGTGCAATCGGGCTTTGCCAGGTCATCAGACAGTCTCCTCAAACGTTCAGCAGAAGGAATTCCCGCTCCCAGGGGCTGATCACCTGCATGAAAGTCTCGAATTCCCCACGCTTGACCCCGGCATAAAGGCCGATGAACTCCGCACCGAAGACCCCGTTGAAATCGGCTTCTCCTTCAAGAAGCGCGACGGCCTCCAAAAGCCCCCGTGGGAGATCGACAGACCCCTCATTTTCCGAGCCTTCTGCGGCAGCCGTCGGTTCAATGCCTTTGACGATGCCGAGATAGCCACAGCCGAGCGAGGCGGCGAGGGCAAGATAAGGATTGGCATCGGAACTGGGCAGCCGGTTTTCCACCCGTCTGGCGGCAGCATCCGACATCGGAACGCGGAATGCCGTGGTCCGGTTGTCATAGCCCCAGGCATTGTTCACGGGTGCGGCCATGTCAGGTGTCAAACGCCGATAGGAATTGACGTAAGGTGCCAGCATGACCAGCGCATTCGGGACATATTTCTGCATTCCGCCAATGAAGTGGAAGAACTCTTTCGAAGGCGATCCATCAGCATTTGAGAAGATGTTGCGACCGCTGTCCATGTCGACGACGGACTGATGGATATGCATGGCCGAACCCGGCTGCCCCTGCATGGGTTTGGCCATGAAGGTCGCGTAGATGCCATGTTTGAGTGCCGCTTCCCGTATCGTCCGCTTGAACAGGAAGACCTGATCGGCCAATTCGATCGGATTGCCGTGCCGAAGGTTGATCTCGAGCTGAGCCGGCCCTTCCTCGTGGATCAGCGTATCGATCTCCAGCCCCTGCTTTTCGGAGAAATGGTAGATATCGTCGATCAGTTCGTCGAACTCGTTGATGCCGGCAATCGAATAGCCCTGGCCTCCGAGGATCGAGCGCCCGGACCGCCCCTTCGGCGGATGCAGCGGATAGTCGGGGTCCTCGTTGACCGCGACGAGATAAAACTCGATTTCAGGCGCAACGACGGGTTTCCAACCTTTGTCCTCGTAAAGCTTCAATACATTCTTGAGCACATTCCGGGGTGTGTAGGAGACATTTTCACCATCGGAACTGACAATATCGCAGATGACCTGCGCAGTTGGGTCGCTTTCCCATGGCACGACGGAAAGTGTCGAAAGGTCTGGCACGAGCTTGAGATCGCTGTCGCGCGGCTCATATCGGAATGTTCCCGTCTCTTCGGGATATTCGCCTGAAATCGTATGCCGATAGAGAGCCGAAGGCAGCGCGAGGGACGTGTTGGAGGTGAATTTGGAAGATGGCATCATCTTGCCGCGTGGAACGCCTGCAAGGTCCGGCGTGATGCATTCGATGTCTTCAATACCGCGTGCGCGCAGCCAGGCTGCGGCTTCCTTCCAGGTCTTCACGCCGCGGAGAGAACGAGGGTCCGGAGGAATGCTAGCCTTTTTGGACGCGGCGCCTTGGGGTCTCAGCATGGATTTCTTCGGAGGCATGTCTCACCGGTTTGGTTGTTGATCATGACATCATAACCAGACTTCGCCAATTGGCGAGGGGGCGGCGTTGACTTTGATCAGCTTATGGCAAAGACAGGCGCGGGTTCGAAGTTGGAGCGCAGAATGGCCATGAACTACGACGTCGCGATCATCGGAGCCGGTGCCGCCGGCATGATGGCGGCCTTGCGAGCCGGCCAGAAGGGCCGCCGCGTCATCCTTCTTGACCATGCAAAGGCTCCTGGCGAGAAGATTCGCATTTCAGGCGGAGGCCGCTGCAATTTCACCAACATTCACGCATCCGCCAAGAATTTTCTCTCTGAAAACCGACATTTCTGCAAATCCGCGCTGGCCCGTTTCACTCCGTCCGATTTCATCGCGATGGTCGACCGCCACAAGATCGCATGGCACGAAAAGACGCTCGGCCAGCTTTTTTGCGACAACAGCGCGAAGGACATCATCCGGATGCTCCTGGACGAAATGCATGCGGGCAAGGTGGATATGAGGCTCGGTTGCGAAATCAGCGACGTTGCCAGGAATATTGATGGGTTCATTTTGCGCACCAGCGAAGGGGCGATTGCCGCCTCAGCTCTCGTTATCGCATCCGGTGGCAAATCGATTCCCAAGATGGGCGCGACGGGTTTTGCCTATCGCATCGCAGAACAATTCGGTCTTGCCGTGACGGAGACCCGGCCAGCGCTGGTGCCTCTGACGCTTGAGCCTAATCTTCTAGGTGACGTTGCACCTCTTTCCGGTGTCTCCGTCGACGCCATTGTGAGCCATGGAAAGACCAGCTTCCGCGAGGCTATGCTGTTTACCCATCGTGGGCTCTCCGGTCCGGCAATCCTGCAGATTTCCAGCTACTGGCGTGAGGGGGACGAAATCCATTTGTCGCTGGAACCTGAACTCGCCATTCTCGACCTTCTGAAATCTGCGCGAAAAGACAACGGAAAACAGGCCGTCCAGACTGTTCTGGCCCAGTATCTGCCCAAGCGTCTTGCCCAATACCTGACGGAGCGGCTTGAGATGACCCGACCTCTGGCAGACCAGTCAGATCGTGCATTTTTGTCGCTTGAAGCAAGCATCCGTCGCTGGGCCATCAAACCGGCAGGCACCGAGGGCTATCGAACGGCCGAAGTGACGCTTGGTGGCGTGGATACGCGTCAGCTCGACAGCAAAACAATGATGGCCAATTCTGTTCCCGGGCTCTTCTTCATCGGCGAATGCGTCGATGTCACTGGCTGGTTGGGAGGCTATAACTTTCAGTGGGCCTGGGCGTCAGGCCATGCCTGTGGTGAAAGCCTCTAGAACCATCGCCGCCGCCGCCGCATGGACGATATTTAGATTTCTCTGATATTCACGTCTTGTTAAGGGCCACGGTCCATTCTGCAAGAATGCCGGTTGGTGCGCGAGGAACCAGGACATGACGTTAAACCGGCAAACACCAGGCGCATGTATCGTCCCCAAACGTGTTTCAAGGATCGTCCTATGACCCGTCAGACCCGCAAGAGCCAGGCCATCGCCATTGCCCGTACTGGGGATGAAGTTCGCGATCGAATTCGCCACTTCGCCATCGCAAGCATTTATGCTGCTAGCGCATTTGCAGCATTGGGTCTTGCGCTGATCCACTGATACGCTTGTCTGAGCCAAACCGGTAGCAGGCTCTCACGACCAGCGCTGTGCTGGTCGCTTTTTGCGCGCAATCCCTGGTCTCGCGGAGACACCCCGAATCCCACCGCTGCTGTCGGCTGCGACCGGTTTCGTGGCCGTCGCCCCCGCTTTTCCCATGCCAAAACCTTATCTAATCGGTTTAACTACCTCTTGATTATTTTAGTCGAAGTTGACCAGCGAAGCCCGGTATCCGGTTTCTTCGTTGACTTGCGTCGACCTGGAGTAACCGATGCCGAACGGCAGGGACAGGTGAGGGCCCTCGCTGAAAATGTTGGAGGAAGTGCATGCTGATCGACCAAATCCTATCCAGATTCTCGATTTCTACGAAAGTTATGGCCTTCGTCGTACCTTTTGTTCTGTCGATAACGGCTGTTGGTCTCATGGGGCTTTATGCCTCCGGCATGTTGCAGCATCGAATGGAGATATCCAACGGCACCATGCGGTCGCTGAACGGCTTCAGGAATCTCAATGCCAGCATGGGAGAGTTCCTGAACCAGACATCCGAAGAGACTCGGAACACGGTGACAACCCAGCTGCAAGAGCAAAAAGCCAGCCTTCAGGCCAATCTATCAGAGATCGGCGATGACGGAACCGGTCGCAACTTCCTTGATGATGCCTTAAACGGAACCTCCGAGGTGAGCGAAAAGATCGACCACCTATGGCAGCTCTATCAGTCCGAGGTTGAGATTTCGGCTTCGATCAACGATAAACTGAAAGGCCTCATGGCCCAGCAGATCCGGTTGGCTGACGAAGCAGAAAAGATGCAGCGCCAGGTCATTTCCGGCGAAACCGATGCCAAATCGGCTCTTCGGGAGGCAGATCGCCTGACAGCGGGTGCCGTGCATTTGAAGGCTGTTGCGGACGAGTTTGCCGCAGCTGGTTTCCCGGCTCAGCAGTTCCCACTGCTCGAAAAGCAGATCCCCGAATTGGTCAAAACCCAACGCAGAATCAACACGGCACTTCCGGCTGAACACAAGGATCTGGGCAAGGAGCTGAAAGCGACCACCGATGAGCTGAAAGCAATCGTGGCTGCGGGCGACTTCGGCCCCGATGCGGGTTCAGCCGCCTCGGCCTTGGTGTCCCGCCTCGGCGCCTTCGAGGATATCTTGCGGACCGGCGCCGCGCAAAAGAGCGCCTTGGCGATCGAGCGTTTCTCCGCTGTTGAGACCATGGCCGTCCAGGCCAATGAAATGGTGCGCGGCAGTGGCAAGCTCGTCAATGATCTCTACGATTTGCGGCTTTCGGCAGCCACCTTCCTTTTGAAGAAAGACGAACAGAGCCGGGACCCTGTTTTGCGGCAGATCAAGCTGGTGGGTGATAATCTCACCGTTCTCGGCGGGAGCATTCCGGACAAGGCTTTCTATAACGCCCTGACGAATTCGGTCACTCCTTTGCTGGCAGGCCTCACGGAAGACACCGCTCGCCTCGTTGCAACCAGTGCCGACAGGCTGACACGTTTCAACGAAGCGAGTGATACGATGGACCGCATCTGGGCCTCGCTGACATCATTTGCCGACATGCAGAAGGATGTGGCTGGCAGCGAAAGCCAGGAAGCCAACATGCTCTCCATTTCCACGATGATCGTGGGTGTCATTCTCGCCGTGATCGGCGGTGTGGCGTTGGTTCTTACCCTGCAGCGACCTATTACTCGCATTACACAAACAATGCAGCGTCTGGCGGAAGGCGATCTCGAGGCGGGTATCGCGGGCGACAAGCGAGGCGATGAAATTGGCGCTATGGCCCGCGCGCTTGGCGTCTTCAAGCATAACGCCCATAACAAGATCCAGATCGAAGCTGCGCGTCAGCGCGAACAGCAGCAGGCGGAAGCCGAGCGCCGTCGCAACGACGAGGAGAAGCAGACCCTGGATGCGCAGATCGACCATGCCGTCACGCAATTGGCCGGCGCTTTGGAGCGGCTCGCGAATGGCGATATCTCCTTCGAGATAGAAGGACATTTCCATGGGCGGCTTGAGCGATTGAGGACAGATTTCAATCTGTCGCTGGCCCGACTCCGTGACACCATGCAGCAGATCGCGGGCAATGTGGGAATGATCCAGAACAATGGACGCCAGATGGCCCAGTCCGCAGTGGATCTGGCCCGCCGCACCGAACAGCAGGCTGCATCTTTGGAAGAGACCGCCGCGGCAGTGGACGAAATCACTGCAGCCGTTCGTTCGTCTTCGGAACGAGCCGAGCAGGTGAACGGCGTTGTGCGTGAGGCAAAGCAGAACGCGGATGAATCTGCCAAAGTGGTCGGCAGTGCCATCTCCGCCATGGGGCGGATCGAAGAGGCATCTGCCCAGATTTCCAACATCATCGGGGTGATCGACGAAATCGCCTTCCAGACCAACCTCCTGGCGTTGAATGCAGGGGTTGAGGCTGCGCGTGCCGGTGAAGCCGGCAAGGGCTTCGCGGTGGTTGCGCAGGAAGTGCGCGAACTTGCGCAACGTTCGGCGGGCGCTGCCAAGGAAATCAAGGCTCTCATCAACCGTTCTGCCGAAGAGGTTGCCAACGGCTCTACGCATGTCCAGCAGACCGGTGAGGTGTTGTCGCGGATTGGAACGCAGATTGCAGCCATCAGCGAACATGTTGAAAGCATCGCCGCGACCAGCCGCGAGCAATCGGGTGCGCTGCAGGAGGTCAATGGTGCCGTTGGCCGAATGGACCAGATGACGCAGCAGAATGCAGCTATGGTCGAGGAGGCGACGGCGGCGACCCAGGATCTTTCCAGTCAGACAGATGCCCTGCGCGATTTGATTGCGCAATTCCGTATTGAGGCTGACCGATCGATGGGATCGCGCGCGGCTTGAGAGCAAGCCGACTGCAAGGCTCCGTCCATGCCCTGATGCTCACTTCCGCACCAGGGCATGGAATCTTTCACACTCCAGGCGTCCCGCTTGAGGCCGTGAAATATCGTCACGCGGTGAAGGTTCGACCGCCTTCCGACCCTTATTTTCTTGATGCCGGTAACGAGCGATAAGTTTTGCGAGCCTTGTCCACCAGGGTTCACCAAAGCTGGCGTAAAACTGGTCCTCCGATTGTTGCCGACGGCAACCTCGGACCTCGTTTTTAATCATCGACATGCAAAGTGCAGCGTAAACTTCATGCATGATGGATCTCCTTACCCGTTCAATCCATCACCTGATCTATCTTTCATATTTGGCTTCTTAAACAGTCAGAAATGCGCTACCTGTTTCATTCATGAAAAATGTGTCTTGGGACTCCTATCAGCTCTTTCTGGATGTCGCCCGACATCGCGGCCTCACGGGAGCGGCTGAAGTCTGTGGTCTGTCACCTGCCACACTCGGCCGGCGGATGCTGGCTCTCGAACAGGAACTCGGGCTTGTTCTTTTCCATCGTAGCCAGACCGGCTACTCGCTGACCGCAGACGGTCGAGCCCTGCTCGCACATCTTGAAGAGCTGGAGACCGCATCCCGTAAAGTGGAAGCCTGGCGGCGGGGCACCGCTGGCGACGCTCTGGTGCGCATAACCGTCGGCACCTGGATCGGCTGGTTGATCTCTGAGAACTTCTCTGCGCTTCGCAAGGAGAAGGACGCCTTTCGAATTGACCTGTTCATTGGCGAACAGCGGGCAAGCCTCGCCCATCGAGAGACCGATATTGGCATTCGCGCCTTTGAACCCGAAGAATTGAATCTTGCATCATCCCTTCTTGGAGAGGTGGCCTACGCACCTTACCGCGCCCGCAATACGGACGATGCAGGTGAAGAGCGCTGGCTTGCAATTGATGATCAGAACGCAATCTCGGCCTATCTTCGCTGGCCGCTGGAAAACCGTCGCAACCAGGTGGTCGCCACGGTGAACCGACCGCGATCGCTGAAGGATCTCGCTTTGGCGGGAGCCGGTATTGCAGTCCTGCCGTGCTTCGTCGGAGACCTTGAGCCCGGTTTGCAGCGTGCAGGCGACGAGCTTGTCAGCCTGAAGCACAGGCAATGGATCGTAATGAACAATGATGATCGGCATCGGGCCGAGATCAGAACGGTGGTTGATCGAATAACCGAGCTTCTGAAGGCTCATTCAGACCTGATTGCAGGACGCCGCCCAAGTAGAGGCTGAACTGGAGGGAGCCGGCACCATCGAGCACGAGGGCCGTTTCGTTCATGGCGAGAGAAATATTTAAGACAAACAAATATTTGAGAATGTTCATGTGAATTTTGACGAGGCCGATCTTCAGACTTTCTTCAACTTCCCATGGGATTTTCGGGTGCCGATGTATTTGTATCGCACCGCTCGCTCATCGTTTTGGGGACGAAAATGTTTGTTGATCGCTTTTTGGCTCGCTTCAAGATCCAGACCAAGGTCCTGGTCTTCATATTGCCCTTCGTTGTCAGTATCTGTGCAGTGGGACTGACGGGGTTTTATGCATCAAGCCTGCTGCAGAGCCGCATGGATGTATCCAACACGGTTCTCAATACGATGAGTGGCTTCAAGAATGTCTATCTCAGCATGACGACATTCCTGCAGGATACGAATGACGACACGAAGTCTGTCCTGGACCAGGAACTGGCGACACAGATTTCAGCATTGAAGGCCACGCAAGATAGCCTCAAGGGTCAGGATGGAGCAGCAGAGATCGCAGAGGCTGTGGCAGGCACTGATGCCATTAACGCGAAGGTCCAGCAGCTATGGGAGCTTCATCAGCAGGAAGTGTCCCTGACGAATGGGATTGAGAGCAATCTGGTCAGCCTCAATATGGAGCGCAGAGATCTGCGTACCGACGCGAAAGCCTTGCGCGACTTGTTGGCAGCCGATGAAGCTCGGGCGAAGGGGCTGTTGCGAGAAGCAGAGAAGCTCAATCGCGGCAGCAGCATCATTTCGAAATTTGTCACTGATTTCAACAATCTGACGACGCCAGAGGAGAAGATGGCGCTGGTTGCAGACCAACTTCCGGCCCTGGAACTGGCAAGCGCGGAGATCACCGAAGCATTGCCGGTGGATCAGAAGGTCATCGGAGGCGGCATTTCCGATAGCCTCAGCGTCCTCAAGAAACAGCTTGATATCGGTGTGTTCAATGAGTCCACGATCGGAGCCGTTGACCGCGCCGTTAACGTCCTGCGTCCCACCGGCATCCGGCTTCAAGGTGCATCGACGATCAAGGCGCGCGAGGCAACCCAGGTCTTTGGCTCGCTCGATCAGCCGATCGCCGAGGCCACGGCTTTGATTAACGCAACGGGCCAGCTTGTTGACGGCATTGGCATGGTCGAGACCCTGGTGGCGCGCCTGATCGGCAATCCCACAGGGCAGACTTTCTCATCCCTGAAGGTTTCCCTCGCGGCTTTGAAGGCCTCCGCAAGCACGCTGGCAAAGACAGCCGGTGTATCGGACAGTGTCAAAGAACGAGCTGAGCGCTTGAGACCTGTTGCGGATCAGATCGGCGAAAGGGCGGACGCCCTGGTAAAACTCTCGGAGGAGCGCAAAGCGGCCTTTGCCGCAGCGGCCGGCGATATCGAAGCGATTTGGCTCAAGCTGACGGATTTTGCGGCTCTCCAGCGGGAGGCTGCCGGCTCCGAGCGCGAAAAGGCAAACCAGATCTCCGTAACCGCAATGCTTCTCGGTGTGATAATTGCTGTCTTTGCCGGCATTGGACTGGTGGTCACATTCAAGGGCCCAATCACGCAGATTACCGCTGCTATGCGCCGCTTGGCCTCGGGTGATCTTAACGCACCGATCAACGGTGATGCCCGTAAGGACGAGATTGGCGACATGGCAAGGGCACTTGGCGTGTTCAAGGAAAATGCCCTCGCAAAGATCCGCATTGAAGAGGACAGCGAAAGGACGAGAGCGGCGGCTGATGCTGAGCGCCTCGCCAACGAAGAAGAAAAGCAGCGGGCTGAACAGCAGATCGAATTTGCGGTTCTGGCGCTTGCAAAGGGTCTCGAACGCCTCGCAGACGGCGACGTCACCGCAACGATCGATACACCGTTCGCGGGCGGTCTTGAGCGCCTACGCCAGGACTTCAACCGCTCGCTCAGCCGTCTTCAGGACACCATCCGCAAGATCCAGGGCAATGTGGCTGCAATTGAAGGCAATGTCCGACAGATGGCCCATTCGACGGATGAGCTGTCACGCCGCACGGAAACACAGGCCGCGTCACTTGAAGAAACCGCTGCGGCTGTCAGTGAAGTGACGTCAAGTGTCCGAGCTGCCGCAGAGAAGGCGCGAGATGTGAACGGCATCGTTAAAGATACGAAACAGAACGCCGAGGCTTCAACAGTCATCGTGGACAATGCCGTTTCTGCCATGGGCCGCATCCAGCAGGCCTCTGGACAGATTGAACAGATCATCGGCGTTATCGACGAAATCGCCTTCCAGACCAATCTGCTTGCACTCAACGCCGGTGTCGAAGCCGCTCGTGCAGGCGAAGCCGGCAAAGGCTTTGCAGTCGTTGCGCAGGAAGTGCGGGAACTGGCGCAAAGATCTGCTGGAGCCGCAAAGCAGATCAAGACCCTTATCCATTCCTCGGCGACCGAAGTGACGGCTGGCTCAAAACTCGTTCTTGAAACCGGGGAGGCGTTGAAGGCGATTGGTGAGCAGATCGCAACGATCACCGATCATGTGGAGGCGATTGCGGCGGTGAGCCGAGACCAGTCGGCCGCACTACTGGAAGTCAACGGCGCCGTTTCGCAGATGGATCAACTTACGCAGCAAAACGCTGCGATGGTTGAAGAGACGAGCGCTGCAGGTCGCATGCTGGCAGATGAGGCCGACCAGCTTGTAGCCCTGTTGACGCAGTTCAAGGTGGAGACCGATAATTCGGTGCAGCGCCAGGCTGCTTGATCAAAGACATGAAAAACCCGCCCATTCATGAGTCTCAACTAGCGACGCATGAATGGGCGGGAAGCTGTCCGGAGGTCAGGACCGGACGGGGATAGCTCGATGCAACCCTTGATCAGGCTGCGTGCGTCCCCTGTGTCACAATAACGGGGATCAAGAGATCACCCCAGTTGCCGTCGCCACCGTGATGGCGGGCAGAGCGAACCAGCTCAACCGATACACCAGCATCGACCGCCTTCATGATGGAGTGGTTGAGACGGTGCAGGTCATTGGCCAGCATACGGATCATGGCCTGCTGGTCGGAATTCATGGCCGAAGACTGCTCTTCTGCACGTTCTTTGACTCGGGTCTGGGGTGTCATAGCATTTCTCCTCTTGTGATAGGGGTTCTTGAAAGTGGGTCGTCGCTTGGTATAGCCCCTCCCGTTTTCAGGGAGGGGCCTTCAGTTTACTCAGCAGCCGGACGGAACTGGTCCGTCTCGGTTGATTCCTTCATGGCTGTCGTTGAAGACTGGCCACCGGTGATCGCCATTGAAACGGCATCAAAGTAACCGGTGCCGACTTCGCGCTGATGCTTGGTTGCCGTGTAGCCGTTGACCTCAGCGGCAAATTCCGCCTGCTGCAGCTCGGAATAGGCAGCCATCTGGCGATCCTTGTAGCCACGGGCCAGTTCGAACATGCCGTAGTTCAGCTGGTGGAAGCCGGCCAGCGTGATGAACTGGAACTTGTAGCCCATCGCGCCGAGTTCCTTCTGGTACTTGGCGATCGTTGCGTCATCGAGGTTCTTCTTCCAGTTGAACGACGGCGAGCAGTTGTAGGCAAGCTTCTTGCCGGGATGTGCCTTGTGCACGGCTTCGGCAAACTTGCGTGCCTGTTCCAGATCAGGCTTGGAGGTTTCCATCCAGATCATGTCGCAATAGGGGGCATAGGCAATAGCGCGGGCGATGCACGGCTCGATGCCGTTCTTCACCTGATAGAAGCCTTCGGCGGTGCGACCTGCATCGTAATCAACGAAAGGCTGGTCACGCTCGTCGATGTCGGATGTAAGCAGCTTTGCTGCTTCGGCATCGGTACGGGCGATGATGAGCGTCGGCGTACCCATGACGTCAGCGGCAAGGCGCGCGGCATTCAGGTTGCGGATATGCGCCTGGGTCGGGATCAGAACCTTGCCGCCGAGATGGCCGCACTTCTTTTCAGACGCCAGCTGGTCCTCATAGTGAACGCCTGCAGCGCCGGCTTCGATGAAAGCCTTCATGATTTCGAAGGAATTCAGCGGTCCGCCGAAGCCAGCTTCCGCATCGGCAACGATGGGAGCAAACCAGGTCTCGACTGAAAGGCCCTTGCCTTCCTGCGTTTCGATCTGATCGGCGCGCTGCAGGGTCTTGTTGATCCGCTTGGCCAGTTCCGGCGCAGCATTTGCGGGATAAAGCGACTGGTCCGGATACATGGAGGACGCGGTATTGGCATCCGCAGCAACCTGCCAGCCTGACAGATAGATGGCCTTCAGTCCGGCGCGAACCATCTGCATGGCCTGGTTGCCGGAGAGTGCGCCCAGAGCGTTGACGAAGTCTTCCTCGTGGATCAGCTTCCACAGGCGGTTGGCACCGTTTTCAGCCAGCGTGTACTTGATCTGCACCGAGCCACGCAGACGCTCGACATCGGCGGCGGTGTAAGGGCGTTCAATACCCTCGTAGCGGCCCTTTGGTGCGCTGGGGACGAGGTTGTAAAAGTCAGTCATGGTCGGCCTCCCTGGTCGGTGCTCACTGCGGCTTTACCGTGTTTGACAACACATTCAGCTCGCTTTTGATGTGACCAGTTTTACACCGCAATGCAAAATACCTCTAGAAAATTCAGCAAAATTAGGAACTGAAAGAGGTTAAGCTGTCTTGTCTTTGACATTGGCGCGATGTAAATTTGTAAAAATTGTCAACGCTGTATTTCCCATACTGCTTTGCTGGCTTGTAAAAGGTTTGTAAAAGAGATGGCTGAGAGAAAGATTTTTGCAGGTCCGCGCGTACGCCGTATTCGCAATGGACTGGGTCTGACCCAAACAGCGATGGCCGAGGCTCTGGAAATCTCGCCATCTTATCTCAATCTGATCGAGCGCAATCAGCGCCCACTCACCGTACAACTGCTTCTGAAATTGGCTTCCGTCTACAAGGTCGATCTTGATGAGTTGCAGGGGGAGGCGGGGAGCAATGTCGGTCAGTTGCGTGAAATCTTTGCTGATCCGCTGCTTTCGGGAGAATTGCCGGGCGACCAGGAACTCATCGAAGTTGCAGAGGTGGCGCCGAATGCGGCAAACGGGATAGTGAAGCTCTACCGGGCTTATCGGGAGCAGGCAGGCCGTTTATCCGATCTTGCAGAGCTCCTGGCGCGAGAAGGCCATGAGACATCGCTCTCAGGTGCAAGGCTGCCCATTGATGAAGTGCGTGATCAGATCGAGAAGCGCCCCAATTTCCATGCGCGTCTTGAAGATGCAGCAGAGGCCTTTCATGCTGACCTTGGGCTGAGCGCGGGGGATGATCTGGGCGTTGCCTTGAAGGGCTGGTTGCGCGCGACGCATGGGATTGTTGTTCGGGCTTTACCGGTCCAGACCATGCCAAGCCTGCGCCGTCGTTACGACCGCCATTCCATGCGTCTGTTCCTGTCAGAACGGCTTTCGACATTTGACCAGTTGAGGGAAGTGGCCATGGAAGTCTGTCTTCTTTCCTTTGGCGACCAGATCCAGTCGGAACTCGACAGCATGGCCTTGACGTCCAGCGAAGCACGGCGCCTCGGCAGATTCGAACTGGCTCGCTATGCGGCACACGCGCTCATGATGCCCTATGTTAGCTTTTTGTCGTCTGCCCAGCGTGCCCGTTACGACATTGATGTGCTGCGCGCTCGCTTCAATGTGTCATTCGAGCAGGTGGCCAATCGTCTGACCATGCTTCAACGGCCAGGCGCACAGGGCATCCCCTTCTTCATGATGGAAATCGACAACGCCGGAAACCGCTTCAGGCGGGCGGGTTCCCACGGCTTCCCTCAGGCGAAGTTCGGCGGAGGCTGTCCGAAACTCAGCATCCACGCTGCCTTTGCGCTCCCCGGTCAGTTGTTGGTGGACCATGTGGAGATGCCCGACGGTTCAGGATTTTTGACCGTATCCAGAACCCTGGAGGGACCTCAAGCCGGTTTTGGCGAACGGGTTCGCCGGACGGCGCTTCTGATTGGCTGCGATATCAGTCATCGGTCGGAGTTGATTTATGGGGCTGCCTTGCCGCAGGAAGGCACACCTCCGATTGCCATCGGGACAGCCTGTCGCCTCTGTGAAAGACCGGGCTGTCTGGCACGTGCGGAGCCGCCGCTGACACGCCCGCTAGGCCTCGACGAAATGGTTACAGGACTGAGTGCATTCGATTTCCAGTGATTGGACAAGCAGCGGTAAAGCATTCGCGACTGCGAAGATTTATGCTTGTCGCCTGTCGAATTCCTTTCTAGTCTCCTAAAAAAACAGTGGGAATGGCAACAGGAGCGCCTAGCTCCCAAAAGTCTGGAACAGGAGAAAAAATGAAGGCTCAATTCATCCGAACGGCGTCAGTAGCCTTGGCAACGATCTTCATCGCATCGGCTGTCCAAGCGCAGGAACGCGTTGTCAATGTATATAACTGGTCTGACTATATCGATGAGTCGGTGCTGGAAGAGTTTACAAAGGAGACCGGTATCAAGGTCGTCTATGACGTTTTTGATTCCAACGAACTCCTTGAAACGAAATTGCTTGCCGGCGGTTCGGGCTATGATGTCGTCGTGCCAACGGGGCCATTCCTTGCCCGCCAGATTGAAGCGGGTGTCTTCCAGAAGCTGGATAAATCCAAACTCCCGAATCTGTCCAACATGTGGCCGATGGTCAGTGAGCGCCTCGCCAAATATGATCCCGGCAACGAGTATGCCGTAAACTACATGTGGGGCACGACGGGTATCGGCTACAATGTTGCCAAGATAAAGGAGGCACTCGGCGCCGACTTCACTGTCGACAGCTGGAGTGCGGTCTTTGACCCGGCCAATGCCGAAAAGCTTAAGGATTGCGGGATCAATATCCTTGATGCCTCTGATGAAACTTTCGCAATTGCGATGAATTACATCGGCAAGGATCCGGACAGCAAGGAGACCGCTGACCTTGAGGCAGGTGGCGAAGTGTTCCAGAAGATCCGTCCCTTCGTTCGCACTTTCAACTCGTCTGCTTACATCGATGATCTGGCTAATGGCGACATTTGCATGACGATTGGCTGGTCGGGAGATATCCTGCAGGCCAAGGCGCGCGCCGAAGAGGCTGGCAATGGTGTCGAGGTCAATTATGTGATTCCGAAGGAAGGCACCTATATGTGGTTCGACAATATGGCCATCCCTGCGGATGCCAGAAATGTCGAGGAAGCCCATGCATTCATCAACTTCATGATGCGACCGGACATCATCGCCAAGTCTTCCAACTATGTTCAGTATGCCAATGGCAACCTTGCATCCAAGGAACTTCTTGATGCTGAAGTCCGCGATAATCCGGCAGTCTACCCGCCGGAAGATGTCATGGCCAAGCTGTTTACGATCTCTCCTTACGGGCCGCGCGAGCAGCGTGTCCTGAACAGGGTTTGGACGAATATCAAGACCGGTAGCTGATCGGTCGAGCTCAAGGGGCCGGGTGTCAATCGCCCGGCCTTTTTCATCTTGCCCTCAAAGTCTTAATTTCATGTCTGGATTGGTCGATGGCGAAGTCTCTGGGACCCGTTAAACGCAGCTTTTCCCCCTGGACAGATCCGGGAGCCACACCCTTTATCCGTTTTGAAAATGTTACCAAACGCTTCGGTGATTTCGTAGCTGTCGACAATCTGAGCCTCGATATCTACGAGCGGGAATTCTTTTCGCTGCTTGGCCCGTCAGGATGTGGCAAGACAACGCTCATGCGCATGCTGGCGGGCTTCGAGCAGCCGTCATCGGGTCGCATCCTGCTGCAGGGTCAGGATCTTTCCGGTGTGCCGCCCTACAAGCGGCCGACCAACATGATGTTCCAGTCCTACGCGCTGTTCCCGCACATGACGGTCGAGAAGAACATTGCATTTGGCCTGGAGCAGGACAACATGTCGAAGGCCGACATCAATGCTCGCGTGCAGGAGATGCTCAAGCTTGTAAAGCTGGAGCAATTCGCCAAGCGCAAGCCGAACCAGTTGTCCGGCGGTCAGCGCCAGAGGGTGGCACTTGCGCGTTCTCTGGCCAAGCGCCCCAAGGTTCTGCTGCTTGACGAACCGCTGGGAGCGCTGGATCGCAAGCTTCGGGAAGAAACCCAATTCGAGCTGATGGACATTCAGACCAAGCTCGGCCTGACCTTCCTGATCGTTACCCATGATCAGGAAGAAGCGATGACCGTATCGGATCGGATTGCCGTGATGGACAAGGGTATCCTGGTCCAGGTGGCAACGCCTGCCGAGATCTACGAGGCACCCAATTCCCGTTATGTTGCGGACTTCATCGGCGACATCAACATCGTCGAAGGAAAGCTTTTGTCGGCTGGCAGCGGTCACGCGCATGATCCGGTCAAGGTCGATTGCGATGGCTTCGTTGTGGCCGTCGACCAGGAGACATGCGAAGCTGCGGTTGGCGCATCGGTGGCCTTCGCCATCCGTCCTGAAAAGGTTCGCATGTCTCTCGACCAGCCGAGCGAAACCGCCGTAAACACTCTTCACGGCGAAGTCTGGGATATAGGCTATCTCGGCGATTTTTCGGTGTTCATAGTGAAGCTCGCGGATGGTCGATTCTTCCGTGCCGCTCAGGCCAATATCGCGCGGGTCGTTGAGAGACCGATTACCTTCGGTGACATGGTTTGGTTGTCCTGGTCTGAGGATGCCGGCCTTGTCCTGACACACTGAGGAGGCGAGCATGGCAAACGACATCGCTGATAAGAGGCCCGGCTTCGCGGCTTGGCTCGTCGTCTATGTGCCTTATCTCTGGCTGCTACTCTTTTTCCTCACGCCCTTCCTGATCATTGCAAAGATTTCGCTGTCTGATACGGCGATCGCCATGCCGCCCTATACACCGGTCTTCGAAGGATGGTCTGCCATCGGCGACTTCTTTTCGGAACTGGACTTCGAGAACTATGTCTTCCTGACCGAGGACTTTCTTTATGCCAATGCCTATATATCATCGCTGAGGATTGCATTTTTCTCGACGCTTCTGTTGCTGCTGATCGGCTATCCGATGGCATTGGCTATGGCTCGCGCGCCATTGACGCTGCGGCCAACCCTTCTCATGCTGGTGATCCTGCCATTCTGGACGTCATTTCTGATCCGCGTCTATGCGTGGATCGGCATTCTGAAGCCGGAAGGCCTGCTAACCGTTGCCTTGCAGTCTGTTGGGCTGCTGGGGGCCGATGATCAGGTGCAGATTTTCCGAACCGAGACCGCAGTCTTCATTGGTATTGTCTATTCCTATCTGCCATTCATGGTCCTGCCCCTCTATGCCGCACTGGAAAAAATGGACGCGACTTTGCTCGAGGCCGCAAGTGACCTCGGCTGTCCGCCATGGAAGGCCTTCTGGAAAATTACCTTTCCCCTCTCTATCCCCGGTGTCATCGCGGGCTCGATGATCTGCTTCATCCCGATCACGGGCGAGTTCGTCATCCCCGATCTGCTCGGCGGGGCAGAGACGCTGATGATCGGCAAGACGCTCTGGACAGAGTTTTTTGGCAATAGAGATTGGCCGCTTGCGTCTGCAGTCGCGATCATACTCCTCCTGCTTCTGGTCGTGCCAATCATGATCTTCCAGAACCAGCAGCAGAAAGCGTGAGGATCATAACATGAGAGCCGGACGCTTCGACGCCACCATTCTCACGCTCGGTTTTGCCTTCCTCTACATCCCGATCATCATCCTCGTGATTTACTCCTTCAACGAGTCCAAGCTCGTGACGGTCTGGGGCGGTTTCTCGTTCAAATGGTACCAGGAGATGTGGTCCAATCAGGGACTGATGGATGCCGCCTGGGTGACCGCACGGGTTGGGGTGCTGAGCGCAACGCTCGGGACAGTGCTTGGAACCATGGCCGCCATCGCACTGGTGCGCCACGGACGTTTCCATGGTCGCCTGTTGTTTTCAGGTATGGTCTACGCGCCCTTGGTCATGCCAGAGGTCATTACGGGGCTCTCCCTGCTTTTGCTTTTCGTCGCCGTCGGCCTCGACCGAGGCCTCGTGACCGTTGTCATCGCCCACACCACCTTCACGATGTGTTACGTTGCAATTGTCGTGCAATCGCGCCTGCTCACTTTTGACAGAAGCCTTGAGGAAGCAGCGCTTGACCTTGGCTGTCCTCCACTGAAGACTTTCTTCAAGGTGACCCTGCCGCTCATACTGCCAGCTGTCATTTCCGGCTGGATGCTGGCCTTCACCTTGTCTCTTGATGATCTGGTAATCGCGAGCTTTACCACGGGGCCGGGTGCAACGACGCTGCCGATCAAGATCTATTCGCAAGTGCGCCTCGGCGTGACACCGGAGATTAATGCTGTCTGCACCATTCTGATCGGACTTGTCACCATCGGAGTGATCATCGCCTCGATAACCACGAAGCAACGCGAACTGCAGCGTCAGCGCGACGAGCATGTCGCGGCCCGAGGAACGAGTTGATCCATCGGGTGACTGCCCTTTTTGACGATTAATCTCTCGGTGGCGGCATCAGGATATAGGTGACGAACCAAACTGGGAGAACGACCATTGCGCCGAGAAGAGCTCTCGGTGCCGCCCATGCGAAGCCATCATAAAGGCCAGCCTGAATCTCTTCAGGGGTTACGCCCAGGAACTCCAGAACAGCCATGGGTGTCAGCCCGAAGAAGGACATGAATGTGCCGGCAATCAGGCTTGCCAGCAGCAGTTTCAGCGTACCTCTCAGATAGTAGACCACGTCGCTATGTACCTCGCGCTGCACGATTCGATCATCATAGTTGCGCTATGATGAAACGGAAGCTTGCGCGAAAACAGCTCAACGAAAATGAGGAAAGGGCGTAACGACCGGATCGGGCCATGAGCCGCCGACGAAGAAACGAAACTCGACTTTTCTGTTCTCTTCCACTTCTTCCGATGAAGGGTTCGGCAAGACCGATCCCGTAACGGCAATCCCTCCACTGCTGAAGGGTATCAGGCCGCTGAAGCTCAAAGTTTCCGATGTGGACACAAGGCTCGCCCTGTCGATCTCGGCAGCACCATGGGCGAACCGTGCGGCAAAGCTCAGTTGTGTGAAAGAGTAGTCCCCTTCGCCCGCGGCGCCGAGCGGGAAATAGGCCTTGTCTCCTGCCAGTTGACGCAGTCCGGCAAGATTGAAGCCTGCCAATACACCATCGCGCATGGACAGATTTATGCTGCCGGATACATCTTGCAGACTGGCACTGAACAACGGCTTGTCGACTGTCCCGATCAATTCGAGTGAACCCGTGCCACGCAGCGACGGGCCCTTCAGATCAAGCATGGCCGCCAGTTGACCAAGGTCAACACCTTCCAGACTGACGCGGAAATTGGCGCCTCTTTCATATCCCTCACCAAGGCCGGCGAAACTGGCATTGATTCTGCCTCCGACCAGGCCTGCATCCGCGATCAGAAGTTTTGTGGTGTCTTCGGAGGTCGTAATGCTCGTTGCCACTTCCCCGAGATCGAGAGAGCCGATGCTGCCCCTTTGTGCCGACAGGGTTATATCGAGATCAAGCCAGTGACCTATTCCCGGAGGCCTGACGTCGCTGGTGCGATCCATTTCCAGATCAAATGCCTTGGCCAGATGAAGCAGGTCGATCCTTTCGACTGCGATGGTACCGGTAAGGCGTGACTTGCCGTCATCCACATCATGCAGATCCAGGAGACCCGATCCGCTGACCCCGTTGACGGTGAAGGCAAGGTCTTCGAACCGGATGAGGTCGTCGACGGGTGATACCATGGCCGTGAACTTGAGCGTATTCCAGTGTTCTGTCCCGGCAATCCGTAGACCGGTCCATTTCCGTATGGCCTCAAACGACGAGACCTCAAAGGTCAATCGTCCGGCTTGGGGCTGAAGGTGAACGATGTCGGCAATACCTGAAAACACAAACTTCATCGTATCTGAATTCAGATCAGCCGTAATCTGTGTCGGATTTCCGCCAAACATGGCCAATGGTTGACGCATGTCGATCATCAGGCGAATGGCTTCCCCACCGGCGACCAGAGACCCTTCCGCTTTTAGACCGGTACTGAGGCGCTGCCACTCGATCTCCGTATTGATGTCGGTAAGGGTAACCGTCGCCTCTGTCCCTTCATCAAAGAGCGTGAGCTCACCGTCCACAACCGTGATCGTGCCAATGTCTGCATCATGCTGAGGGTCGAGATATTGCGTGGCATCATCCGCCAATGAGGCGTTGCGCACGGCGGCACTCAACAACCCCTCGTCACTCCAGTCGAGATAGCCATCCAGATTTCGCTCGACCCGCATTTGGGGCCGCACAAACCGGAAATTTTCGAATTCCGGCGCGCCGCGAATGGCGGACCAGAGACTGAAAGATGCAGACAAATTGCCAATCCGTCCAAGTAGAACTTGGTCCTGATCTTCGCGCTTGAAAATGGTGAGTTCATTGAGCGTGACCCGCGGTTCAGGCCAGAAACTGATGAGGGGGGTGCCTGTAATCAGGACTTCATGACCCGTCCATTCCGCAACCGCCGAGGCAATGGCCGAACGCACAACTGCGCTTGAAATGAGGTATGGAGCGGCCAATCGCGAAAACGCAAAGGCGGCGCCAAAAGCGACGATGCAGATCAGGATGAAGCGCAGCCTTCGCTGTCGCCGAAAGCCCACCGGCTTCCTGTCCTGTTCTCTTTGTGTCGTCATGAATACCTCAGAGGTGTGCTGGGTACGCCGCTGTCGATTGCTGCGGAGATATAGGAAGATGACGCGCCGTGCAATTGCGCCAATATGTGCAGATTGGCCGATACAAGAGCCATCTGTCGCGCACTTGCAGCAGATGGAAGGCGCGGAATGTGAAAGTGTTCGACGGAGCTCCGGAATTGAACAATTTGCGGTCACTACCCCATTTGTGGGGTATCGATCTGACAGCCAAAATAACCCTTTCTTAAGAGGCGTTTGTCATACCTTAATACAACTTGGAGCCACCCGATGCGGGTGTGGTGAGGGTCACATACGACCCCGGTGGACATGATGTTGATCGCTTCCTTCTCCGGTTCAGCAGCATTTCCTTATGAAGGCGGCGTAAGCCGCCTCTTTTTTTGCATTAGAAAGATCAACGCGCCCGATCCAACGAGCGCGACACAAGGATGACAGGGATTAGCCCCGCAAGAATGATGATCAGGGCGGCTACTGCGCTGTTTTGTGGCATCCCGCGTGAGGCATCTTCATAAACAAGGGTTGCAAGCGTATTGAAATTGAAGGGTCGCAGCAGGATCGTTGCGGACAGTTCCTTCAACGTTTCGATAAAGACAAGCAGCGCGGCAGTCAGCACTGCCGGGTGGATGTTGGGCAGCAGGACCTCGCGAAGGGTCTGCAGACTGGAGCGACCGAGCGTTCTAGAGGCCATGTCCAAATGAGGAGACAGTTTCTGGAAACCGGCGTCGATCGTTCCTTCTGCCATGGTCAGAAAGCGAACCGTTGCGGCATAGACTATCGCAAATCCTGTTCCGGAAAGGAGCAGGCCGGTTGAAATGCCAAAGGTTGAGCGGGCAAAGCCATCCACCACGTTGTCAAGACCGGCGAGCGGGATGAGAACGCCGATTGCGAGGACCGTTCCTGGAACACCATACCCAAGGGACGAAACCCGTGACGCAATTGCAGCAATTCTGGACCGCTCGCTTCGCGCTGAATAGGTGAGGATGAATGCCAGAATGACTGTGGCAAAAGCTGCTGCGGATGCCACCATCAACGAATTCCACAATGCATCGACGAGCCGTGCCGAGACAAAGTCGTCGAGCCGACGCATGGCAAACCCAGAGAGCACATAGACCGGTATGACAAAACCAATCAGCACGGGCAGGCTGCAAAAGACCGGCGCGGCCAAAGCCTTAGGCCCTTGCAGCCGAACTCGGGCAACGCCTGAGACGATGGATGTCGTCTTGTTACTGGCGAAACGTTGCTGACGGCGTGCCCGTTTTTCAACGTAGAGCAAGATGATAATGAATGCCAAAAGCAAACAGGCGATCTGGGCTGCTCCGGCAAGGCTGCCTCTGTTGAGCCAGGTCGAGAAAATCGAGAATGTCAGTGTCTGGACACCAAGATGCTCTACGGCGCCGATGTCGTTCAGTGTCTCCATCATGACCAGCGCCAGGCCAATCATGATTGCAGGGCGCGCCATAGGGACCTGAACTCTGGCGAACACTTTCAGGGGACCTGCGCCCAGCGTTTTCGCAACATCGGCTGCGGCGCGACCCTGCAGAAGAAACATGGACCGACAGGTCAGATAGACATAAGGGTACAGCACCGCCGACATGACCAAGACAGCGCCTTCCAGCGAACGAATGTCTGGGAAGCTGTATTCCCGTGCCGTCTTGAAGCCAAATAGACTGCGATAGGCGGCCTGAACGGGGCCCGTGAAATCGAAGAATTCAACAAAGGCGTAGGCGGCAAGATAAGACGGGATCGCAAGAGGCAGGACCAATGCAACGGACAGGCTTCGACGCAAGGGAAATTCAAAAGACGTCACCAGCCACGCGGTCATGATGCCGAAGAATGCGGTGAGAAGCCCCGTAAAACCAAGAAGCAGAATGGTCTGCAGACTGGCCCGTGGAATGACGTTAATCACGATATGCTGCATGTCCTCACTGGCGCCGGTCAGGGCAATGAAAACGATGGCGGCAATTGGCATGGTCACGATGGCGGCAACGCAGAGCGAAGTCAGCGTCCCTGGTCCCACTCGGCCTCCCGCCATGCGAACGGGGCGCTGACCTCCTGCATTCTGCCCGTCGATGGCCAAGGGATTTTCCTTTTCTTGATTGTTGCCCTCCGCTCTAGCGGAAACATCCAATGAAGAAAACCGGCCTGTTGGCTGCAGTCGCGTTTATCGTTCAACGGTCAGCGCAACCGCAAGCGCCGACGCTGCCTCCATCAGCGCAGCTTAATCCGCCAGGACGCGAGGCGAGGGAAAAGTCACCTCGACCAGAGTGCCTTCATTCGGCGCGGAAGAAATCTGGAAATGCGCCCGGTTGGCATCGACCATCGCCTTGGTGAGGGGCAGGCCGAGGCCGGTGCCGTCTCCGCGATTGCGGGGGGTGCCGGACGAAACTTGCCTGAATGGTTTCATTGCCTGCTCAAGCTCTGCTCGTGACATCCCCACGCCGGTGTCGCGGATGCGCAGCGTGACACTGCCATTGGTTTCATAGGACGTGGAGACGATGATCTGGCCACCCGAGGGTGTGAAACGAATGGCATTTGCGAGGATGTTGAGAACGATCTGTTTGATCGAGCGGGGGTCGGCCACGATATTGGGAACGGACTGCGAAAGAGCGGTCCGGATAATCACCCGCTGACTGTTGGCTTGTGGCTGGATGATCGAGACTGCACCTTGCACGGTTTCATTGAGGCCAACCGAAGTGAAGTCCAGCTCCATTTCTCCGGCTTCGATCTTGGATATGTCCAGAAGATCATTCACGATATCAAGAACATGACGCCCTGATCGAACAATGTCATGGGCATATTCCCCATAGCGCGGGTGCCCCACAGGTCCAAAATGCTCATTCGCCATCATGTCGGCAAAGCCGATGATTGCGTTCAGCGGAGTGCGGATTTCATGGCTGACGCGGGCAAGGAAATCGGTCTTGTGCGCATTGGCTGTCTCTGCTGCGCGCTTGGCAGAGCGCAACTCTTCCTCGGTCCGCTTCCATTGCGTAATATCGCGGATCACTGCGCAATAGCCATTCGACGAGGTCAGCTTGCCGATCGTCATGAACAGCGGGAGGAAGCCGCCTGACGCTTCGCGCCCGATCACCTCCCGGCCATCGTTCAATACGCTTGCAACGCCATGGCCAGAGAGCCCGTTAAGATAGTCGAGGATGGATCGCTGGCTTTCATGGGCGAAGAGCATGACAAAGGGTTTGCCACGTGTTTCCATGTCGTCGAAATTGAACAATGCGCTGGCGGCGCGGTTCATCGAGCGAATATCGCCATCGGAATCGAGGATCACGACGCCATCGGTTGCTGTTTCAAGGATTGACCGCAATTCCTCGACTTCCACCTTCAGGCGGGCCAGTTCGCTCGCCTGTGCGGGAGGTGTGCTCGGTCTGGAAACCACATCCTGTGCGCGCTCGGCAGAGTTCTGGGGGACCAGCGCCAGCATCAGGGCGCTTGTCTCATCAAAGCGGACGGACTGAAGCCGTGCCGATACTGGAACCAGGCGATCATCCGCGCGAACAACCATCACCTGGCTTTCGTGACCCGTGTCACCGTTGATTTCGCGTCGCTGGATCAGTGCATCAAGACCGCCAGCACTCTCAAGCGCGAAAAGATCCGCGTAGCCCGTCAGGTTCAGGAACTCCGGATTGGCATGGATCAAGCGATCTCCTGCGTGGATCAACAGCGCCAATGGCATCAGATCCACAATTTCACCTGTAAGGCATCTTTCGCGCCGACCGGTCGGGTCGCCAGGCACAGATGCCCCCGCTTGCTCATCCATGCGGTTCCGATTGTCGTCCCGATCAGGCTGCTGCTCCGGTTTTACCTCCTGCCAGACTTCAGCCTCTTGATGGTCTTCATTTTGCGTTGGCATTGCAGATGACAGCGCCGATTCCTCGACATCCTGACTCTCTGGCTCCTTGGTCTCACTGATGTTGATGAGGCGACCCGATTTCAGCGGAGCCGGTTCGGTGAGCGATTGTTCGACACGAGCGCGTAGCCCCATCGGATCGAGCTTGCGTGCGATTTCCTGAAAGGCGGCCTGCTCGCTGGCGCTCAAGCCGTCCCGGCCCTTGCTACGTCGCTCCTCCAGTTGAACGACCTTGTCAGATGTGGGCCCCTGTTCCGGGGTCATGATCCGCAGTACGGGAGGCTCACTGTTCCTGTCGTTGTGTCTCGGGAAGGAAAGCGCATCGTCTGGCGCGTCTTCTGAAGGAGCATCGTGGTGGGCGTCAACGATCTGATCGAGCTGCTCAATCGAGCGGGCGTCACCGGCCTCGTTCGTGAGGTTGAGTTCCTGCGGGTCTTCAGCGAGGGCATCGGACGCCTGATCGTCTTCAATATCGCTGTCAAAGTGAAAGGGAACCGGGAGGTCCTTCGCTTGGCCCTCATCAAGCTCCTCTGTTTTATGCGACTCCACAAACGTCATGCCCATCGCTGACGGGTCTTCGATCGCATCGGCAATCCGGACGATTCCGAAACCGCGGAAACCGTCAAACTCGCGATTGCGGGTATAGGTGGGAAGGGCAGCCAGATCGACCGGCACGACCAGGCTCGTCCCCTCTACCGGCCAGTAAATGGTCTTGCCGGACCAGGTGTCACGCTTTTTCAGCAGATCCTGGATCTTGCCTTCAGGATCAAGCCCGAACAAAGCCGCCAGATCGGCAAAGGCTGCGCCGTTGATCGCTGCCGCGCGCGGTCCGACGGCATCGGCAAATTCACTGGATACTTCAGTGAAGCGCCCATCGGCATCGATCTTCCAAACGAAGCGGCTGGCACGACGACGAGGATCGAACTGGAACTCGGCAACCTCATCAGCCAATTCTGCTGGTGTGGTTGCAGACAGGGCAGAAGCCCGATCGACCTCCACTACCTCTGGACCTGGGGTCTCCGTTTCATCGTCCTTGAGGCCTGTATTGGGTTCGGTTGTGTCGGAGGTCTGATCTCGAAATTCTTCCGTCAGGGACCCGTCCTCGCTCTGATCTGAAGCGCCGACCTCATCCGGTGCCGGTGGCTCCGTCTCTGCGCCTCCGATTGTCAGATCGTGCCGGATTTCTTCGAGTGCCGGTTCAAACTCCTCTATTGCGCTGACCGCCTGCACAACGTCTGCCTCGGTTTCAGGCAATTCATCATGTGCATCTCCGCGGCCGACGAAAGGAAGTGTTTCCACAATGAAGACGAGATGCAGGGCAGGCTCGTCAGAAATCCGACCGATCGCTGCGGGCATGTATCCCTGGCCAGTTGGTATGGGACGCTTGACCAGGCGGTCCGGATCGGCACCAACCAGATTTACGAGAGTTCGCGCCATGTGCGGCGTCAGGTCCAATCGCGCGAACCCTTCCGAGGACGCAACGATATGCCCTTCGCCATCGAGGACGGCGATATGCGTGTCTGGATCGTCAAAGCCTGTCACTAGTTCGCTTGCAAGGGCGTTGGGACGTCGGCCTTGATTGATCGCTGGAACGGATAGCAGCACCACCGGCTCGCCGCTTCGTATCTCGACGAGTTGCGCGCTCGCCGTGACCGGTACCGTCTGAAATCCGTTGCCGATACGCAGAACGAGACTGCGACGCTCGCCTACCACCTGAAGCTGACGGGCGGTCGTCTCGACCTGCCGGAATATCACATCGGCACGAGCGGGAGTGTCTTCAATGAAATCGTAGATCGATTGCTTCCCAAAGAGCCTCGCGCCCCCGCCATTGGCCCACAAGACCTTTTCCATCGAGGCCGCGAACACGACAAGAGCCTCCCCGCGTGCAAGGCGGTGACGAATGCTGTCGTGGACGGCCACGTCGATGAAAGGATACTGCGCTGGCATTGTCGACCTGTTGTTCCCATTGCCGTTTCCCTCGGCAAATTAACAGATTTTTAATAGCTAGGCAGGGGCTTTGGGTCCAGCAAGCCCCCTTTGTTTCCATGGTTAGGGTTAATTCGCACGAATTATTTTATGCTGCATCGCACAATCATATTGCAATGCACAATAATGGGTGCTATATGAGAAGCATCAGATGAAACAGTGGTCCGGTTGGGGCCAGCCAAGCAACAAGGACAACGATCATGAACACCAAAGACGTATTCTCAATTTCCGCATTCGACCCTGCAAAGATGCAGGAAACCTTCCGCGACTTCGCCGAGAAGGGCTCGGCTCAGTCCAAGGAAGCCTATGCCAAGATGAAGGCAGCTGCCGAAGAAGCAACGAAGACCGTTGAGAGCACCATGGAAAGCGCGCAGGCCGGTTCGGTTGAGCTTGGTCTGAAGGCGATTGATGCCCTTCGCACCAATGCCGAAATGTCGCTCTCGCACATGGAAGCTCTGCTCGGCGTGAAGTCTGTTGCAGAACTCGTGGAACTGCAGACCTCCTTCATTCGCAAGCAGGCTGAAGTGACGATCGAGCAGGCCAAGGCCATGCAGGAAACGGCCAAGAAGGTCGCAGACACTGTTGCAAAGCCAGGCAAGGAAGCTGCCGAAAAGGTCATGTCGACCTTCAAGGCCGCCTGATTACGGACAGATCCTCCCAAGGATGAATGGGCCGGGCGCGATGCTCGGCCCTTTTCATTTCGGCGAAGAAAAAGACTTGAAAATTTCCCCGCCTCCCCGTATGTGACCCCTCAAGACGTCGTCGACGCAATTTGTGCGGTTGTAGCTCAGTTGGTTAGAGCGCAGGTTTGTGGCACCTGAGGTCGCTGGTTCAACTCCAGCCAACCGTACCATCCTCCCAGTCAAAGATAGTCATCCTTCGCTCCCGTTTGATCGGAGGCGCGTGATTGTTTGTTTGTCATCACTAAAATGCAACGCATTCTGTTAGGGTGAAACATACGAATAGCGCAGTCTCTGCTTTGCACAAGCTACCGTTCCTGCTTTAGTTTTTCCTGTTAAAACGGGAATCGCGATGGAGCGACGGTCATTTCCAAGACATGCCTGCAGTCTGGGGTCTCTGATCCTGACATATGGGTGCCATTTCAGCGCAAGGATATCAGACTGGAGCGAAGCTGGTATTCGCCTTACCCTGTATGATTGCCTGCCCCTGAGGTCGCTTGATCATTGCATTATCTATTGTGATGGATTCAACGTCGTCCATGCAAAGGTCATCTGGACAAAGGGTCGCGAGCTCGGTGCCCGCATCTGCAATCCCAAGACGGCAGCACTCGGTGCTGCCCTTTACTTGCTGCAGGAGCCGGCTGCGAATCCCTTCACATGAAACACATGATCGCGCTGGTTTCTGTCTGTCGATATAAGCCAGGCTGCATGCAAAGCAAAGCCCCGCCGCAGGGTTGCGACGGGGCATGTTGTAGACGAGCGGCAATCAGTGCTTAAAGGCTGGCGACATCCTTAACCCAACCATGGCCGTCGGCGACAGTGCCACGCTGAATACCCGTCAGTTGATTGCGGAGCTTCTCGGTCTCCATCCCCGTGCCGGCATTGCCGATGACGAATTCGCCTCCCGAATGCCGCACAGTGCCGATGGCCGCCACGACAGCAGCTGTTCCGCAGGCAAAAGCCTCTCTCAGCTTGCCGCTTCGGGCATCGTTGGCCCATTCCTCGAATGAGTAGGGCCGCTCGATCACTTTGAGACCGTTTTCCGTCGCCAGTTGGATAATCGAGCCGCGTGTGATCCCAGGCAGGATCGTGCCGGAAAGGGGAGGGGTCACCACGGTGCCATCGTCCATGACGAAGAAGACGTTCATCCCGCCCAGTTCTTCGACCCATTTGTGCTCGGCAGCATCCAGGAAGACCACCTGATCGCAGCCACGGCTGGTTGCCTCGGATTGGGCAAGCAGGCTTGCCGCATAATTGCCCCCGCACTTGGCCGCTCCCGTGCCGCCCGGTGCCGCCCGCGTGTAATGCTCGCTGACCCACAAGGTGACTGGCTTGCTACCGCCCTTGAAGTAGGGGCCAACAGGCGATGCGATGACGCAGAAGATATATTGACGCGACGGCCTCACACCGAGAAAGGCCTCGGTCGCAAACATGAATGGCCGCAGATAGAGGCTGCCTTCACCTTCGGGTACCCATTTCGAATCGATCTTGACCAGTTCCGCAACAGCCTTGAGGAACAGTTCCTCCGGAACCTCGGGCATGGCCATGCGAATGGCAGATTTGTTGAAGCGCCGCGCGTTTTCTTCCGGACGGAAAAGAGTGATCCGACCGTCCTGCGCCTTGTAGGCCTTCATGCCCTCGAAGATCTCCTGCGCATAGTGAAGGACGCTCGCGGCGGGATCGATCTGGAACGGCGCACGAGCCTTGATCTCGGCGTGGTGCCAGCCCTTGTCGGCGTCCCACTGGACAACCGCCATATGGTCGGTGAACAGCGTTCCAAAGCCAAGATTGTCAAAGGCTCTCAGTCGGTCGCTCTCCGCCATGGGCGTTGTGCTCGGCACGATGGTGAAGTCAAGCATTGCGGTATCAGTCGTCATCGGAAGCCCGTTGGTGAGAAGAAGATGCGATGCAGTTCTCGCTCCAGCCAAAAAGCGAGCAACTGGTGACCGTCGTTTGCGCGGTTCCATGCGCTTTTGTCAACTGAATCTCTCGATCTGCACGGAAACAGACCAGACTTTGAAGGGATTTACTGCCGCCGCGTCGTCGCCTGATGTCTCACCCTATCGCGAGGCGGTAGAGGAACCATAGACCAGATAAGGCGATCGCCAGTCCGAGCAACTGCACGAGCCGACCCTTCCAGAGTGGCTTGAGGATCGCGCCGATGCCAATACCAACCACATGGATCAGGCCGGTCGCAACGACGAAGCCGACAATGAAAGCGGTGGGATCGTTCGCGCGTGGTGCAAGAACGCCGTGCGGATAGCCGTGCATCAGGGCAAATGCGGAAATCAGCAGAAGCGCTGCCCATTCTCGCGCTTTCCATGCTGCGGCTATCGCAGCTCCCAGAACGATGACGGAGAGGGAGATGCCATATTCCAGCGGTTGGGCTGGCAAGAGCCCGACCATGCCCATAAGCCCGCCGATACACATGATGAGTGGGAAGGTTGTCGGAAGTGTCCATACGGAGCGGCCACCCATCTGGGCGCCCCAGATGCCGACTGCCAACATGGCCATCAGATGATCGAAACCGGCCAGAGGATGCCCGAAGCCCGATCCGAAGCCTGCCAATGGTCCATCCATCACATGAGCCTGTGCGGAGCCTGGAAAAAGACCGAAAAGCAGCATAGGCGAGAGTATCGCTACGGAGAGGGACGCTTTGTAAAGAGAGCGGAACATGGAAACGGCCTCATGGTTGGCAACAGAAAGGCGTAAGGGAAATGGATTCATCGAAGACGACAAAACGATGTGATTGCGTTACATGAAAATCTGTCTGTCGGACTGGACGGCATCTTGCAGAAACTGGATGACCGCACGCACTCGAACCAGTTCGCGGGCGCTTTCGTGATAGGTGGTCCAGTAGGCCCTCTTCAAGGTCAATTCCGGCAGCACCCGAACGAGGCTGGCGTGTTGCCGCGCGATGTATGTGTGCAGAATACCAATGCCAGCCCCGGCCAATACGGCCTCGGTCTGACCGATTGCAGACGAAATCTCGAACCCGGCGTTCCAGTCGCGCATGACTTCGCCCTTAAAATTGAGCGAGGGCGTGAAGATCAGGTCTTCGACATAGCCGATCCTTCGATGGCTCTTGAGCGCTTCTGCACTCTGCGGAAATCCTTCTTTTGCGATGTAGGCATCACTGGCATACAGGCCGAGTGTATAATCGGTCAGATGGGCAGAGATCAGGCGGCCTTGATCCGGCCTCTCCAGTGTCACCGCAATGTCGGCTTCCCGCTGCGAAAGCGAAAACGACCGCGGGACTGGCACGAGTTGGATCTTCAGCTCCGGGTGACGTTCGATCAAGGCGCCAAGACGGGACGCCAGAAAGAACACGCCGAAACCATCCGGGGCGCCGATCCGGACCGTGCCGGCGATGCGCGCGTCGGTTCGACCAAGATTTGCCTGGACCTGCAGCATCTCTGTTTCCATACGCTCGGCGGCGGTGAGGAAGGCCCCGCCTTCTTCTGTCAGCTCGCACCCATTGGTGCGACGGATGAAGAGCCTTGTCTTGAGTGCGGTTTCAAGCGAGGTCAGACGACGCGAAAGTGTTGCATGGTTGAGCCCCAGCCTGCGAGACGCGGCCAGGATCTGGCCCGTCCGCGCGACGGCGAGAAATATGCGAACATCATCCCAGTTCATTGGCAACCTTGCATCGAATTTTGCACAACGGATGCGTAAATCATCACGTTGAATTGTGCAAATTAAAGCGCATACTGCCTTCATCAAAATCCAGGAGGAAACCCATGTACCAGGTTGGTCATTTCATCGGCGGCAAGCATGTCGCCGGCACGTCGGGCCGCAAGCAGGCCATCTTCAATCCGGCCACCGGCGAAGTGCAGGGCGAAGTCTCGCTTGCCAGCGCCGAAGAGCTGAACGCCGCCGTTGAGAATGCCAAGTCGGCCCAGGCCAAGTGGGCGGCCATGAACCCGCAGCGCCGCGCCCGCGTCTTCATGAAGTTTGTCCAGCTGCTGAACGATAACATGGACAGCCTCGCCGAGACGCTGTCGCGCGAACACGGCAAGACCATCGAAGACGCCAAGGGCGACATCGTCCGTGGTCTGGAAGTCTGCGAATTCGTCATCGGCATCCCGCATCTGTCGAAGAGCGAGTTCACCGAAGGTGCAGGCCCGAACATCGACATGTACTCGATCCGCCAGCCCGTCGGCATCGGCGCGGGCATCACGCCGTTCAACTTCCCGGCCATGATCCCGATGTGGATGTTTGCGCCTGCGATTGCCTGCGGCAATGCCTTCATCCTGAAGCCCTCCGAGCGTGACCCCTCCGTTCCGATCCGCCTCGCCGAACTGATGATCGAAGCGGGTCTTCCGGAAGGTGTTCTCAATGTCATCAACGGCGACAAGTCTGCCGTCGACGGCATCCTGACTCATCCTGATATCTCGGCCGTCTCCTTCGTCGGCTCGACCCCGATCGCCCGTTACGTCTATGGAACGGCCGCTTCGAACGGCAAGCGCGCCCAGTGCTTCGGCGGCGCCAAGAACCACATGATCATCATGCCGGATGCTGACCTTGACCAGGCTGCCCAGGCGCTGATGGGGGCAGGCTACGGCTCGGCCGGCGAGCGCTGCATGGCGATCTCGGTCGCCGTTCCGGTCGGCGAGGAAACCGCCAACCGTCTGATCGAGAAGCTCACCCCGATGGTCGAAAGCCTGCGCATCGGTCCCTATACCGACGAGAAGGCCGACATGGGCCCGGTCGTCACCAAGGAAGCCCAGGCCCGCATCAAGTCGCTGATCGACAGCGGCGTTGCAGCCGGCGCCAAGCTCGTGGTCGATGGCCGCGATTTCAAGCTCCAGGGCTATGAGAACGGCTACTTCGTCGGTGGTTGCCTCTTCGACCACGTCACGCCGGATATGGATATCTACAAGACCGAAATCTTCGGCCCGGTCCTGTCGGTCGTTCGCGCCAAGAACTACGAGGAGGCCCTCGAACTGCCGATGAAGCACGAATACGGCAATGGCGTCGCGATCTACACCCGCGACGGTGACGCCGCCCGTGACTTCGCCAGCCGCATCAACATCGGCATGGTTGGCATCAATGTTCCGATCCCGGTTCCGCTCGCCTACCACTCCTTCGGCGGCTGGAAGTCCTCTTCCTTCGGCGATCTCAACCAGCATGGTACGGATTCCATCAAGTTCTGGACCCGTACCAAGACGGTGACGAGCCGCTGGCCGTCCGGCATCAAGGACGGTGCGGAATTCGTCATGCCGACAATGAAGTAGTTTGCCACAGCAAAACTGAAGTTACAGTTGGATTGAGAAACGGCGGCCCGGACCGCCGTTTCTTGCTTGTGTCATCACAGTCACACCTTGCCGCCTTATGTGATGTCTGCAGCAACAAGCGTCAGTCCGCACTTGAGCACATCATATCTGCGTGATCTCTGACGGGCGACGTCTCTCTTGGGGCCGAAGGCGTCTGACTAGAACTTGCAAGCGAGAGGGTTTTGAATGCAGCAAGCGGCAGCCGACCATGAGCCGGATCTGAAGCGCGGCGAGTTCCGCGGAAATGCACGCGAGTATTTCGGCATCTGGATCGTCAATATTCTGCTGACGATCTTGACCATTGGCGTTTATTCCGCCTGGGCAAAAGTCAGACGCAATCGCTATTTTTATGGCAATAGCTATGTTGATAGTCACTCTTTTGACTATCATGCGCGTGGTCTGCAGATCCTGATAGGTCGTGTGATCGTCATCGCCTATATCGTGATCTACAACATCGTCCTGACGATCAGCCCGATTGCCGGTATCGTCCTTGGTCTGTTGATGCTTCTGCTTCTGCCCTGGATCGTAATGCGGAGCTTACGTTTCAATGCCCGTATTACGAGCTACCGCAACATTCGCTTCGACTTCACCGGAAAGACCTGGGGCGCCTTCGTTGCGATCATAGGCGGTGGATTGGTATCATTTCTCTCCATTGGAATTCTTGCGCCCTTCGCCAGCCGCTGGCTCTATCGCTACATCTTCAACAATTTGCGCTATGGTGATCGCAGGTTTGAAAGCGATCCCCGGCTGGGAGCCCTCTATCGGGTCTGGTTGCCTGCGTTTATCATTTTTCTCGTTGGTGCGGCGATCGCAGCTGGTCTTGGCGCGCTGGCAATCTTCTCCATAGCAGGCAGCGACATGGGGGGTGACAACGAGATCCAGCTCATTCTGGCAATGTATGGTGTCCTCATTCCGACTCTGGTCATTTTCGCAGTGTCGGGGATCTTCTATCGCGTCGGCGTGCGAAATGTCGTGATGAACGCGACTGTCTTTGACGGTCGTCACCGTCTTTTCTCCGACCTTGGACGTCGTCGTTATTTCTGGATTGTCCTGTCGAACTTCGTCATCTCTGTCATAACGCTCGGCCTGATGCGACCCTGGGCCGCAGTGCGGGAGCATCGTTACACTATCGAACATTCCGGAATCCTGGTCGATGGCCCGCTCGATGATGTGATATCATCAATCGAGCGATCTGGTTCGGCTGCGGCGGCGGAATATCTCGATATTGAAGGGTTCGATTTTGGCTTCTGACATACGAATGATCGCCCGCGGTTTCTGGCACCCACCTGGTTCCAGTCGGGCGATCCCTGCCACTTTGTCCGGAACAGGCAAGACCTTGTTTGTCAGCGCTGATGGAGACAGCCGTGATCCGCTGACCATGAATGATCTCATCAAGGTGGACATCTCTGCCCGTATTGGCAGTATACCCCGACGGATAACCTTCGCTGACGGCTCGATGTTTGAAACCGCAGACAATGATGCTGTAGACCATTGGGTCAGAAACCATCGTCGTGGGGGCTTTGTTCACGAGCTGGAACGCTTCCATCCGCGCCTCGCGGTGGTGGTCGTCGGCATCATCCTTTTGGCTTTCGGCATCTATCGCTATGCGGTCCCGGCTATGGTCGAGATTGCCGTTCTTGTAACACCGCCTGCGGTGACGCAGTGGATGGCAAGCGGCACGCTGCTGTCTCTCGACCAGGCGGTATTCAGCGAGACGGAACTTTCCTTGGAAAAGCAACAGGAAATCCTCGACGGGTTTGCCGCCGTGGCTGCCGTCTCTGGGCGGGGGCCGGAAGGCTATAATGTCAATTTCCGCAAGGGTGGTGCGATCGGGCCAAACGCCTTCGCTCTGCCCGACGGAACGCTTGTCATCACCGACGAATTGATTGCGCTCGCCGATGGGGACATGGATATGATCATCGGTGTTCTGGCGCATGAAATCGGCCATGTCGAACGGGAACACTCCCTGCGTCAGCTTTACCGTGCGGCGGGAACAGCCGGTTTGATCATGCTGATCGCCGGCGACATCGGGACGGCCGGTGAAGACATCCTGACAAATGGCGCGGCTCTTGTGGCCTTGTCTCATTCGCGCGAGGCAGAGCACGAAGCAGATCGGATTTCAGTCGAACTGATGCACAGGGCAGGCCGTGATCCGGCTGCAATCGGTCGCTTCTTTGAAGTTATCGAGGCCGAATTTGGTCTCGAAGGTGACTCCTCGTTTCTGTCGACCCACCCCGGGACGGCGGAGCGACGTCAGGCCATCGCAGATTATGCAAGCGAGCTGAAGTCGAGTGGTGCGCCATAAGCTCAGCGGCAGTTCGAGATGGCCAAACAGGGCCGGCAACGCGCCGGTTTCGCAGTTGTCGATTTCTCCATGATCTCGGCATTCCTGCGAAATACGTGTTCACGAACACCGAAATGAAGCCAAAGAAAAGGGGCGGCTTTGCCGGCCACCCCTTGTTTCGAGCCGTTCAATTAGAAATGAACCGCTCTAATTCAACGCACTGTCAGCTCACTCACTTGGACCGTTGTTCACGCCGACCTTGTCAACCAGCTCCGATGCGGCTTTGCGGCTTGCGGCCACTTCAGCCAGGGGCAGCATATCTGGCTTGATCGCACCAAATCCGGCAACCGTCTCGGAAGGCTTGGTATTCGGGCCAACCGGGTATTCATAAACCCGCTCGGCATAAAGCTGCTGCGCCTGATCCGAAGCTAGGAATTCCATCAGCTTGATCGCGTTATCGCGGTTCGGCGCGTTCTTGGCCATCGCCATGCCCGAGATGTTGACGTGGGTTCCGCGGTCGCCAGCGTTCGGAAACAGGACCTTTACGGAGGCTGCCCAGTCCTTCTCTTCCGGTTCCTTGTCGTTGTTGATCATCAGGCCGAGATAATAGGTGTTCGCAAGGCCGAGGTCGCACTCGCCCGCATGGATGGCCTTGGCTTGGGCGCGGTCATTGCCGGCCGGCTTGCCGATAAGGTTGTTCTTCAGGCCGGTGAGCCAGGTCTCGGTGTACTCGGCGCCATGGTGAGCGATCATCGATGCAAACAGCGCCACATTGTAGTCATGCTGCGCATCGCGCATGCAGATGCGGCCCTTCCACTTTGGATCTGCGAGTTCTTCATAGGTGATCGTGTCCTCGGCGACGCGTTCCTTCGAGGCGTAAACAACACGTCCACGTGTCGTCAGCGCAAACCAGTTGCCCTCGGGGTCACGATATTGCGCCGGGATCTGGCTATTGATCGTTTCATTTTCGACCGCTTGAGTGACGCCGCCGTCCTTGGCCTGTGTCAAACGCGCAATATCGATGGTCAGGATCACGTCCGCCGGAGAATTCGTACCTTCTGCTTCGATGCGTTCAACAAGGCCCTTGTCGAGGAAAAGGACATTCGTTTTTACGCCGGTTTCTGCTGTGAATGCATCGAGCAGAGGCTGGATCAGCTCAGGTTGGCGAAAGGAGTATACATTGACTTCGCCATCCGCGAATGCAGCGGTGGAGCCTAGGACAGCGGTCGCCATTGCGAGGCTGAAAACATAGTTTTTCATGGTGGTGGATCTCCTCACCGGATTGTTCGGCATAATGTTGAGCGGCATATTCATGAATTCGCTATGAGTGTCAATCTGCGGAAGCCTGTTTTGCAGGCGGGAAACTTATAAGTGGAGTATTTTGGAATTGTTCAAAACTGCAAAAGCCGCTATATAAGGCCCCAATGAAACTGAGGATTCGTGCATGCGTTTGACAAAACAGACAAATTACGCCGTGCGCATGCTGATGTATTGCGCAGCAAATGACGGGCAGTTGAGCCGTATCCCGGAAATCGCCAAGGCCTATGGGGTATCGGAACTTTTTCTGTTCAAGATCCTCCAACCGCTGAACAAGGCCGGTCTGATCGAGACCGTTCGTGGTCGCAACGGCGGCGTGAAGCTCGGTCGTCCTGCGGAAAAGATCAGTCTTTTCGACGTCGTAAAAGTGACCGAGGACTCCTTCGCCATGGCGGAATGTTTCGAGGACGATGGTGATGTCGACTGTCCTTTGATCGATAGCTGCGGGCTCAATTCCGCGCTTCGCAAGGCGCTGAATGCATTTTTTGACGTTCTGTCGGAGTATTCGATCGACGACCTCGTCAAGGCCCGTCCGCAGATCAATTTTCTTCTGGGGCTTGATGAGCTTCAGCCCCGCCCCGTGCGTGCAGCGGCAACGTCGCCTGCGGCCTGACAGTGACAAACTCTGGATGTGTTCGAGGGCCTGCCCGGTATTGGGTGGGCCCTTTCCTATTGCGGCCCCGTATTCCTGCAACCAGGAGGCCGCCGCTTGAAACCACTGGGCGTTTTGTTAGTCTGACGTGAACGTAAGCTGCTCCGCCTGTTTCGCGACCGGCTTACCGGGCGAGGGGAAATGTTCGATTATGTGATCGTCGGTGCAGGCTCCGCCGGCTCGGTTCTGGCCGCACGGCTGAGCGAAGATCAGGATGTCACGGTGTGCCTGATAGAAGCAGGCGGACCTGCCAATGGCCTGCTGACGCGCGTGCCGACTGCAGGCATTTTCACGGTACCGGGCAGGGTGAAAAGCCACAACTGGTGTTTCCCCACAGTGCCGCAAAGAGGCCTGAACGACCGCGTGTGCTTTCAGCCGAGAGGCAAGGGGCTGGGCGGCTCAAGCCTGATCAATGCCATGCTGTATATTCGTGGTCATGCGCTTGATTATGATGAATGGGCAAGCCTCGGTTGCCACGGCTGGTCATTCCAGGACGTCCTGCCCTTCTTCATCAAAAGCGAGGACAATGAGCGCGGCAGCGACGCTCTGCATGGTCGGGGCGGTCCGCTTCAGGTCTCCGATGCCGATTGGGTCCGGCCAATCAATCAGGCCTTCCTGGAGGCGGCGGCTGAGCGTGGCCATCCGATCAACACTGACTTCAATGGACCGGAACAGGAAGGGGCCGGCATCTTCCAGGCGACACAATTCTGGCATGGTCCGAAGAAGGGCGAACGTTGTTCCTCGGCGGCGGCCTATCTCCTTGATCACCTGTCCCGTCCAAATCTGACAGTTATCACCGCGTCGAAGGTGCTCCGTCTGGAGTTGGAAAACGGGCGAGCAGTCGGTGTCATCTGCCAGGATGGTCGAGGTGAAAAATCCTTGCGGGCAGAGCGTGAAGTGATCGTCTGCGCCGGGGCCCTCCAGACACCCCAATTGCTGATGTTGTCCGGGATTGGTCCTGCTGATCATCTCAAGGCGCATGGCATCAAGGTTGCTCTCGACCAGCCGGAAGTCGGTAGCAATCTGCAGGATCATCTCGACTACACGATGATCGTTCGTTCCTCGGACACAGGCTGTCTTGGCCTCGGATACGCGGGCATGACGGATACCATCGCAGCCGCCTTAGAATGGCGGCGGCATGGAACCGGCCACCTGCGTTCCACCTGCGCCGAGTCGGGGGCATTCCTGAAGACGGATCTGGCGCTTGATCGACCAGACATACAGTTGCATTTCCTGGTGGCGATGGTCGATGATCATGCCCGCAAGCTTCACTGGGGCTATGGTTATTCCGCCCATGTCTGTGTCTTGCGACCGCATTCGCGCGGCACAGTGCGACTGGCCAGCGGCGACCCGCACGCAGCGCCTTTGGTCGACCCTGCCTATCTGACCGATCCACGTGATCTGGAGGTGTTTCGCCGAGGTGTGCGGATGACACGGGAGATACTGCAGGGCGGCGCGTTCGACCGCTATCGCGGCGAGGAACTCTATCCAGCCGGCGCGTCCGACGCGGCGCTTGATGCGGCCATTCGCGCCCGCGCTGACACGATCTATCATCCCGTTGGCACCTGCCGGATGGGTTCCGATGCAGATGCTGTTGTCGATCCGGAGTTGAAATTCTGCGGGCTGGATGGCCTGCGGATCGTGGATGCCTCGGTGATGCCAAGACTGATCGGCGGCAATACCAATGCGCCGGTGATCATGATGGCAGAGAAAACGGCAGCCGCGATCAAGGCCGGTGGCAAGCATCGCGCCTCATTGGATGCCGAATTGAATTTGGCCTGAATGGGGCTATGGTCGCACGCCATTCAACCGTATTCGCCAGGACGATTTATGCCGTTATCACCATCCTCTTCTCCAAAGGCTATCATCGTCATGGGCGTAAGCGGGTGCGGCAAGTCATCCGTTGGGGAAGCTCTGGCTTCCGCGCTCAGCCTGCCCTTCATCGAGGGCGACATTCTTCATCCCGCCGCCAATGTCGACAAAATGGCGAAGGGAATACCTTTGACAGATGATGATCGCTGGCCATGGCTCTCCCTGATCGGTGAGAAAATGGCTGAAGCGCTTCAACAGGGAGAGGGGATTGTCGTGTCCTGCTCGGCTCTCAAGGCGATTTATCGCGACCACCTCAGAACCGCGACCGGCAATCATCTCACATTTGTTTATCTACACGGTTCGAAGGCGCTTCTCAGCCAGCGCATGGGTGCCCGCACCGGCCATTTCATGCCGCCCACATTGCTGGACAGCCAGCTTGCGACCCTTGAGATACCAACTGGCGAACCGGGTGTCGTCACGGTTTCAATCGACCAGCCCGTCGAAAGCATCGTCGCCGAGGCGCTTGGCGGTCTCGCCAATCTCGCCTGACTCCGTCGTTTATCAGCTTCCGGATTACACGCCGAGACGGTCACGCAGACCGTAATACCAGGCACCGAGCGCCGTAAACGGCACGCGGAACATCCGCCCGCCCGGGAAGGGATAGGCCTGCAGCGACGACCAGACGTCGAAGCGGCTCATCTGGCCATGCACGGCCTCGCCCAGGATCTTGCCGAGCAGATGCGTCGTCGTCACGCCATGGCCGCTGTCGCCATGCGAGAAATAGACGGTGTCCGAAAGCTTGCCCATATGCGGGATCCGCGTCAGCGTCAGCGCGAAATTGCCGCTCCAGGCAAAGTCGATTTTCACGTCCTTCAGCTGTGGGAAGGTTTTCAGCATGTTCGGACGGATGACACCCGTCAGGTTCTTCGGGTCCTGGCCGCCATAGCCGATGCCGCCGCCATAGAGCAGACGGTTGTCGGCGGTACGGCGGTAATAGTCGAGTACGTAATTGGCATCCTCGATGCAGTAATTGGCCGGAAGCAGTTCCTCGATCAGCTTGGCATCCAGCACCTCGGTCGCCATGACCTGGCTGGAAACCGGCATCATCTTCTCGGTCACCTTCGGCGCGATCCCCGCCATATAGGCATTGCCGCAGACGAGGATATGCTTGGCCCTGACGATCCCGCCTTCGGTACAGACGAAGGGTTGCGGGCCGGTGTCGAGATGCACGACCTTGGAGTTTTCAAAGATCTTGGCGCCCAGGCTTTCGGCCGCTGCCGCCTCGCCGAGCACCAGATCGAGCGGGTGAATATGGCCACCATGGTGATCGATCATGCCGCCGACATAACGGTCGGTCTTCGCATATTTCGCAACCTCGGCCTTGGAGACCATCTCCAGCCCGTCATGGCCATGTTTCATCCAGTGCGCCCGGACGCCGGCCATTTCCTTGACCTGCTTGTCGGTAAAGGCCGCGAAGAAACCGCCATCAACGAGGTCGCATTCGATCCCATACTTGGCCACCCGCTCGCGGATGATGCGGCCCCCTTCGAGCGACATTTCGCCGAGCTTATCGGCCTTGTCCTGGCCGTAACGCTTGGCAATCGTCTCGAGGTCACGGCTATAGCCGTTGACGATCTGGCCGCCATTGCGCCCGGACGCGCCGAAGCCGATGCGGTCGGCTTCCAGCACGATGACGGCATAGCCCTTTTCGGAAAGCTCGAGTGCCGCTGAAACGCCGGTGAAGCCGGCACCTATGATGCAGACGTCGGCAGTGTGCGGGCCGTCGAGCTTCGGGCGCACGCGCTTGTCGCGGGCAGAGGCTGCATAGTAGGAGGCCGCATGGCCGGGATTGGGTCCGATCGACTTGGTCATGGCGTCACCTCACACGGTCCGGATATAGGCGTCGTATTCGACGTCGGTCACACGCAGCGAAAACTCCGAGAGTTCCTGCTGCTTGCAGGCGGTATAAAGGCTTCGATACTTCGGCCCGAGCGCCGCATAGGCGAAGCTCGATTTGGCAAAGCGTTGCAGCGCATAGTCCCAGTTGGTCGGCAAAGGCTCGTGGCTGACCGCATGGTCATCGCCGGAGATCGCACCACCCGGCGAAAGCTTTTCCTTCATGCCGGCCAGCGCCGCCGACAGGATCATCGCCAGAACCAGATAGGGATTGGTATCGGCACCGGCGACGCGGTGTTCGATGCGCGTTGCCGGCTTCGACGCGGTGATGACGCGCACGGCCGCAGACCGGTTGTCGAAACCCCAGGAGGCGTAGGTGGGCGCATGTTCGGACGGGCGCAGGCGGCGATAGGAATTCTGGTGCGGCGCAAAGATCGCCATGCTTTCGCCCATGTTTTCCAGGAGGCCGCCGACCGAATGGAAGAGGGCAGGCGAGGGACCATCATCGCCGACATAGATGTTGTCGCCGTTTTCGTTGAGGATCGAGAAATGCACATGCATGCCGCTGCCAGCCTGGGTGCCGTAGGGCTTTGCCATGAAGGTGGCATCGAGATCATTGGCGCGCGCCACGCCCTTGACGATGCGCTTCAAGAGCACTGCGTAGTCGGCTGCGGCTAGCGCATCCGGTACATGGTTGAGGTTGATTTCATATTGTCCTGGACCGTTTTCGCGAAGCGTGGTGTCAGCAGGCACATTCTGGGCACGGGCTGCTGCGGAAATCCCGTGAAATACTTCTTCGAAATCATGCAGTTCAGAGATGGAAAGAACCTGCGTCTGGCCGGTATGCCAGCGTCCGTCGCGGGTGTTTGGCGGACGAACGGGATCAAGCGCTGAGCGCACCGGATCGATCAGGTAGAATTCGAGTTCGGTTGCCACCACAGGCGTCAGCTTTGCCGCCTTGAAGCGTGCGAGCACCTGGGCAAGGACCTGACGTGGATCGGCGTAGAAAGTGTCGCCTTCCTGGGTGTGCATCTGCATCAGCACCTGCGCCGTCGGACGTGACAACCATGTCACGCGCGAAAGCGTACCGGGGATTGGGAAGCAGATGCCGTCCGGATCGCCGGTACCCTCGGCAAGGCCCGCGGCGTTGACGTCACGGCCCCAGACATCGAGCGCATAGACCGAGCGCGGCATGGCCATGCCCTTGGTCAACACATCAATGGCCCGTTCGCGCGGTATCCACTTGCCGCGTGGCACGCCGTTCACGTCGATGACGAAAGCTTCTAGAACTTCAATATCAGGATTTGCCGCAAAGAATTCGCGGGCCTCTTCGGCCATGTTCATGGGATACCATTGGAGCAGTTCGGGTTTTCTGGATCTTTGACACGTGTCGCCACGCAAGCGGGACGTGCCGCTAACGATAGACGCTCTTCGCGTTGTAGATCAGAAAACGGACCATCCCCGGCTTTCCCCGCTCACTGGCTTTTTGCCATATCATCTTCCAGCCCGCGCGACCGGACAAGAAGTCTTTGATGTAACGTCAAAATCCAATAGCAGTTTGTGCTCCAAAAGACTAGCCGCCTGTCATTTTCCTTGAGGGACCCCCGGTCAGCTCACGGATTGAAACGCTCGGGCCGCCATGCGGTCGGGTCCAGGAATGGCTTTTCACCCGTCATCATCTCCGCAACCAGCCTGCCAGTCGCTGGCCCAAGCGTCAGGCCGTGATGCGCATGGCCAAAGGCGAACCACATGCCCTCGTGGCGCGGCGCTTTGCCGATCACCGGCATCATGTCCGGCGTGCAGGGACGTGCACCCATCCAGGGCTCGGCGTCGAGACGTTCGGCAAGCGGGAAGATCTCGCGTGCCACCTTTTCCGCTCGGGCAAGCTGGACGGGTGATTTCGGTGCGTCCCGATCGGCAAACTCGGCGCCCGTCGTCAGGCGGATACCTCGATCCATTGGCGCGAGAAAATAGCCGCGCTCGGCATCCATGGCCCAGTTGTTGAGAACGGCGTTGCCGGCTGCCGCATAATGCATGTGGTAGCCTCGCTTGACGCCAAGCGGGAAACGATAGCCGAGCTTCCGCGTTGCGTCCTCTGCCCAGGGACCAAGGGCCAGAACCACTACGTCTGCATCCAACGGGCCGTCGCTCGTCATGACCTGCCATCCGTGGCCACTGGCGCGCGGAGCAAGGCTGCTCGCATCGCCGGAGGCAAAACGACCGCCGAGAGACTGGAAATACTGCAGATATGCCTTGGTCAGCCCATGCGGGTCAGTCACCGACCAGGGGTCTTTCCATTTCAAGGCACCAACGAAGTCGCCGCGAAGATGCGGCTCCTCGCGGGCGAGGTCTTCCCGTGTCAGCGCCTGATAACCAACACCATATTCCTTGGCCAGCCGTTCTGCTTCCGCAAGCTCGGCATCCTGCTTCCCGGTCGTGCGAAACAGGCTCATCCAGCCATCCTTGCGAATGAGCTGCTGGGCGCCCGAGGCTTCGATCAGATCCTGGTGTTCGAGGATCGAATTCTCGATCAATGGTGCATAGGCCTTCGCGATAGCCTGATGACGGCTCTTGTTGGAATGCCACCAGTACCGTCCAAGAAACGGAACGAGCTTGAACAGGGCGCTTGCATGATAGTGGGCATCGATCCTGTTGTTGAAACCATAGCGGATCAGCAGGCCTATATCCTGCGGAAATCCATAGGGAACGACTCCCTCGCGTTGAATGAGGCCGGCGTTTCCGAACGAAGTCTCTTCACCGGGCGTGCGCCGATCCACCAGGATCACCGAGCGGCCACGCCGCGCCAGATGAATGGCAGTGGAAACGCCGATGATACCGGCGCCGAGCACGATGGTGGATTTCGACATGAGATTTGGTTTCCGTAAGGACATGTTTGCAGGTCAACAGGATGGCAAAGCCGCAGGTCTGGGTGCAAACGAAAAATCGCCGCATTTGAGGAAATCCTCCGAAACCTTGCCAGAAACGCTCAATGCGGTATGTCACAGTCAAGTTTTGCGATAGGCTTGAAGCGCGGCCACTGCCTGTCCGGTCCTCAAGGAAGGATTTCTCATGCGCCTGATCCTCTTTGTACTGGCCTGGCTGATGGTCGCGATCGGCATCATTGGTGTATTCCTGCCCGTTTTGCCCACCACCCCTTTCATGCTCCTGGCCGCTGCCCTTTTTGCGCGCTCGTCACCGCGCTTCGAGCAATGGTTGCTGGATCATCCGCGTTATGGACAGCCACTGATCGATTGGCGACGCGAAGGAGCAATTTCTAAAAGGGCGAAGATCGCATCGGTTTCACTGATGTCGGTCAGTTATGGGATCGTCTGGTTCGTCGGCCCCCATCAGCTGTGGCTGAAAATCGTGATTGGCGCTATCCTGGTTGCATGCGCGACGTTTGTCCTTACAAGGCCGCTTCCCGGAACGGCAGACCGCGTTCTCCCGGTCGATTCCTGATTGTCGATTCCTGATTATTGCATCAGGATGCGCGCCGTTTGTCGGACCAATGAGGATCGCGATAGAGTGCAACAAGCTCTTGTGAGGTCTGGGGTTTTCCGAAGAAGTAGCCCTGCCCCTCTTCGCAGCCAAGCTGACGCAGAAGTGTCCACTCGATATCGCCCTCGATCCCTTCGCAAACAATTTTCAGGTCCAGTCCCCGGGCAAGCGCGGCTACCGCAATCACGATGGCCTGGCTTGCTGCATCGGTTGACATCTTGCGAATGAAAGACTGGTCAATCTTGATCTTGTCGATGGGAAAACCGGCGAGATAGGCCAGCGAAGAATACCCCGTTCCAAAGTCATCAAGGGCTATTGTGACGCCCATTTTTCGCAATTGAGCCAGCGACTTCAACAGGTCGTCAGTGCGGTCGAGGAAGGTCGACTCCGTGATTTCGAGATGCAGACGCCGCGCCGGGAGCCCGGTCAGCAAAAGAGCCTGCTCTACATCCTTGACCAGATCATCCTTGACGAATTGCAGCGGGGACACGTTCACCGCGACACTCATATCTCCCGGCCAGTCGCATGCCGCGCGGCATGCCTCAACAAGCATCCAGCGACCCAATTCGCAGATAAAGCCGTTTGCCTCGGCAATGCCTATGAATTCACTTGGCGAAATGATGCCGAGGCTTGGATGCTGCCATCTCAAAAGCGCTTCGGCGCCGATCACCGAGCCAGTCTTGAGGTCGACTTGAGGCTGGTAGAGAAGGAAAAACTGCTGGTCTTCCAGCCCGAGGCGCAACTCGCCCTCCAAGCGCCGTGATCGCGCCTGTCGGTCCGCTGCAAGAGGGTCGTAAAGACGCCAGCCACGACCGCTGACGGTTTTTGCATCGTCCAGCGCAAGCTCAGCGTCACTTAACCACTTGCTGCCACAACCTTCGCCGGGACTGCCGGCGGAGGCTCCAATTCTGGCCGTGATATCAACCTGGCTGTCGGTCAAGGACACCGGCACATCGAAGAGCTCAAGCAGCTCTTCGGCCTTTTTTGCGAGCCGGACATCATCGTAGTCACCCGGAAGGACGATGGCGAAAACATCGCCGCCAATTCGACCGACAAGGCCTTCGTCACCGGCATAGGCTGCAAGTCTCTTTGCAACAGCTTGAAGAAGGCGGTCGCCGAGTTCCCGCCCGAGCGTCGAGTTCAAGACACCAAAACGATGGAGGTTGATTGCAAAAACCCCCGAGGGCTGTCCTAGTTGTTCGAGGCGAACAACCAATTCTCGGCGGTTCAGAAGGCCAGTCAACTCGTCATATTGCGACAGTTGCATCAACTTGGTTTCATAGGCGTGGCGGCTCGTCACGTCGCGGATCGTGACGCTGGCGAGAAACTCGTGCTGCTCCTGAACGCCTTGCGGCAAGTCTAGATCGAAGGGTGAAATTGTCACGGTCGCATCAAGCGTCCGAGAACCTTTTGCGACATCGTCATATGAGGCGGCATATCTGGCACCGGCTACTGAAAACCTGCCAAACTCGGTATGAACAGCGCCTGGACTTTCGCCAAAGGCCGATACTGCTCGTCGCAGGATCGCGGAAAGCTCTGGTGGAGCATGCTCTGTGATCACCTGACCCCTATGCAAGGGCTTTTCGAGACCCAGGAGCCCCGGGGTGGTCCGACTGAGATCGACGATCCGAAATCGGCTGTCGACAACGACAATCGCATCGACGCTATCAGCAATCACCCGCTTGAGAATCCGACGGATGGTCCGGTTTTCAGCATTGGCAACTTCCACAAGGAAGGTTTCGATGTCGATCTTTTCGACCATCAGGATCAGAAGCCCGAAGGCAAGTATCAGCCACAGTGTCGCTGTCGAAAGGACGGCCCGGTATTCATCCTGCAGCAAGAAGGCCAAGGTTTCCCCCGTGATGACGACCAAAGCGAGCCCGAGACCGGTAGCCAGGAGCGGTTGGTGATGAAACCGCAACACATAGATCATGATCAACCCGCAAAGAAGCAGCGACGGCGCCAGAAGCGGGATTTCGGTCAGGAGGCCTTTCTGCTTGAGCGTCTCGGCGGCCAGGATGTGAAGCATGGGGCCGCTTATCACGCCGTGAAGGGGGACTGCGAAGAAGTCGCCAAGTTCGGTGGCAAAGGCTCCAACCACAACGGATCGACCTTCAAGCGCCTCCTTTGCAACATTGCCCTCCAGTATATCTCGCACCGAGAAAACTGGGACACTTAGCGGATCTATCGAATAATCGATCAAGACTGTTTTTTGGGTCTTGCCGTCGTAATTGGCCAGAAGGGCCGCGGCTGAAGGAACGTCATCTCCGTCAAATCGCTCGGAGAGCGCAAAGTGACGAATAAGTCCACCTTCGTCCATCTCGACATTGGCAAATGCCAGCCATGCATGTTCTTCCAGTATCGGGATGGGTTTGCTCGCGGCCACAGTGCCACGATCACCGGCGCTATCATGCTGGAGAAAGAGCGGAAGCATGACCCCACCGCCAGCATCCGCAAGCGCTTCGGCAAGCCGATTGTCGGCCACGGATGTAGAGGGGGTACTGAAATCGATATCGAGGTAGATATCATGAACATCGGCTGCCACAAGCCGATCGATCAGGTCCGCATGGACCGTGCGAGGCCATGGCCAGGTGCCGATGGAGTCAATGCTGGTCTTGTCGATCGCGACAAAGACAATCTCTCCGCTTGCCTTGCGATCATGAAGAGAAAACCGCAAGTCGAGGAGTTGGTTGTCGAGCCATACTGCGAAGCGTGTTTGTGGCACCACCACAGGCAGGGCAAGCAGGATGCAGAACATCACGAGCCGTGGCCATGCGCCACGGCTTTCCTTCAATCTGGACCTGCTGACAAAATCATTCACGTGTTAGAAGCTCTCTCATCCGGGTACGACGCAATTGGCTAGACCCTATCCTTTGCCCTTTCCGTTTCCACCGCCATTGCCGTTTCCACCGCCATTGCCGTTTCCACCGCCATTGCCGTTTCCACCGCCATTGCCGTTTCCACCGCCATTGCCGTTTCCACCGCCATTGCCGTTTCCACCGCCATTGCCGTTTCCACCGCCGTTGCCGTTTCCACCGCCGTTGCCGTTTCCACCGCCGTTGCCGTTTCCGCCGCCATTGCCGTTTCCGCCGCCGTTGCCGTTTCCGCCGCCATTGCCGTTTCCACCGCCATTGCCGTTTCCGCCGCCGTTGCCGTTTCCATCGCCATTGCCGTTTCCACCGCCATTGCCGCTTCCACCGCCATTGCCGCTTCCACCACCGTTGCCGTCTCCGCCACCGTTACCGTTGCCGCGATCACTGTTTTCGTTGCGGCGTCCATCGCTCGGGGGCGCGTCATCACGCGGGCCAAAGAGGCCAGAGCCAAAGATGCTCGGCTGTTCGGAGACCCGCGTGACGTCCGGTCGTTCCGTCTTCCCTGCTACCTGCATGCCACCGGAAGTCGAAACCTCCGCACTCTGGCCAGCGCCTATATTCGAGCGTTCGCCTTCATTGGATGTGACTTCAACAAGACCGTGGCGGACTGTCACCGAGGCCGACCTTGCGCCGACGGTCACTCGAAAACCGGTTCCTTTGACCACGGCGGCAAGAAAGGGTGTCCGGACCGTCGTATGCGGACGACCACGTGTTTCGATCTCAAGATCAAGTGTACCCGTGTGCTGCGCAATCTGGGTCTTTCGCGAAAACAAGCCCGACTTGGTCACAATGGCAGCCATCGTGTTTGGCTGAAAGGCGATGCTCTCGCTCCCTCTGACAAGTTGAAGCCTGCCGCGCGGGCCAGTGGATACCCAGGCACGATTCGGAATCACATCGCCATTTTTCACCGGGATCCAGTTCGTCTTGTCGATTGTGTATGCGACCTGCCTGGTCGCCTTGGCTGCTGTCCAATCACCCGATGCCGCCATGGACATGGTTGGAATGAGAACGGCCAGCATCACGAGGATGTTTCGAACAAAACTGAACATGGTAGCGCCTCCTTACATGAGTGCATGAAGACATAAAGTTCTTAATATTCATTGGGGGCGTATGCCGACCCCATTGATCTTGAGAGGTTCGACAAGCAGTGAAATCAGACCGATCGAGAGGCGGTTCATCCCGTAAAGAATATCAATATCAATAGTTTGAGTGGGTTTTCTATTCGGCTCATCGTGTTGAAAAGATTTCATTTTCATTAACTCTCCTACACGAAAGCGCTTAATGTCTGGCCGGTGATAACGCCGCGCGATCCCGCGACGGCGATCATTCCGCAGCATTTTCGAAGGCCAAAATTGTATTTGCAGGGGATGGAAATCCGCTCAACGCAGATGCATGCCATTCTTCACAGGCTGCCAAATCCAAAACTTCTGGACAATAAATCGAGACAACGACATCTTCTTGATGAAGGACAAGTTTCCGGGGACAAAACCGGATGAGGTTCGAGGGAACAGCGTCGATAGAACGCCTTGGGAGGACAAATGAATCAGGTTTATGTGCCGCCACGACCGTGGCTGGCATCCTATGGTGCTACCATTCCTCAGGAATTGCCGGAGCTGCGCTATAGCAGCCTGCCAGATCTGGTGCACAAATCATCTGTTGCCAATGACAAGCGCAAGGCCTTCACCTGCGTCGTGCCAAATGGCATGAACGGTACGCTGACCTATGCTGAAATCGGAGAAATGTCGGACGCATTCGCGGCATTTCTCCATCATGACTGCGGCCTGCGACCGGGGGATAGAGTCGCCGTCCAGCTGCCAAACTGCCTTGCCTATCCCGTCGTCGCTTTTGGCGTTTTCAAGGCGGGATGCGTTCTGGTCAACACCAATCCACTCTACACGCCGAGTGAAATGATCCATCAGTTCAATGACGCCGGTGCAAAGGCGCTGGTGCTGATTGACATGTTCGCCGACAAGCTGGCGGAGGTCGTTCCGAAAACCGGCATCCAGTCGGTGATCCTGGCCGGGATCCCGGAATTCTTTCCTCGTATTCCGGAGGTGATTGTCCGAGGGGTGCAGAAGGTTTGGAGCAAGACGCTGCCCCCTGTTCCAAAGCTCGATGTGGCAACGCTGCGTCTCAAGCAGGCGCTGGCCATGGGACGGGCGCATCACGCCAATGTCGCGGCCATGTGGGAAAACGTCGGCCCGGATGATCTGGCGCTTCTGCAGTATACGGGCGGAACCACGGGCGTTGCAAAGGGTGCCATGCTCACCCATGGGAACATTCTGTCGAACCTTGAGCAGGTCAAGGCCGTGTCCTCGGGCATGATGGCCAAGAACGACCAGGTTCTGACGGCGCTGCCGCTCTATCACATCTTCTCTTTCACCGCGAACCTGATCACCTTTTTCGAACTCGGCGCCCGCAACATCCTGATCCCGTCGCCAAGGCCGGTGCAGAATCTGCAGCGGGCGATCGAGAACTATCCGATTACCTGGATCACCGGTGTCAACACGCTGTTCAATGGGTTGATGAATGAGGAATGGTTTGCCGCCTATCCGCCGAAGCAGTTGCGAGCCGCTATTGCCGGCGGCACGGCGCTGCATGAGGCGGTTGCAACGCGCTGGCGCGTGATGACCGGTACGCAGATCGCCGAGGGTTACGGTCTGACCGAGACATCACCGCTCGTCAGTTTCAACCCGCTGGACGATCGCGCAAAACCCGGCAGCATCGGGATGCCGGTACCTGGTTGCGACGTGCTTCTGGTGGACGAGGACAGCAAGCCGGTTGCCACCGGCGAACCGGGCGAGCTTATCGTTCGCGGTGTCCAGGTCATGAAGGGCTATTGGCAGCGACCGGAAGAAACGGCCGCCGCAATCCAGAATGACTGGTTCTATACCGGAGACATTGCGGTGATGGATGAGGAGGGTTTCCTGCGCATCGTCGACCGCAAGAAGGATATGGTCCTCGTGTCCGGCTTCAACGTCTATCCCAATGAAGTGGAAGCGGTGCTTTCCAAAATGGATGCCGTGCTGGAAGCGGCTGTCGTTGCCGTTCCCGATGCGAAGACGGGTGAGGCGGTCCGGGCTTATGTGGTCAAGAACCCCGATTACGAGGGCGAACTGACCAAGGAGGATGTCTTCAAGCATTGCCGCCAGTATCTGAGCGATTATAAGGTGCCGAAGTCAGTGGTCTTCCGCGATGTTTTGCCCAAGTCACCGATCGGCAAGATCCTGCGCAAGGATCTCAAAGCCGAGATCCGTTCCGAATTCGCTCTGTGATGGGAAGGGCCAACAATGCTGACCGAGCTTGAAACAACACTGCTGGGCATCATGATGATGGTCATCATGCTGGGCATGGGCGCATCCATGACCTTCCGCGACTTCCTGATTGCATTCCGCAAGCCAAAGGGGATCCTTGTCGGATTGCTGTCCCAGTATATGGTCATGCCCTTCCTGGGCTATGCGCTTGCCGTCATTCTGGGCTTGCCGTCTGCCATGGCGGTCGGCCTGATCCTGATCGCCTGCATGCCGGGAGGAACCACCAGCAATATCTTCGCCTATTTTTCCAAGGGTGTTCTGGCCCTTTCGATCATGATGACCACCGTCTCGACCCTTGTCGCCGTGGTCACCGTCCCCTCTCTATTGAGCTTCTATGGTGGACTGGCGGGTGTGACCGGCGATTATGTAATCCCGGCAGGCAATGTCGCACAGGTCCTTGTCGTGCTGCTGGTGCCGACGGTATTGGGCATGGTGCTGCGCAAATGGAGCGCGAATGTCGGGGCCAGCGTGGAACTGATCGGCTCCATGCTCGGTGTCGTTGTGATCCTGTTCCTGATCGTCACCTGGGTGCCGCGCAATTACCAGATGTTGCTGGATACGCCTTTGCCGGTCTATGTGGCGGCAATCGGCATCGGGCTCACCGGCATGCTGCTCGGTTATTGGCTGGCCCGCGCGCTCAAGCAGGACAGCAACCGCTCGCGCACCATCAGCCTTGAGACAGGAATCCAGAATGGACCGCTGGCCGCGTTGATCGTCACCTTGACCTTCACCGGCGTCCAGCAACAGGAAGTCTTGTTCATTCCCGTCCTCTATAGCCTCTTTATTGTCATAACCTCGTCCATTGTCACCATCTGGTACCGGAGCCATGCCACGGCAGAAGCTCTGGCCCGCGACGCGGCCAAGATCAGAACCTGACAAGATGGGTGCTGAGTTCGGTACTGTCTTGCCCATGTATCCCGACCTGTCACGCGGCGCGTGACAGGTCACATGTGCTAGTGTCATCCGACCCTGCGTGCGCATGGTGGACGATGAGGACATTAAGGGTCAGTGAAAGTCGGCTGCCGGGTTGGCAGTGAATGAAGGCTGCTGGAATGCGTGGCCGCCAGTAGAAGATGTTTCCCCGGCGGACAAGATTTTCGACCCCGTGGCGGACTGCCATGACGAAGACACCCTCAATCAGGCCCGAAGGTCACCCCGTGCCGTTTTCGGGTTGGGTCTCACCTTTGGGCATCAGATCGCCGATGACGCCAAAACGGGATCCGGCGCGACGGAAAAACATGAGAATCAAGGCTTTTTGGGAGAATTGGCTGGGGAACCTGGCTTCTCATATGATTTCAAAGGCTTAACAGAATCACCTTTGATTTTCCTCTGTCCCCCCGCGAGCGACCGTGGATGCCATCTTTGTGGCCTGGCTCTGGGGCCGACGTCAACATGGCGGGAGAGCGGCAATTATTTCCGCATCGAAGCGTCGATCTCGATGTAAGCCATCTCCTGATCGTGGTGCAGTGGTAGCTTCCGATCAAGTCTCTGCGTGTCGCACGAGTTGACCATTCTTGGATGCCGATCGCTGATGATGGAACGTGCACATTTACTGCAATGCCAGCCAAAGGTTCGTTTCGAACGCGAACAAAGGAAAGCCGCCAAAGCACTTTTATCGCTTTGACGGCTCATGTTGTCGCTTGCTAAGCTGTGTCTTGGCCAGAAGCTCGTCGTGCTCCCGAGCTCTGAGATAGCACGCAAATGCTTCTTCTAAACGATGAGGCGTCGTTCACGCAGCAACGGCGGGCCGAGATGCGTCTCTACTGACAGCCCTGTAACGGATCAGGTCCTCGATCGAAATCAGCGGGAGACTGTGCAGCTTGCAGAATTCGATCAGGTCCGGCAGTCGTGCCATGGTGCCGTCGTCGTTGGCGACCTCACAGATCACACCCGACGGTTTGGCACCAATAAGCCGCGCGAGATCAACGGCGGCTTCGGTATGCCCTGGGCGGCCTAAAACACCGTCTGGATGGGCACGCAACGGGAAGATATGCCCTGGCCGCGCGAAGTCTTCGGGCTTGGTAGCGTCATCCATCAGCGCTCGAACGGTTTTGGCTCTGTCTGCGGCCGAGATCCCGGTGGTGGTTCCATGGATATAGTCCACCGACACGGTAAAGGCCGTCTTCAGGTACTCCGTGTTGTTCGGGACCATCAGGGGGATGTCGAGCGCATCGAGCCTTTCGCCTTCCATGGCGATGCACACCAGCCCGCGGGCATGCTTCATCATGAAAGCAATGCTCTCAGGGGTTACGTGATCGGATGCAACGATGATGTCGCCTTCGTTTTCCCGATCCTCGTCATCAACGACGACGACCATTCCCCCGTGTGCAAGGGTCTCCAATGCGTCTTCAATTTTCGAAAGTGTCATTCCAGTGCCTTTCAAGGGTAACCGCGTGAGCGGCCAAAACACGACCTTTCGGTCGCCATTCCATCCCTTGGGCGAACACAGCACGAACGCCTCCCCGACATGGGAAGTCGCAATAGCCGATGCTCTCTTTCATCCGGACTCTAACCGTCGGCTCCGGCATCGCACCGGATCTGCTGCCTTTCACCGAGGTGAAAGCGCTCGCGGGCTCCCGGCACAGCCGGATACCGCCGGTGGGGAATTTCACCCCGCCCTGAGAACATCATTAAGGTAGGGGAGAAACTACCGGGTTTTCAAGGGGAAACTGAGCATTCGCCATATATTCGGGGGCAGATGTCGCAACAGCCTCAGCCGAAGTCGCGAAACAGAAAAAAGCGCGGTGCGCAGGGCACCGTGCAGGCTTGGGAGTTTAAACTTGGCGGGAAGCTGTCACCAGCAGCAGAAACCTCCATCAACCAGAAGATCGACACCCGTGACAAAGCTCGCGGCACCGGAAAGTAGAAAGACCGCCGGACCTACCATCTCGTCCACCGTCGCCATCCGCTGCATTGGAGTCTGCTCCTCAAACAGTTTGGTCTGGTGCACCATCTCGGGGCGGGTGTTCATCGGTGTCGCCGTATAGCCGGGGCTGATCGTGTTGACCCGGATACCGCGCCCCACCCATTCCATCGCCATAGACTTGGACATATGGATGACGCCGGCCTTGGAAGCATTGTAGTGGCATTGGTTGAGCCCGCGATTGACGATGACGCCCGACATGGACGCGATGTTGACGATCGATCCGCGTCCGTTCTTCAGCATGGCACGGGCTTCCGCTTGGCAGGAAAGGAAGACGCCCTTCAGGTTGATATCCATCATCGTCTGAAACTGCGCTTCTTCCATCTCTTCGGCCGGATTGGCATTGGCGATGCCTGCCGCATTGACGGCAAGCGTCAGCGGGCCGAGTTCGGCCTCCGTCCGGGAAACGGCATCGTTCAAGGAGGCGGATTGTGTCACGTCCGCCGCGATTTCGATGCTACGCCGGCCTGCGGCTTTGACATGGCGCGCCGTCGTCGCCAGCCCGTCATCGGTGCGGCGATCCAGAAGCGCAACATCTGCGCCGCATTGAGCAAGGCCGATCGCAATTCGCTGGCCGATGCCGCTGCCGGCCCCTGTCACCAAAGCGACATTGCCTGAGAGATCAAAGAGTCTCGGGGCGTTCAAAGTCATGTCCGACATGGTATTTCTCCTGCAATTCAGATCGTGGCCAGTTCCATGACCGACACATCATTGGCGTCCTCGCGGTCGAGAATGCCCGCTTGTTTTCCCTGAGCCATTACCATGATCCGATTAGAGACTCCGAGAACCTCTTCCAGATCCGAGCTGACCACGATGACGGCGATGCCTTGGCGAGCGAGTTCCATTATGGTGTCGTAGATTGATGAACGCGCGCCGACATCAATGCCCCGCGTCGGCTCATCAAGGACGACAACCCTGGGATTCCTAGCCAGCCACTTGGCCAGAACAACCTTCTGCTGGTTGCCACCCGAAAGCTCGCCTGCATTCTGCTCGCCGCGCCCCTTAACGCCGAACTTCTTGATGTAGTCGTTGGCGAATTGGCTCAGCCGCTTGGAGGTTATCCAGCCGGCCTTCGAGACGGCGTCGAAATTGGCGTAGCCGATGTTTTCCGTGATGGAGTGTTCGAGAACGAGGCCCTGTAGCTTGCGGTCTTCCGGCACAAGGACAATGCCATTGCGGATTGCGTCGCTGGGCGATCGCGGAGTGATCACCGCGCCGTCGAGCACCACGTCGCCGGTCGCGATCGGGTCCGCCCCCGTGATCGCGCGAACGAGTTCGGTCCGGCCCGCACCCACCAGACCTGCAATCCCAAAGACTTCGCCGCGCTTTACAGTAAAATCAATGTTGCTGAATGTGCCAGATGGAGAGGACAGTCCACGCACCTCGAGCATGATGTCGTCGGACGGAACAGGCACCGGGGGGAACATACGATCCAGTGAGCGGCCAACCATGGCCTCTACAATGGTGCGTACTGGGACGTCACCTCTGCCAAATTCCTGCACCTTTGCTCCGTCACGCATGACCACGATGCGGTCAGCAATCTGACGAATTTCTTCAAGTCTGTGGGAGATGTAGATGATGCCAACGCCGTCAGCCTTCAGGCGTTCGATCTGGCGGAAGAGAAGTTGTGTTTCTTCGCCTCCGAGTGCTGCTGTGGGCTCGTCGAGAATGAGCAGGCGAGCGTTCAGCGTCAGCGCCTTGGCGATTTCGATCAACTGCTGCTTGGCGGTGGACAGGCCCTCCACAAGGCGCCGAGGCGATACGTCGAGACCCAACCTCTGAAGGCCCGCATGGGCACGCTCTTCCATAGCCTGACGGTCGATGCGTCCGCCCCTGGTCAGATAGCGACCAACGAAGACATTTTCGGCGATCGAGAGTTGCGGCAGGAGTTTCAGCTCCTGATGGATCATGCCGACACCGGCATCCATGGCAGCGCGCGGTGTGGCAGGCGCATAAGGCGCGCCAAACCACGACATTGAGCCGGCAGTTGGCTGAACGGCGCCGGAGATAATCTTAGAAAGGGTCGATTTCCCGGCGCCGTTTTCGCCGAGCAGCGCCACGACTTCACCCGCTCTCACATCAAGGTCGATGCCATGCAGGACCTCAAGTGATCCGTAGACCTTGCGGATCTGCCGGAGCGAGAGGATGGGAGGGAGGTCATTGGCAGTCATGGCGCTGTCTTCCGGTCGTGATTAAGGGTGCTCGGCGACGAACTTCGCGGCATTCTCCGGAGTTGTCAGGAAGCCCGGAAGGAGTTGTTCCGCCGGCAGAGTTTCGCCTGCAGCAAGCTTGATGGCGCTGTCGACCGCGAGGCGGCCGATGCCGCGAACCTGCTGTGTTGCGGTAGCATCGAAGCCGCCTTCAGCAAGGATCGGCAGGGCCGTAGTGTCACCGTCGAAGCCTCCCACGTAAACGCGCTGCGACACGCCAGAGACCTTGACTGCTTGTGCGGCACCGAGAGCCAGACCGTCAGCCTGTGCGAAGATCAACGAGACGTCCGGATGAGCCTGCAGCAGGTTCTGGCCAATGTTGAGACCTTCGGCCTGTGACCACTGCTCGCTCCACTGCTGAGCCACCAGCTCGACACCCGAATTCTCCTCGATCGCCTTCATGCAGCCCTTTGTGCGCTCGACTTCAGGGGTGGTGCCCTTCTGGCCGTGAATCATGATCATCTTGCCCTGGCCGCCAGCGAGACCAATGATGTGCTTGCAGACTTCGTAGGCCGAAGTCGCGTTGTCGGTTGCGATGAAGGTGTCGCCGGGGGCGCCTTCAGCATTGCGGTCAACGTTGACGACGGGGATGCCAGCTTCCTTGGCAAGACGTGTCGGAACGGCAGCAGCGGCGGCGCCGGCTGGAATGTAGATGAAGGCGTCGATGTCCTGCGTAAGAAGATCCTGAACCTGGCTGACCTGGGTCGCGCTGTCATTTTTGGCGTCTACGGTGATGACTTCGATGCCCTTTTCTTTGGCATAGGCTTCGACGCCGATCTTGATTTGGTTGAAGTAGTCGGCCTGCAGGTTCGACACGGCGAGCCCGATCTTCTTCACCTCTTCGGCGGAAGCGCCGAGTGGGTTGAGAGCCGTAGTCGCCAGTGCGGCGGCGGCGAAAAGCATGGTTTTGAGTTTCATGGTAGATCTCCTCCGTTGTTTCGGCACCCCGCTACCATCGCAGGACCGAAGGTTTGCCCGGCTTTCGCCCGGCGGTGAACTGGCGGGCTATCCGCCAAACTGGTGTCTGTCCGACGCGTCACTTCCTCTTGATGGCTTCGGCTGCGACAGCAAGTGCGATAACAACGCCGATAACGACGGCCTGCGTGAAGGGCGAGACACCGAGAAGGTTCAACCCATTCCGCAGCACGCCGATGATCAAGACGCCGATGATTGTTCCAAGAATGCCGCCCTTGCCGCCGCTGAGACTCGTTCCGCCGATAACGACGGCCGCGATTGTGTCCAGCTCATAGGAAACGCCGGCAGTCGGCTGGACCGAGTCCAGGCGCATAGCGAGAACCACGCCCGCCAGACCGGCAAGCAGCCCAGACACCACGTAGACGCCGATGGTGTAGAGGTTAACGTTAATCCCCGCGAGCCGGGCGACTTCTTGATTCCCGCCGATCGCGTAAAGTGAACGTCCGCCAGACGTGTAGCGCAGATAGAGCCAGCCGAGCACGAAAACGACCAGCATGACCGCAACAGTTAAGGTCAGGAATCCGCCGTAGCGCGTGTAGGCGAGCAAGCTGAACCAAGAGGGAAAGCCGACGATCTGCTGACCGTCAGTGATCATATTGGCCAATCCGCGCGCAACCGACATCATCGCCAGCGTGGCGATGAAGGCCGGCACCCCGAGCGCAGTGATCAAGATGCCAGAGACCGCTCCTGTGGCGGCGGCGACGCCAAGGGCAAGAAGGATGCCGACAGGCAGGGGAAGCCCAACCTGGTTGGCCAGGTAACCCATAACCATCATCGTCAGTGCGAGTACCGACCCAACGGCCAGATCGATGCCGCCGATCAGGATGACCATCGTCATGCCGACCGCCATGATGCCAAGCACCGTCACCTGATCGAGGATGTTCAGCAGGTTGCGTGCCGACATGAACTTGTCGGTGGCAAACGAAAGGAAGATGCAAAGCAGGATCAAACCGATCAATGGACCGGTGGTACCCCTGAGTGCCGCCATGGCACTCGCTCCAGCGCCGCGCTCTTGGTCTGTCGCTGATATCGACATCCATGCCTCCCGTTCTGCTCCAGCAACTTTATGCCGGCATAATTATTCATTGCTGTCTGTAAATTCGTAGCGTAGGCCTCTGGCTGCTGTCAACTGCTCCGATGACCCAGTTGAGCAAATTTAATTTCCCCAATCCCGCTTGACAGAAAACCATCTGGTGCAATTATATGAGCGACGGTATATTTATTCACAATGAGGTTTCCATGCAGCCGAATGATCTTGACCGCATCGCAAGGCAGATCCGCCTTCGCGATCTCCAGGCGGTCTACGAAGCGGGCGCTGGCCATATCGGTGGCGAGATGTCAGCAATCGACATCCTCACAGCGCTGTATTTTCAGGTCCTCAGGATCTGGCCGGATCAGCCAAGGCATCCGGAGCGCGATCGTTTCGTGCTGTCCAAGGGGCATGTCGCGCTGGCATTTTACGTGACGCTCGCGAAGCGTGGCTTCTTCCCCGAGGAGGAGATTTCAACATTCCTCAAGCCACATTCGCGTCTCAATGGGCATCCCAATTGTAACAAGGTTCCTGGCGTTGAAACCAATACAGGACCCCTTGGCCATGGCCTGCCGGTCGCAGTGGGTATGGCGAAGGCAGCCAAGTTGACCGGCGCTGCTTATCGCACCTACGTCCTGACTGGTGACGGCGAGATGCAGGAAGGCTCTAACTGGGAAGCCATTTCCTCGGCCGCCCAGTTCGGTCTCGATAACTTGACCCTGATCATCGACCACAACCGTTTTCAGCAGGGTGCGGCCTTGAGCGACACCAATAACATGGCACCCTTTGGCTCCAAGCTTCAGGCTTTCGGCTGGGATGTTACGGAGATCAACGGCAACGCCATGTCAGAAATCGTGCCGGCGCTGCAGCACCGCTCTGATCGTCCACACTGCATTGTCGCTCACACGAATAAGGGCCACGGCATTTCCTTCATGCAGGACCGCGTTGATTGGCACCACAAGGTGCCGAACGCCGAACAATACAAAATCGCTCTCGCCGAGCTCTCGGAGGTGCTGCGATGAACGCCGTGACCATGACCGAAAAACTGCATGACTGCCGCGATGCCTTCGTCTCAGTGCTTGAGCGTCTTGGGGCTGAGAACTCTAAGGTCGTTGCTGTCTGTAATGATTCCGTCGGCTCCTCCAAGCTCGGTGGCTTCAAGTCGAAATGGCCCGAACGGCTAGTGAATGTCGGCATTGCCGAGCAGAATATGGTCGGCGTCGGTGCTGGCCTCGCCAATGGCGGCCTATTGCCCTTCGTCTGTGGAGCCTCGTGCTTCCTGACTGGGCGCTCGCTTGAGCAGGTTAAAGCCGACATTGCCTATTCGAATGCCAATGTGAAGCTCGTCGGCATTTCCTCGGGCATGGCCTATGGCGAACTTGGGCCGACCCATCACTCCATTGAGGATTTTGCCTGGATGCGGGTGCTACCCAACCTCCCGGTGATTGCCCCGTGCGATTCAATAGAAACGGCAGCCGCGGTAGAATGGGCGGCGCGCTACGAAGGCCCGGTATTCCTGCGTCTGTCGCGCGTCGGCGTGCCGGATCTCCTTCCGCAGGGTCATGTCTTCGAGCCTGGCAAGGCCAATCTCCTGCGCGACGGAGACGCCGTCACATTGATCGCCAACGGCACCTTGACCCATCGTGCTATGAAGGCAGCCACGATTCTCGCGTCCCGCGGCATCGAGGCACGCGTGCTCAACATGGCGACCGTTCGCCCGATCGATGTGGACAGCATTGTTGCGGCGGCTCGCGAAACCGGCGCCATCCTGACGGCCGAAGAACATTCGGTCTACGGTGGCCTTGGATCCGCGATTGCGGAAGTCGTTGTTGCTGAAGCTCCGGTGCCGATGAAGATCCTGGGGGTCCCTGGTATCTTTGCGCCAACGGGATCGGCGGAGTTCCTGCTCGATGAATTCGGCATGGCGCCTGAGGCCATGGCGAATGCTGCCGAAGAGCTGCTGGCGCGCAAGCGCGGGCGCAGCTAACGGCTAATTCTCTCAAGGATGTCGCCGCATGATGCACGGCGGCATCTGACCGCATCCGGAGCTCGACATGATCGCCGCCATTCTCGCTATCGACCAAGGGACCACCAACTCAAAGGCCGTACTCGTTTCGAGCGATGGCGTCATATTGGCGCGCGGGTCCTCGCCGGTCGGCATTTCGCATCCGCAGCCCGGCTGGGTGGAGCAGGACGCCAACCGTGTCTGGACTTCGGTGCTGGAAGCGATTGCGGTCTGCCTCATCGATGCGCCTCCGGTGTCCATCGCCGGGATTGCCATCTCTAACCAGCGCGAATCCGTGACCATCTGGGACGGTGAGACCGGTGAACCGCTCGGGCCAGTCGTTAGCTGGCAGTGCCGCCGCAGTGCACCGGTCTGTGCCGAGCTCAACGCCGCCGGTCATTCCGCCCGCGTCGAGTCACTTACCGGTCTGCCCATCGATCCGATGTTTCCCGGACCGAAAATGAAATGGCTCCTTGATAGCGCACCTGAAGGCAGGAAGCTCTGCCTCGGCACGATCGACTCCTGGCTTATCCACCGCTTCACTGGAGGAAAGGTGCATGCCTGTGACGCCTCCAACGCCGCCCGCAGCCAGCTTCTCGACCTGAAGGAAATGGACTGGAGCGATGAGCTTTGCACCCTGTTCGGCGTGCCCAAAGCCTATCTGCCGCAAGTTCATGACAGTGCCTCGCACTTCGGGGAGACCTTTGGCGTGCCGGGGCTGCCGGATGGCATTCCGGTGGCGGCCGCTATTGGTGACAGCCACGCCGCTCTCTTCGGTCATGGAGCCTTCGAACCCGGCGACGGAAAGGTCACTTTCGGCACTGGTTCTTCGATCATGACGACATTGCCGCATTTCATCGCGCCGCAGAACGGCATCACCACGACCATTGCCTGGTCGCTCGGCGGAACGCCCACCTATGCCTTCGAGGGCAATATTCTGGTCTCGGCCGCCTCGCTGCCGTGGATGGTGGAAATTCTCGGTCTCCCCGATGTCCAGGCGCTGGTCGATCTTGCGAAAACCGCGGAGCCGGAGGGACCGGGCTTCGTGCCGGCCTTTGTCGGTCTGGGTGCGCCCCACTGGCATGCCGATGCACGTGCCTTGTTCTCCGGGATCACGTTCAACACGACCCGTGCGCAGATGGCGCGTGCCGTGACCGACTCCATCAGTTTTCAGGTCCACGATGTCTTTAAGGCTATGGCGGCACAGTCTCCGGCGCCAATGGGCCGGCTGTTCGTGGATGGTGGGCCCAGCAAAAATACCTTCCTGATGCAATGCGTGGCCGATGCGCTTGTCCATCCGGTCATCCAATGCGATGCCGCCGAAGCCTCCGCGCTTGGTGCCGCCTATCTCGCGGGCCTGACCCTGGGTATCTGGGACAACCTGGAATCGATCAAGGCCTTGCCGCGCAAGACGACGACACTCGACGCAAAAAAGAGCGACTTCAGCAGGCGTCTGCTGGTCTGGGAAGATGCAATCTTCCGCTCGACCGTTACACCGACTTCATCTATGGGTGAATAAAAATTCACCCATCGGAGGGGTTCATGGGACGTCTCAACGAGCTTCGACTTATTGCCCGAGTCGCACAGATGTATCACGCCGAAGGCAAGCGGCAGGCCGAGATTGCCGAGATCATGCATATGTCTCAGGCTACTGTTTCGCGCATGTTGAAGCGCGCGGAGATGGAAGGGATCGTCAGAACGACGATCATTCCCCCGCCCGGGACCTTTGCCGAGCTGGAAATGGCGCTGCGTGATCGTTACGGCCTGACAGAGGCGATCGTCATCGACTGCTCGGAAGACCGTGGTGGTGCGATTATGGCCCGCATAGGCGAGGCGGCTGCGCACTTCGTCGAAGTGACCCTGCAGCAGGATGAAATCATTGGCGTGTCCAGTTGGAGCCAGACCATTCTTCGCATGGTTGACAACATTCATCCGCTGAAGACGGGGCGCGCGAAATACATCGTTCAGATCTTGGGCGGCATGGGCGAGGCCTCGGTTCAGACGCATGCCACCCAGCTTACTGCAAGGCTTGCAAAGCTCACCGGCGGTGAGCCGCGCCTGCTGCTTGTCCAGGGCATCACCTCGTCCCGGGAGGCAAAGCTGGTGATGCTGGCTGACCCGGTCGTGCGTGGCACGATGGACCTGTTCGGCCGTCTGACGCTCGCCATCATCGGTATCGGCGCCGTCGAGCCGTCCGAGCTGCTGGCCCGCTCCGGCAACGTCTTCTCCCGCCAGGAGATGGCGATGCTGCACGACGCGGGAGCGGTCGGTGAAATCTCGTTCCGCTTTTACGACCGAGACGGCAAGCCGGTCGAGACCCCGCTCAACGAGCGCGTCATTGGCATTTCACTTGAGGAGCTGCGTAAGGCCGACAGAGTGATGGCGCTTGCCGGGGGAGAATCGAAGACTGAGGCGATCGCCGGTGCACTTAGGATGGGCATCATCGACGTCCTAGTTACGGACAAATTCACAGCGGCCCGTCTGACGGCCTGACCCGCTGCTGGCGGATTGTCGGATCGGCTGCATCAATGAGGAGTAGGACTATGCAGCGTTTTTCCGGCCAAACCGTCTTCGTGACCGGTGGCAACAAGGGTATTGGGCTCGGTATTGCTCGCCGCTTTGCCGAAGAAGGCGCAAAGATCGCCATTGCAGCGATCGAGCCTGAAACGGTTGACGCCGCCCGACGGCTTGCCGAAGAGACGGGCGCCGAAACACTCGGCCTGCAACTCGACGTCACCGACGCCTCAGCCGTGCGCGCGGGCTATGCCGAAGTGGAAGAGCGCCTCGGACCTCTGAGCATCTCGGTCCAGAATGCCGGTGTGATCACTATCGCCAAGGTCGAGGATCTGAGCGAGCGCGAGTGGGACCTTAATCTCGACGTCAACACCAAGGGCGTTTTCCTCTGTTGCCAGGAGGCCGTGGCCCGCTTCCGCGCCAGTGGCACGAAAGGACGCCTGATCAACACGGCATCCGGTCAGGCACGTCAGGGCTTCATCTACACCCCCCACTATGCCGCCTCGAAGTTCGGCGTGGTCGGTCTGACCCAGAGCCTTGCTAAGGAACTGGCCAGAGAAGGCATCACTGTGAATGCCATTTGTCCTGGCATTATCCACACCGAGATGTGGGATTATAATGATCGGGTCTGGGGCAAGATGCTGGGCGACTACGGCCCCGGCGAACTGATGGCCGAATGGGTCGAAGGCATCCCGATGGGCCGCGCTGGAACACCCGCCGAAGTCGGCGCGCTCGTCGCGTTTCTAGCATCGACCGACGCGGCATACATCACGGGACAGACAATCAACGTGGACGGCGGACTGATCATGTCGTGAACTCGAAAGTCGGCTGCCGGGTTGGCAGTGAATGAAGGCTGCTGGAATGCGTGGCCGCCAGTAGAAGATGTTTCCCCGGCGGATAAGATTTTCGACCCCGTGGCGGACTGCCATGACGAAGACACCCTCAATCAGGCCCGAAGGTCACCCCGTGCCGTTTTCGGGTTGGGTCTCACCTTTGGGCATCAGTTTTGGGCATCAGGTCGCCGATGACGCCAAAACGGGATCCGGCACGACGGAAAAACATGAGAATCTAAGCATTTTGGGAGAATTGGCTGGGGAACCTGGACGATAATCCAACTTTCCTCACGGCCTTGATTCACTTCAACATATTGCCAGGAAACAGCTTTCTCGTCTAGAGGTGTTCCGGTTTACTGTTCCGGTAAGCTGTTCCGGGAGCCCCCTGATGACACGACGCTCAAACCTCATTCGCCGCGAAGGCGGCACCTACTATGCGCGGATCTACATCCCTGCGGAATTGCGAGATCACTTCCCGAGTGAGGACAAGAAGATCTCATTACGGACCAAGGACGAGGCGACCGCCAAGGTTCGTCTCAATGCCGAAGTCCAGAAGTGGGACGTCGTGTTCGCCGACATGCGCGCCCGCCGGCAGTTGAGCGATCAGGACAAGGCGGTCGCCGTGTGGGAGCACTATGAGGGGAGGCTGAAAGAGGACTCAGAGAGGCGGCGCTCGATGCCGACGGATGCAGACCTTGAAAGGGAAGCTGCCCTGGTCTGGCAGCGTATCGATCGCGGCGAGATCCGGTCTGATGACATGGTAAGCATGATCAACGGCTATGCAGACCTGGAGCTCCTCAAGCGCGCTCGGCAGGACGACGCTAACCTTCGTTCTCGTCGGTTGACGGCACTGAAGCGAGATCTCGCTGCCGGCAGGTATGCCCTGGTCGAGAAGGACGTGCATCATTTCATAGAGCGGCATCAGCTGTTGGTGGATGACGGATCCGAGCAGTTTCGCGAACTCAGCGCACTCATGATGCGCGCTGATATCGAGGCCCTTGAGCGGACGGTGGAGCGAGACGTTGGCGACTACTCCGGGAGACCCAAGGATCCCATCGTAAAGCCGGCCTTCGCCAAGCCCCGCGAGACTGCTGCGCCGGGCCAATCAGTTATGGAGCTGTTCGAGGTTTACGCTCGCGAAAATCCTCGCAGCGTCACTCCCGACACTTTGGCCCAGGCTCGCCGCGATATCGGCCTATTCGTCGACCATGTCGGCACGACCTTTCCAGTGTCAAAGATCGATAAGAAAGCTGTCCGCGAATGGAAGGCACTGCTGATGCTCTATCCTGTCAAGGCGACTGAGACAAAAGAGTTCAAAGGCATGAAGCTCGCTCAGATCGTCGCGCACAACGAGACGGTCCGGAAGTCGGTCCTGAGTGTGAACACCGTGAACCGCTATCTTTCTAACCTTGCCGCCTTCTGCAGCTGGCTCGTCGGGCATGGATACATCGATTACAATCCAACCGAAGGTATGTTCTTGGCCAAGGACAAGCGGAAAAAGGTTTACCCATTTACGGTCGACCAAATGAACGCCCTTTTCCGGTCGCCGTTGTTTATAGGGTGTGCAAGTGACGATGCGCCGCGGTTCTGGAACAAGCCGGGTGATGTCAGGATCCGTGACCATCGATACTGGATACCTTTGATCATGCTCTACTCAGGCGCCCGGCCCGGGGAGATTGCACAGCTTGGCCTATCAGACGTCCGGGAGGAGCGGCAGACCTGGATCTTTGATATCACCGAAACCGCAGATGATGGCGGCGACGAAGCCAAAAGGTTGAAGACTGAAAGTTCTCGGCGTGTTGTGCCGGTCCACCAGGAGCTGATTGAGCTAGGTTTCCTCGACTACCTGGCGGCAATTCGAGACGGCGGACACACGCGCGTTTTCCCGCTCGCAGTCCGGAACGAGCGCGGGCAGATGTTATCCGATTTCAGCCGTGACTTCGGTCGATACCTCGAGAAGATCGGTCTCAAGAATGGTCGCGGCCTGTCGCTCTACTCTTTCCGTCATGGTGCCTTTGATGCGATGAGACGCGCCGGCTACCTTGATGAGCAGTTCAATTTCATCTTCGGACATGTCAGCACCGGTAATCGTGTGACCCAGGGTTACGGGGTCTTGACGCAGGGGGTGCTGGAACAGCGGTCGGAGCTGGTCAACGCGATCGCCTATCCGGGGCTGGACTTAACCCACCTGGTTGTCAGGTAACGGCTGGCACGGTAATGCGCGTTGAGCAGGATCTAATTTAGAACTATTTCTGTCTCTGCCGAGGAGCTTGAGGGGGCGCGGCCCGCGCGCCAACCCTTGAAACACAAGGCTACTGACCAGGCTGGGTCAGGGCAAACCTAGTAACTGCCTTACATTCCCTATACCAACTAACTTAGAACCGAATGGAGAGAGGGAAGCCGGCGCCACACAGACACGGGAGTCAAAGCCCAGAGGCGAAGTCGGCGGCGACGCGGTTGCCGAGACGTCGGAGTGCCTCGCGGACGCGCTCACTCAGGTCTTCGTAAGCGATGAACGTGCCGTCACGTCCTTTTGCCTCCTGGAGGCCTTTCGGCATGCGCAGTCCCAACCTCTTCATTGTCCCGCGTTCGGATTTCCGAAGGTTCAGGCGGTGAGCCACGGACTGCTTGTCCAGAGCTGAAATGCTGAGGTTCCCGGCCTGGCGGAAATTCGTCAGACGCTGCTGTGCTCTCCATGCGTGGATAGCCTCTGAAGCTCGTCCTCTAGCGGCCGACTGTATAGGGAAAGTTGGTAGCATGAAGCGGAAGTATCGCCCCTGGAAGGTTGTGAAGCTCACGCCTGCCAGCTTGTCGAAAGCTGACACCCCGATCTGCTTGATCTCCCAGGAATTCAGCGTCACCTCAATGCGAGCGCGCCTCAAGTCCTGAGGCAAGTCCACATGGGTTCCGGCGGCGCGGTTCTGCTGGTCAACGGTCTTGTCCATGACCCGCCAACGAACGTCAGCCTTTTCAGCACCTATCTCAACCGTTCCGTCAGTGTATGGATCTTGCCGGGCGGCGCCGCTCCCATCGACAAGCTGTAGGACCTTACCGCGGCCGCCCCAAACGGTTCTGGGTCGACTGAGCCCAGCTTCCAGATAATCGCGCTCCACGACCAGGTGGTTAGAGAGAACGCGCATAATCGTCGCCCTGGCTAGATCATCCGGGCTGCTGGGGGTGAAGTCGACGCTGATCTCGATCCCGAAAAGCGTCGGAGGCTCTGTGAATCCGAACTTGGCCTCGAGGCGAGCTAGGGCTTTCCTTACTTGGAGCACTGCCGGCTCCTGAACCTTTATCGTGAACGTCGTAGCTGCTTCATTCCGCAGCGGTCGGTCGTTTTTGACATAGAGCCTCCGATCGAAGAGATCCTCGATCTCCTTTTGAAGCCATTGAAACTGACTCGACCTGTTGAGTTTGACCTCCACCGTCAACCAGTCGATGACTGCCCGGGCCTCAAATTCACGCAAGTCCACCTCGGGGACCAAGGCGTAGCGATTGCGCAATCGCTTCTGGCCCATTCCCAAATCTACCCGGTAGTAGTGTAGCAAGCCAACGACTGCCGGCGTCTTGATGCTTCGCAATGGGATCGACAGCACCGGCGTTCTAATACTCATCACTGATCACTCGCATCCGATCACATGCTCTATCCCTAAGACCTTCATGCCATAATGCGTAGGTCCGCTCGGGCACAGTGCGCCTCTCCAGCGCCCACAACTATCTGATGGTATCTCTTTGACTCGGAGAAGCTCAGGGGCGCGCATTGCGCAGCCAGGTGCAGTTGCGCGTTATAAGTGAATGACGCTCGTCCACGGGTGGCTGTGACGGCCTGACGATCGTCCAAGTGGTGCTAGTTAAAGGTGGCCTGGAAGGCCGTCGCAGTCAAAGACACATGCGCTGTGAGCGGAGGAGCGATCTCAAAAGCTCTCGGTTCGCGCGAGAAATTCCAGAGTCGCAGCAGCCGCCATTCGCTCGGCCTCTCCTCGGCGACCGCGAGCTCATTTCTGGAGATGTGAAATGGGGTTCGATCCCATCCGTTCGTCGTCTTCACTTCGATTAACCTCGATCGCCCATCAGGTGTGAAACTTAAGATGTCAAAGCCGGCTCCATCGCCGTCTTCTTGCGAAACCCATCTGACAGCTCGAGAAAGGTCTTCGCGTCCGGCTGACCGGAGAACAGAGCGCTCGTGGCGAACGACCATCTCCTCGCCGGCGCGTCCCAATGCTCGGTTTCGTTCGTCTCTTCCCGCTACGTCAAACTTCCGCGCGATATGCAGGGTCTTTTCAAGCTCCTCGGGAGGCGGCTCGTTGGACATCGTCGGTGGAGGCCCCACCCAGAGCTGCGGTGCCTCCTGGAACGCCCAAGGGGCAGTGGTATCGCGGATCAGCCATTCTCGGTTTCGAGCTAACCATCGCACCACCACGTCGACAAGTGACATTTGGAAATTGAACGCTGGCTTGTAGCCTGGGAGCCAGGCTTCGCCGAGAGACATCAGAACCGCACTAATGTTTTGGTGCTTGAATTCGATGGCGCCACGTCCCCGATGTATCAAGGTTTGGAGTCGTCGATTGTGCTCAGCCTTGTTGTAGCGACTTCCTGCGAAATCCTTCGCGAGCATCGCGAAGTAGTCTGAGACGATCAGATCATTCTCAATGTCTGTCCAGTCACCCTTTGCCATTAGTCCCCAGTAACCACTCGTCGGAGCGTTGTCCCCGACCGTTTGCAGACACTAGGCTTACGCCAAGTGTATGGAGTCTGTCGATCTGTCCTACCGATGGAGGGATAGATCAGAGGCGCGAGTGAATGCGCTTGCGGCATGCACGCCATTGTTGTTTCATGAGAATACCGTCAACTGATCCATGGCGCCGCCTCGGCTCCAGAAGGAATCAGGGAGGAGTGGGCGGACTGGGAGCGCTAAGGGGCACATAAAATAGGCGATATAGCTTCTCTCTTCATTGACCGATGCCTTTCGATTGATCTTGAGGTGAATCCCGAAAAGGCCGAGATATTTGCCTTCGCGGCCGTTCGAGGCCGCGACCAGGAAACGGTTGTTTTCAAGAATGGAGATCGCCAGGCCGCTTTTGATCAACTGGAGAAGTTAGCGTCAGAGGCCGAGTTTATGCTCGGGCACAACATCCTGCGTCATGATCTTCCTCATCTTGCTGCAGCCAGGCCTAGCTTTGGCCGGCTCTTATCGAAGCCTGTCGATACGCTTTGGCTGAATCCGCTGGCTTTTCCGCGTAATCCTTACCACCACCTAGTCAAGCACCATCATGATGGAAGGCTTCAAGCTGGGCACATCAACGATCCAGAATTGGACGCCCGCCTTGTTCTACAGGTCCTGGCTAATCAGATAGAGGCATTTAAGGGCCTTGCTGATCGCGCGCCGGCGATCCTCGAAGCCTACCACTATCTCTCGACCTGCGCACCAGGAAGTGCTGGATTCGACGAGTTTTTCGCTAACTTGCGCCGCGCTGCCCGCCCTACACCTTCGGCCGCCGAGCGATCGATCCTACAGCTCCTGGAAGGCCAGGCGTGCGCAGCCCGAGTGCAAGATGTATTGCAGCGCCTGTCCTCGCCCCACCTTGGGTGGCCAATGGCCTATGCGCTCTCCTGGATCTCCGTTGCTGGCGGAGATTCTGTCATGCCACCCTGGGTGCGGGCGCAGTTCCGTGAGGCCGCTCAGATCGTCAGGCACCTTCGCGACAAGGCGTGTGACGACGTCCGTTGTCAGTGGTGCCGTGAGAGAAACGATCCAACGAAGGCGCTGTCGCGCTGGTTCGGGTTTGACGGGTTTCGGGCCGAGCCGAAGGATGATGCCGGTCGCCCCTTGCAAGAGCGCATAGTCGCAGAGGCAATGGCTGGCCGATCGGTGCTCGGCATCCTGCCGACTGGCACTGGCAAATCTGTCTGCTATCAAATCCCAGCGCTTTCACGGTTCGACAAGACCGGCGCTCTGTCTGTCGTGATCTCCCCATTGGTGGCTCTTATGGCCGATCAGGTCCAAGGTCTTGCACGACATGGCATCTCCAGTTGCGTGACGATCAACAGCCTCCTGTCACTGCCAGAGCGGCATGCAGCACTAGATCAAATCCGGATGGGTGAGGCAGCGATCTTGCTAATTTCGCCTGAGCAGTTGCGGAATCCTTCCGTGCGCTCGATCCTGTCACAGCGGGAGGTCGGCTACTGGATCCTTGATGAGGCTCATTGCGTGTCGAAGTGGGGACACGATTTCAGGCCGGATTACCGCTACGTATCCCGGTTCATCCGCGAATACACCGGAGATCGGGAGCCGGCACCCGTCATCTGTCTGACTGCAACGGCCAAGCCTGAGGTGGTGCGTGACATCAGGGACCACTTCCAGGCCCGTCTTGGAGTGGAGCTGTTGCTGCTCGACGGAGGGGCAAAACGTGACAACCTTGCCTTCGAAGTTCAGGAAACCCATCGCAGCCGGAAACTCGCAGACATCCTGGACACGATCGAGCGCACTCTTCCACAAGAGGGTGTGTCCGGGGCGGTTGTGTATTGCGCGACGCGTGCTGCAACCGAAAGAGTCGCTGGCTTCTTGCAGCAGCAGGGACTGGCCGCTGATTATTTCCATGCAGGACTGACACCTGAGCGCAAGCAAGAGACCCAGGAACGCTTCCGGGTCGGTGACCTCAGGATCATTGCCGCAACAAATGCTTTCGGTATGGGGATCGACAAGCCCGACATTCGGCTTGTGGTTCATGGCGATATTCCTGGATCGTTGGAAAACTATCTGCAAGAGGCAGGACGCGCCGGGCGGGATCGCAGTCCTGCCGTATGCGTGTTGTTGTTCAACACGGATGATGTCGAGCGGCAGTTCTCGCTCAGCGCACGCTCACGTCTCGCACGTCATGAGATCAGTGGGATCCTTAAGGCGCTGCGTCGCTTGGATGCGAAGGGTAAGCACGGGGGCGGAGTTGTTGCCACGCCTGGCGAGATCGTTCGCGAGGACACAGCGCAGGAGTTCGAGCGCGACAGTGCGACCGACGACACAAGGGTGAAAACCGCGATCGCTTGGCTTGAAGAATCCGCCTTGCTGACTCGCGACGAGAACCGCGTGCAGGTGTTTCCCTCTTCTCTGCGAATTCGCACCATGCAAGAGGTCGATGCCATTCTGACAAAGGCTGAGATCACCGGATCGCGGCGCAAGCAACTCATTGCTCTGGTTCAGCACTTGATGACGGCCCCTTCGGATGCCGGAGTATCCACTGATGAACTATCCGGTGCGAGCGGCCTAGCAGGTGGTGCTCTCCGAAAAGCATTATCCGATCTCGAAACCCTCGGCATTGCTACTGATGACACCGCGATCACCATGTTCGTGCACGTTGGCATTGAGGGTGCTTCACGACATAGATTCCAGCTAGCTGCGTCTCTGGAGACTGCTCTGATTGCAGCTTTGCGCGAGAATGCGCCGGATGCCGATAACGGTGAAGCATACCCCCTGCACCTTGCAACGACCTGTCAGATGCTTCGTGACCAGGGTCACGCCACCGTTCGCCCGGATTTGATCGAAGCGCATCTTCGCAGCTTCGCCCAGGATGGGCGTGATGAGGAGGGCGGACGTGGCAATGTGCATTTCCAGAAGCTGAACAGGAGCACATGCCTAGTGCGTCTGCAGCGATCCTGGGAGGTGCTGAGCAAAACAGCAGAGCTCCGACGACGTGGATCAGAATTGCTGTTGCTGCACCTCGAGGGGCTGATTCCCAAAGGGACGCGCGGGAAAGATATCAGGGTCGAAACGACGATCGGCAAACTGCAAGGCGCCATAATGGGAGATGTCTTTCTGAAAGCATCTGTCCGTGATGAAACAAAGCTCTTGAGCCGTGCGCTGATGTGGCTTCACGAGCAGGGTGTCATCACGCTCGGGCGAGGTCTCACGATCTTTAGGCCAGCAATTACAGTCAACTTGCGGCCTGGCGCAGGTCAATTCACGCAGAAGGACTTTTTGCCGCTCGAAGAGCATTACAGCGAACAAACGATTCAGACCCACATTATGGCCGCCTACGCGTCGCGTGGGCTCATCTCTATCGGTGAGGCAGAGCGACTTGCATCCGACTACTTCCAGCTGGAAAAGGAGATCTTCCTGAAGCGGTGGATGTCCGATCGATCGGGAGAACTGCGTAGGCAAACCACACCAGAAAGTTGGCGTCGGATCGTCGATGGCCTTGGCAGTCAGGCGCAATCGAAGATCGTTGCGGACGACCGTGAGCAGACCAATGTGCTGGTGCTTGCCGGCCCAGGCTCCGGCAAGACACGCGTTTTGGTGCATCGCGTTGCATATCTGGTTCGGATCCGGCGGGAGGACGCGCGCGGTATCCTGGTGCTGACCTATAATCGCCATGCTGCTGTCGAAGTTCGCAAGCGGCTGAAGGACCTGATCGGTGACGACGCAGCAGCGGTGACCGTATCGACTTGCCACGCGCTGGCCATGCGGCTCGTGGGTGCCAGCTTTGCCAGGCAGATTGACACAGATAGGGAGCTCGACTTTGACAAGGTCGTGGTGGATGCCACTGCCTTGCTCAGAGGAGACGGCCTTCAGAAAGAAGATGCCGAGGCACTGCGCCAAACTCTGATCGAGGGGTATCGATGGATCCTGGTGGATGAATACCAGGACATTGGTCCTGAGGAATATGGGTTGATTGCAGCGGTGGCCGGCCGCTCCCTGGATGACCAGGATCAACGCCTCAGCCTCTTTGCGGTCGGGGATGATGACCAGAACATCTACGCCTTTGCTGGTGCTTCGATTGAGTTCATCCGGCGCTTTGAAACGGACTACAACGCCAAGCCGACCTACCTCATCGAGAACTACCGTTCGACCGCAGCGATTGTTGCTGCCGCCAACCGGGTCATTGCGCCAGCTGCGGGGCGAATGAAGGCAGAGCATGATATCCTCATCAATAGGGCCCGAGCAAAAGCTCCCGCCGGCGGCAGGCTTGCAAATCTCGATCCTGTAGCGCAGGGACGGGTTCAACTTTTGCACTGCGGCACTGACGGACAGGCTCAGGCCGCAGTGGATGAGCTGGTTCGATTGTCACAGCTGGTGCCGGATTGGTCCTGGTCAAAGGCCGCAATCATCGCACGGGAATGGCGTCTGCTGGAATCGGTGCGAAGCTATTGCGAGGCGAGCGGCATTCCGGTGCAGCTTGCGAGCGAGACCTTGCCGCCTTTTTGGCGCCTTCGCGAAGTTCGAGCTTTCCTCGCCTTCGTGAGAGCAGCACCTGCCAAGATGCTGACAGTCGCACAGATGCAGGAGTTCATCGCCGCACAGACAGCGAACTGTTGGTGGACGATGATATCAGATGCCTTGTCGGAGTTCAGCCTCGAGTTGGACGGCAAGGCCGTTCCGGTCGCCGACCTTGTCGAAATGCTGGCGGAATGGGCGCGGGATGCTCGTCAGGAGCAACGTGGCCTTATGCTCCTGACCGCGCATCGAGCTAAGGGGCTCGAATTCGATGATGTGGTGATTCTGGATGGCGGCTGGGATAGGAACTCGCGTGGGGAAGATCGGGACGCACCGAAGCGGCTTTTCTATGTCGCCATGACTCGCGCTAGGCGCAGTCTGGCTATCATGACGACCAGAGAACAGCACTCGCTTATCGGCCCCGATTTGCAAGGCACACTGCAGCGGCAAATCACGGCCAGGACCGATCAACGCAGCGATCGCTCTCTCCGCTATCAACTCGTGGAGCCGCAGATGGTGGATCTCTCTTGGACAGGTCGGCAGAGCACATCACATCCGGCGCATGCCGCCTTGGCAAAACTGCAAACTGATGATCCTGTAAAATTGACTGAGAATGATGGTCGGTGGCTGATCCAGAACGCGGATGGCGTGACAATCGGGCGGATGGCCAAAAGCTATCGACCGCCGGATGGGCTATACTTCATTCGAGGGTCAGCACGGGCCATTATCCAATGGCGCAAGGTCGACAATGGCGAGGAGTTTCAGGAAGCTCTTCGCCAAGAGGTTTGGGACGTGGTTCTGCCCGAGCTCGTATTCGGAGGCGGGATTGTCCCTTAACCTATCCGCTTCGGGGGGCGGGGGAACAATCGAAAGGTCCGCTTCAGTTTTTGACCCAATGTTGCCGAGGTGTATTTCGCCCGAACTAGGAGCACTTGAGCTTACCAGCATCGTCTGAGCTTCCGGATCGTCGCCATGGGATCTCCAATCGATGTTGAAGGTCACGCGTAGGATGCACTCCATGCACCTGGAGGGGTGCCAAGGTTTATCCCTGCACTAGAGAGCCGTCATGGATAAAGCAAGACTCTTGACCGTCCTCGGTTACACGAGCATACCGATCATGAACTGCATTTTCATTAGAGCCGACCAGGGCCTTTATTTTTTTCTCTGGCCGTGTTTGATTCGCAAGCGAAACCAATCGGCTCAAAACGGCGTCACCATTGAGTGTTCAAATGAATTTTCAGCAAGATGATACAGAACCTTCCCAGGAGTTGCAGAGGAAGGAGGTCGCCGAATGGGTTTACAAGTTCTTGGTAGAGTCGGATGAGCCAACGAAACCGGTCCTTTTGTCCAAACTGGGCGGACGGATCACAAAAGAGTTCGGCAGGCCGGTAAGATCACTTCTCGGTAGAGATAAAACACTCTCACACGTTTTAACCGAGCACCTTGAAGGGAAGATAGGATTTATAGGAAGTCAGGGCACACTGTCAGTATTTGTCGACGAGTCGGCAACGGCGCGTCGTGATGCACCACTCCCCCGCCTAAACAAAGTTCTTTGGGCCGCATTCTTCAGACCCATAAAGGAAGGCGAAAGGCGGTTTATAAGGCTCGCACCGGAGGTCCACTTTTGGGATGCCCCTGAGGATTCAGCGGCACCGTCGCCTGGATGGGAAGAAATCGAGCCGCACCGCATTCCTCCGGTTGAGTTGCCTCTTCCACAGCGGAATAGAGCTGCCTACAGTGCAATCGAAGACTGGTTCAAACTTCGAGGCTACAGCCTTCAGGACCACTATCATAGGGAAGATCACCCGCATGCGCCTAGGCCAACTGATGTTGCCTTGCCAGCCAAGCTTCCTCCATCAGCGCCGCGCACGGCAGATTCGAATGGAATTGAGGCCCTCCGGAATCTTGTATTGTCTATACCTGAAAAAGATCGAAAGAACTACACTATAAATTTGGATCTTCTCTCTGCCCTATTGCAGTAGTCGCCGATGGCAAATACAGCGGTTGTTCTAGCGGGAGTTCCAAGCGCGATCCACAGCGTTGTGCTGGCCGATTTGCGATCGCGTTATTCGACAGGTTATGTTTTCCGCGTGGCATCGTCACGACGCCACAAGGATGAACAGGCTCACTACATAGACAACGAAATCGATGCAATTCTGGAAGCTTCCCGCGACGCCATCTTCGGAGAGAAGAAGCGGCCTAGCAGCTTCTGTCGAAACCCGAGTCAGCAATGCGCGCTGAACCATTCCGCAGGAAAGCGCTGCGCCCTAAGTGAAGGGCAGACCTGCAGTCTGGTAAAGCCAGATCATTTTTTCCTGCTGTTTCAGCCGGGAGAGAATGCAAAGAAGTTGCAGGAGGTATTCCACTACTCACCGTTAGCGATTCCCCTCAGCAGTCAATGCTACGGTCGAGCTAGTCGAACCGTCGAGGCGGCCGTGGAAGCTATTGGTCGTGGCTTGGCAGCTGTAAAGCACCTGAAAGACAACATGAGTTCATTGAACTCCCCTTACCTGCTGCCCCCCATCAACTATGGAATGGGTATCGACAAGCTCTTCAAAATCGACTTCGACATAGACAAGCAGCAGAAGAAGGCGAAGAACTTTCGAGTAGAGCGTTTTGCCGGAGAAGATCGCGCATACAAAGCAAAAGGGGACTTGCGGTTTAGCCCGACTTCCACCGAAATCCAGCACGGCAGCGCTGGCCCTCAGGATCGTGCGGACATCGCCTTGACCCGGCACTTTAGGCTTGGGTGCACCTATGAGGATAAATTCCATTTCGATGTGACGCGAGCAGACGGACACGTTCACAAAGGACGAACGACCCTTTTTTGCCGCCAGAACGGGGAATGGAAACCGGAAAAGAAAAATGCCAACTTGTTGGTAGACGATTGCATGAGAGGAAACGGTTAAAGCCCCGTAGCTTTTCAGCTCGAGGCTTTCCGAATTCGTGAGAGTGAATGACGAATTTTCAGACGTGAGTCTGGTGCCTAGTCTACTAAATCCCCGGGCCCGTAGGATCCAGCATCTATGGATGACATTCCGCTAACCACCCCTCTCAGAACGATCCAAAGCTCAGCTATGGCTCAGTTCAAAGCGGCAAGCGTGAGGTCCACTTCGTCTAATCAACACATTACATGTCTAAGTGTGCCCGACTTGTCAAGAGGCATGCGCAAAAAGCGTTCTTTCGGCCCAATTGTGGCGCCAGCGTGCCTAAAACTCCCTTAGCGTATGGGCACCCGACACTTTCGTCACAAAGGGAACAGAGAAAATTGAGAACCCTGTGGCGGAGAGGGTGGGATTCGAACCCACGATACCCTTGCGAGTATGCCGCATTTCGAGTGCGGTGCTTTCGACCAATCAGCCACCTCTCCGGTCACATTGGTCGGCGCTCGTTGGCGCGGGCTGTCTCATAGCGGCTGTTCGGGCTTACAATTCTACAAGCCAGGCACAGAAAATCTCCTTGGGAGTGGCCGCTGCGTGCCGGCAATTCACGATCGCACTATCTAATCGGCACATCCCTCTTTCGCGCGGCTATGGCCAGTCGCTCGTGGATGCCGCAAAGCGCCGGAGCAATTATGTATCCGCTGACCAGGTCACCGATCATGACGGATTGCTCACGAGGGGCCACGAGCCAGTGTAAACCGACGAGAGCACAGATCATCGCATCGATTTTGTCCTGGTCGGCTTTAGTCGGCGTCAGGTTCGCTGACACGGCTGAGCACCAAAGTTCTAGATGCTCTAGGGCGTTTAGTGATCCGAATACCCGGATTGTCTCCGCTACGGAGTGCCAGTGGTCCAGTTGAAACATGCGTCTGTTGGCGGGATTGTATTTTGGAGCCCCCAGGCGCTTGCAATAGGCGCTATCGATAGCAACTAGGGCAAGCGCGGGAAATACCTCGATCAGAAACAGCCCTGTCGATGCAGTCCGTGCCGCGTCTGGGTCCTCAAAAGCGCCAATCGCATGCTTGAACCGCCAGATAGGTGCAGCGTCATCGAACATACCAAGCTTCGACCGATTGGCCGGCTGCACTCCACCGCCAACCCAGGAGATCAGAGCTCCCGCCACTTTATCGACGGGACGTGAGCCACTGAGATTTGGAACGATGGTCGGCTGATCTAGCGCGACGACACACTTGTCGACCTCAAGCCTTTCTGCATGAATAAGCGCGGCGGCTTCACTAAATGAAGCCAACCTCGGCTCCATATGCAACCGTGCGCCGTGTGCGTCGAGCCGGATAACACAAATTGCACCTGGCGCTTTTGGATTGTCGGTCCAGGCTGAGTCGAAGCCAACAACGGAAGTGGTCATCGCTGCCGCAGCCTCACCCACCCTCATACGCCCGGCGCAACAGCGGCTGCGCCTTCTCGAAATCAGCCATAGAGCGGAGCATGATTTCCAAATCACCTGTCCCATGATGTCCGATGTTCGTCACGTCGCGCGAGAAGTCTTCCTCCAGCTCGACGGTTGACGGATCGAGCCTCACATAGGCCGCGATGCTGCGGGCCTGCGGATAGATCTGCAGGCAGGTAAAGTTCTTGATCCGTTTGAACGCGGTATACTGCTTGAGCTCCTTGACCTGCACATCGTCGCCAAGACCGATCAGGAACTGGTAGGCGGCGTCGAAGATGTCGCGGAGCTCGCTCGATGATTGCGCCAGGCGATAGGCTTGTCGTTGCGTGAAGTATGGATCAGGCTCTTCACCTGGCGTCTCCTCCACAGTTACGCCGGGAGTGTCCGGCAGTGTCTTCGGAGCCTGCCTTGTGCTCACGCTCGCAGTCTTCGGTGCATGCACCAGCTCCAGCATCAGCAGATCCTCACCGAACCGGCGATAGCGGATAAGCTCAATGTTGCGGGCGATCTGCTTGACCGCGTGCTCGTCGTAACGGGTGAAGTCCCCGGCGATGCAGATCAGTCGAGGCGCGGTCCACTCGACGGCATTGGCGGCATCGGCGCCCAGCCGCTCCATCACCATCCACTGGAACTCCTTGCGGTGATCGAGCAGCCAGTCGAGATAGAACAGGCCCTGGTTGATGACGTTCTCGTTCACCGAGCGCTTGTATTCGATGATGACGGGCGAGTTGTCCTCATCCAGACCAAGCGTGTCGATGCGGCCGCCATGCACGGGACCGGTCGAATGCTCCGTTGCCAGGAAGCGGATGCCAAGCAGCGCCTCAAGATTGGCCTCGAACAGCACCTGCAGGGACTTCTCCACCTGCATGGCGGTGCCCGGCAGTTCGGTCACCTCAGCACCCCCAAAGTGAAACAGTTTGATATCGCTCAAGATTCACCTCGGGTGTGACCGCAGATTGTGCTCAAATTTCTAATCGCTTTGTCGCCCTTGTCCAGATAATTTGCCGGTGCGCGGCGAAACGCGAAGGTCGGCTTGAGGTGGGATGGGAGAGTTAAAACCCCTTTCGCAGCCGGATCGCTAGCTCTAGCGCGCTCTCGACAGCTTACACGCATGAGTCGTCAATGCGAGGTCGCAAACCCGGCGTAGCCGCTCGGCCTGAAACTGTGCATGAAATGCTGGAAGAGAACATCAGTCTTCTCGTCCAAGTCGCCTTCATCGTATTTCGAGGCCGGTAGCCCAGTCCTGTCATCATAGAGCAGATCATAGATCTGCTGGCGCAAGTCGTCGCGGGTGCTCTGCTTTTCGAAGAGGTCCTGAACCTCCTCCATGCGGCGTTGGATGGCTTTCAGCACTTCCACTGAGACAGCCTTGATCTGCCGGATCTCTTCCTTTGTCAGGTCCTCGCGCATCAGCAGGTCGAAGATTGGCTTCTGCTCCTGCGTCAGACCGAGCGCCACATGACTTTGCGCCTCTGCCTCGAGGTCCGCTGCGATCCGCATCAGCGCTTCGAAGGTGGCTTCGATCGTGTTCTTGTCTTTTTCCTTGTTGTAGTCGTTGATGATCTGGCCAAAACGATCCTGGAAATCTTGTAGGGTGGGATTGGCCGCCAGCATTTTTGCGAGCCGCTCCTGAAGAACAGTGCGCAGATCCTGGACATCGCTGGCTTTGCGTTCGCTCTTGGCGAACTCTCGGCGCAGCAGCTCGAAATTCACCTTCGAGATATCGAAAACCTTATCGTCAGCGCTGTCCGGACGGATATCAATAGCCTCGCCAACGATGGCGTTGAGCTTTTGGATGATGGCGGACGTATCAGCAGCAAGCTTGTCTTCCTGCAGCGAGGCATAGATGTAATTGATGGCCTGAAAGTCCGGCTTGTATCGCTCGACCTCCGGAAAAGTCAGGCAGGATTTGTATTTTCGGAAGACAGCGCGTGCGGCGATTTCGAACCGTTTGCGGCTCTCATCGTTCGCGTTGATCAGCTCCTTGGCGTCTTTCAGCGCCTTGAGTTTGTCGAATCCGATTGCTTCGTGCAGTCGATCGAGTTCGAAGCCATCGGCCTGCAGCCCCTGACGGACGATATGGATCGCTTCCGCGAGTTCTCCGAGCAACGCCTCTTGAGGGTTGAGCGGATCGACGACAGGCTCGTCGCCTCCCTCGCCAAGCGGTCCCTTGCCACCTGTATGTCCGGCGAACGTCGCCAGCGCCTTCCGGAGGTTTTTCAGGATGCCGCAATAGTCGACAATCAGACCGTTGTTCTTGCCTTCCTTCACTCGGTTCGCTCTTGCAATCGCCTGCATCAAGGTGTGCGCCTGCAACGGCTTATCGAGGTAGAGCGTGGAAAGGGACGGCACGTCGAAACCGGTTAGCCACATGGCGCAAACGATCACGATGCGGAACGGATGATCTTCCCGCTTGAAAGCGGTTTCCACATCGAGGCGTTTCTCGATCTCGCGACCTCCAACGACTTCTTTAACGGTGAAACCGTCCTTCATCCGCTTTCTGTGCGGGATAATGTCGAGACCCCAGTTTTTGAACTTCTTGATCTCGTTCTGCTCGTCGCTGACGACAACAGCCATCTCTGTCTTGCGCATCCAGTCGATTTGCTGGCTGCGGAGCACGCGTTCCTGATCGTTAGAAACATGCGCCAGATCCTTTTCCAGCTCTGCTAGCCGTGCCTGCCAGGCGTCGGAGATGAAGTCATACATCCGCACAGCAGTTATCTTGTCGATGGCAACGAACATCGCTTTGCCACTCTCCCAATTCGAGGAGAAGTGCCAGGCGAAATCGCGGGCAATATGGCGAAGCCGGGGTTCGGCAGTCACCACATGATATTCACGCTTCAGATCGTCTGAAAGCTTTGCAGCGACGTCTGGGTCATCGATTTCTGCATCGGCAATGGCTGCCGCAAGCTTCTCATTGAGGTCGCCGCCCGTCAGTTGCAGCTTGTCACCGCGCGCATCGTAGTAAAGCGGCAGCGTAGCGCCGTCCTCAATGGCGTCCTGAAAGTCATAAGTCGAAAGGTAGGCACCAAAGACCTGCTTGGTGATCTGATCGTTCGAGAACAACGGCGTGCCGGTGAAACCAATGAACGCGGCATTGGGAAGCGCTTTGCGCAGGTTTAGCGCCAGCGTGCCATATTGCGACCGGTGCGCCTCGTCGGTCACCACAATGATGTTGTCACGGTCCGAGTAGACGCCAGCCTTGGCCTGGTCATCGGTGAACTTCTGGATCATGCCGAAGATCACCTTCTTCTGCTGGCCCAGCAGATCCCTCAGCTCCTGAGCAGATCCAGCCCGGCAGGGGTCCTTGTCGTTGTTGGCAAGATCCACGCTGGCAAAGGTCTTGTAGATCTGGTTGTCCAAATCCGTCCGGTCTGTCAGCACCAGAAATGTGTAATCGCCGCCCAGCTTGCGATGCACCTTCTGCGTGAACAGCGCCATCGAGAAGGATTTGCCCGACCCCTGCGTATGCCAAAACACGCCCAGCTTGCCCTTCAGAGCTTGGCGATTGGCGACCGCCTCGACCGCGCGATTGACGCCAAGGAACTGGTGGTTCTTCGCCAGAATCTTCACTGGTCCGTTCGCGGAATCGGCAAAAAGGATGAAGTTCTCGAACAGGTCCATGAACCGGCGCTTGTCGCAGACCACACGCAGCAGTGCTTCCATCGGCAGCATCTGGTCGCGCTGCTCGGCCTCGTCCAGTTTCAGCCAGTCGGAAAAGTGGTCGTAATCCGCGCTGATCGAGCCAAGTTTCGCCAGATCGCCATTGCCGAGAATGACAAAGGCGTTGAAGTGAAACAGATGCGGCACCGCGTCCTTGTAGTCTGACAGGTTTTCGGCATAGGCGCGTTTCAGGTCTTTGTCCGGACGCTTCAGCTCGCAGAACATCAGCGGTAAACCGTTGACGAAACCCACAATGTCGGCCCGACGACGGTGGGCATAGCCACGCACCCACAATTCGCGGACTGCCAGAAAGTCATTGTTCTCGGCATTGTCGAAATCAAACACCCGCAGGCGTTCCATGCGCTGCTCGCCATTTTGGCGGAACTTCACCCGCACGCCATCACGGATCAGCGCGTATTTGTCCTGGTTGATATGCAGAAGCGATTGCGAGCCGAAAATGTCGGTGATCTCACGCAGCGCCTGCACATAGGCTTCCTCTGGCAGACCTGGGTTCAAGCGAAGCAGCGCCTCGGAGAGATAGCGCGTCAGCACCACGTCCTTGTCGGACTTTCGGCCAAGCGTGCCTTCTGGGCCGAAAGCCTCCTTGTTCCAGGCCGTGACAACCCGCCAGCCATGCTCAGCCTCGAGGTATTCGGCAATCGTTTTTTGAACAAGGTGATCTTCGGTGAAATCATTCATAGACAAGGACTACACTTTAGACGGGAATACGTCCATCCATGAGGCGCGGGAGCAGCAGGTCGCGGGCGCGGGTAAGTTTCTGGTTTTGGGCGCGGAGAAGTTGAACTTGGTCATACAATTCGGACGCTCGGTGATTGAAGTCCGCGAGAATATGCCCTTGCGGTAGCAGATGCATAACTTCGTCCAGTGCCGAACGCCTAATATGCTTCATAGTAGCGCCAACTGCCTTACCCATAAACACCGGCATGCATTCCCGTATCGCAACAAGAAGGAACGCCGCGGAAAAACCCACACTTGGCGTTACCTTGAAGAGGTGTTGGTTCAAATAGGCGGCGCCTGAATTCCAGAAATCGACTGCCAAGGTTCCGGACCAAGAGAAGATAAGGTCGCCATCATTTAAAAGGTATTTATCAGGAACTTCACTTCCCTCATACCGTGGTGTCTTTTCCAGAATTCCCGCCTTCAGCTCAGGGATTTTGACGATCGGAAGCCCGTTCTCGCCAAGATGGCGTGGTTTGAAAGCAAACCCATTCAGATATTGTGCCATCTGTGCGAATGAGCAATGTGTCCACCCCTCCGGCAAACCATCAACAATCTTTGCCGTCTCATGGCCGGGAAAGCGGAGGTGGACGAACCATTCGCGGTAAAGTAGCCGCGCCGCCTGTTCCAGCAACGTAATCCGCCGCCGGTTGTTCTCAATCAGGTCGTCATAGGCCGAGAGGATGGAGGCGATGCGTTGTTGGGTGGGGAGGTCAGGTTTTTTGATCGGCTGACCGTGGATATGATTTCTGTTCAGCGTGGGATTTGAGTTGCCGGTGTCAAATCGATCCAGGTTGAGCGTTCGAAGAAAGTAAGCAACGAATTTTGCATCATTGCCTTTAAGGTCTTTGCTCCAAAGCGTTGTATCATGTGGCCAATAGTCCGTTTCGCAATAATAGACGGTTCCGACAGAACCCTTCCTGCCAACGATAACTCCGGGACCCTTTACCTTCGCAACGTTGTGGTAGCTTTGGACACCGGAAGACGAAATCACCGGAATTTGACCGTCCCTCTGCTCCGCCTTTGTGATGTCGAAGCCTCGCTGGAGGAGGACAAGGTCTTCGAGGGTTGCATCTGTCCAAGTCATACAAGCAACTCTTCGAAATTCTTCGCAATCACCTCGGCCAGTTCCGCCGCCTCGGTGTTCAACCCGTCCAGTTCCAGATGGATTTCGCGCAGCACGTCTTCGAAATCGAACTCATCATCCTCGACCTCGGGCGCGATACCGACATAGCGCCCCGGCGTCAGGCTGTAATCGTTCGCGGCCAGTTCCGCGTGATCGACCAATTTGACCAACCCCTGCACATCGCGCAGCTCGCCATCCGAAAAGCGCGATAACAGCCAGTGGGCCTGGCCTTCAAAATAGCGGAAGCGTTTAAGGCTTCCCGTCACAGTCAGTTGCACCGATGGATCGCCGGTCAAGACAATGCGCGCATCAACGATCGCTGCCAGCAGTTTCTTGCCGTCGGAGCCGAGCTTGCGCACCTCTGCCGTCACGCGCTTGGCTGCTGCCTCGCCGCTCTGCTCTGCAATCTGCTGTTCGCCTTTGGCCGCCAGCGCCTCTTGCGCCTTTTGCAGTAGTTTGAAGAGTGCGTCGATTTCCTTAATCAGCGTCTTGGCCTTATCGCCCACTGGCTGCATGGCTGTGAGCCGCTCATTCAAGGCGGCAATCTCGGCTGGAGCGGCAATCAAATTTGCCGCGGCGGCTGCAAACGCGTCGCATTGAGCACGCAGCTGCTGGGCAGCTTCGATGGGGGCCTCCTCTGCGTCGAGATGGGCAACGAAGAAGGCAATGGCTTCGTCAACCGCTCCAAGCAGGCCGGTGAAATCCGCCCCTACGGCCTCAGCCCGCGCCGTTTCCACATAATCCTGCACAAGCGCCGTGAAACGCTCTGTCTGGCCACGATAAAGCCAGGTGATGGCAGTGAGATTGCGCATCTGCTCGGGCGAGAAGTCGTAGACCTTGCGCGTGACCTTGCGGAACACATGCCGCGCATCGATCATCAGCACCTTGTCACGCAGATGTTCGGGCTTGGCCTTGTCGAAGAACCAAAGCTCGCAAGGCACCGTGCGGGTGTAGAAGAAGTTGCCCCGGAGGGCGATCATGATGTCCACGTCGCCAGTTTTCACCAGTGCC